>JBEKTN010000005.1:0-56638 GCA_049516015.1 Isosphaeraceae bacterium | reverse complement strand
AACTGGGCGTTTCTCTGGATTTCGACGGCTCGTTATTCAAAATGATCGATGCGTTCTAACGTACTCAGATTTAATGCTTTACGGCGTTCTTTGTGGTGGACCCGGCGCTGTAGAACTAGGAGGTCAATGATCCTGGGCCTAGGACCTCTTCACCTGGAAGGTCAGCCATGTCTCGACCTGCCCGTTCCTCGGCCGGAGGGCACTGCTGTCACGTGACCAACCGGGGCAATGCGAGGGCCAAGGTGTTTCACAAGGAGGAGGACTTGGGGGCCTTTGCCTTTGCCAAACAGTGAGAATGACCACGGAAAGCTGCCCAGATAACCTATTCAGCGACGGGTAATAGCAATGTCCCCTTTGCCTTCCGCTTCGCAGACTCTTACGCTTCCGCGAATTCGGGATCGACCTGGTTGCTCGTCGGTTTCGGTTCCGGCCCGGAAATCCACCGCATCACCGCGGTGCTCAGGATCACGGCAACGCAGACCAAGAGCATGAGCGTCAGTCCGATGTTGAGCCAGCCCCGAATGACTTCGCCCTGGCCCGCCTTGATCATGTTCCAGAACTTGCCGGTGATCTCGTAATAACCGGTCGTGGATGTGGTGGTCGCGACGAAGACCAGAGGCAGCAGCGTCACCGCCGCGTAGCGGCCGCGGCCGGCGTTGACGAGCCCCGTCGTGACCACCGCCAGCGCGATCACGGCCAGCAACTGGTTGGCCATGCCGAACATCGGCCAGATCGTCTCGACCGAACCGGCCCAGATGAAGTAGCCCCAGCCGCAGACCACCAGGCCCGTCGCCAGCATCGCGGCCGGCAGCCAGTCCAGATCTCCCAGCGGCTTCCACAGGCGGCCCAGGAACTCCTGGACCAGGAACCGCGCAATCCGCGTTCCCGCGTCGATCGTCGTCAGGATGAACAGGGCCTCGAACATGATCGCGAAGTGATACCAGTACGCGATCAGCCAGCGCACGCCGGGAAGAGCGTTCGAGAAGACCCGGGCCATCCCCACCGCCAGGGTCACGGCTCCGCCCGTCCGCCCGTGAAGCGACTCCCGCACGTCCTGCTCCATCGCGACCAGCTCGCTCCCGGGCGCCGGGGCCGCGCCGTCCCCTGCCCCGTGGCCGCCGTGCGGGTCAACCTCGGACACCTTGAGGAACTGCGCGAAGCCGGGGTTCTTCGCCATGAACGTCGGCCGCTTGCCCAGGTCGATGTTAATGTCGTAGTACATCGCGTTGGGCAGTGCGGCCGCCGCGATCAGGGCGACCACGCCCACCAGTCCCTCCATCAACATCGCACCGTAACCGATCATCCGGATGTCGCTCTCCTTGCTGACCATCTTGGGCGTCGTTCCCGAGGAGACCAGCGAGTGAAACCCCGAAATGGCCCCGCACATTATACAAATGAACACGTAAGGGAAGATCGGTCCGTCGAAGTAGGGCCCGCCGCCGCGCGCGAAGTACGGGCTGATCATGGGTGCCTCGAGCTTCGGGTTGGCCACGATGACGCCGATCACCAGCAGAAAGATCGTGCCGATCTTCAGGAAGCTGGAAAGATAGTCGCGCGGGCAGAGCAGCAGCCAGACAGGCAAGACGGCCGCAACGAAGCCATAAGCCGAGAGCGCGAGAACCGTGCCGTCACGGGAGAGCGAGAAGTAGGGCTCCAGCGGCGAGCCCGGGACCAGGGCGCCTGCGACGGTGGCTCCCAGCACGGCCAGGCCGCCGATGATCGAGGCCTCGACGACCTTGCCCTTGCGGATGCGGTACATGTACCAGCCGACGAAGAGGGCGATGGGAATTGTGCAGGCGATGGTGAACGTGCCCCACGAGCTGCCGGGAACCAGCCGCCGCGCTTGCTCGGGGAGGACCAGTCCTTTGCCCTGGGCATCGGACTTGACCGTCGAGCCCGAGGGCACCGCCAGCCGGAAGGGCTCGTGAAAGAGCATCGCCTGCTCGGGCGCCTCACCGAAGCGGTACGTGGTCTGCGCGGGGACGTCGTAGATCCGCGGGCCGCCCCTCTTCATGGAGGTCACGATGCTCGATTGCTCCGGATAGACCAGGACCGTCCCCGCCTTGAGCGGGACCTCCTCGCCCCCGAGCGCCTTGACGACCACGATCCCCAGCCCGGCCAGCGCGATGATGATGATGTACAGGATGGCGATCGTCGCGGCGATACCCGCCGGCCGGCCAATCTCCTGGCGTGCCAGGCTGGCCAGACTCCGTCCGCCGCGCTGGGTCGAGAGTGCCAGCACCATCATGTCCTGCACCGCGCCGGCCAGGCAGACGCCGACGACCAGCCAGATCAGGCCCGGCAGGTAGCCGAACTGGATCGCCAGCACGGGGCCGATCAGCGGGCCGGCCCCCGAGATCGCCGCGAAGTGATGGCCGAAGAGGACCCAGCGGTTGGTAGGGTCGAAGTTCTGGCCGTCGCGAAATCGATGCGCCGGGGTTTCCCGCTGATCGTCGAGCACGGCGACGCGGGCCGCCAGAAAGGCGCTGTAGTAACGATAGGCGATCGCCAGGATCGCCAGTACCCCGAGCATCACCGGCATTGCGTGTAAGGACATCGTGGACGGATTCCCGAGGATCCTGTGTCGAAGAGAAAAAAGTCTCTACTTTCGTCTGGTCTTGTATCCAAGCGCCAGGAGCGCGGCGTCCACCGCCTGGATATGGTCGCCTTGCAGCTCGATGCGGCCTTCCTTGATTGTCCCGCCTGTGCCGCATGTGGCCTTGAGCCGGGCCGCCAGGGCGGGCAGGTCGTTGCCGTCGGGATCGAGGTTCCCGATGACGGTGACGATCTTGCCCCTGGCCCGTTTCTCCAGGCCGAGCCTGGCCGTCTGGCTTTCGGGCGGGAGCCGCTTGGACTCGGCCGCCGGCGGTGGGCAAGCGCATGCCGATTCCAGCTTGCCGCAGCGCTCGCAGGTCGGCGGGCGGTCCCAAGGTGTTCCCGTGAAGAGGCGAGTCACGCGTTGAGGCTCCTTGTCATGGATCTCCAGTCCGTCGCGATGTCCGTGGTCCAATATGAGTGCGGCCTCAGCCCCCGGACGGCCTTAGACCTCAGGTTCCAGAGGGCCTTGGTCGGGCAGGACGCAACGCAACGGACAACGCTGGCACCTGGGCGATCGCGGAACGCAGAACTGGCGTCCGACCTGTACGAGCCAGGTCGAGAGGCGGGCGATCTCCTCGCTGTTCCCGGCGGCCTGCCGGCTCAGCAGTTCGCTTGCCTGGTCGTATTCCGTCGCCGAATCGATCCAGCCATGGCGGACGAGGATGCGATAGGTACCCCGGTCCAGCGGATAAATGGGCTGGCCCATCGCCAGCAGAATTGCGTCGGCCGTGGCCAGCCCGACGCCATTGATGGCGGCCAGCTCTTCGCGGCGTCCGACCATCTTCCTGGCCGCCGGATCGTCGGCCAGCCCATCGTCACCGAAGGCCTTCGAGTACCAGCGGGCAAGGCGCACCAGCAGAGTCGCGGACCGTGCCGGCAGGCTCAGACCGGCGTCGCGGAGGGAATCGAGGAGCTCGGACGGCTCGATTCCGGCCAGCGTCCTGGGCTCGAGCAGACCGGACTGATCCAATGCCTTGAGGGCCGCTTCAGCTCGCGCAGGGTCGGCCGACCGCGCCAGAGCCGCGGCAAGCACGGCTTCAAGCGCCGAACGCCCTTGCGGAGCGAACTGCGGCTGGCCGTAGTGATCGGCCAGTGCCGCGAGCAGAGTGGGATAAGACTCGGCAAGTGAGGCCATGACGGTTCGGCCCGCACAGAAAGCGAACGGGGGCTGCAGCCCCTGTGTCGAGGTCGGCTCAGGCAGTGGAGTCGAGCGCTCAGGAGCCCTTCGCCTTGGCCTGAGCGGCTGCGCAGGCGCGGGCAAGCTTACTCTTGCGCCGGGCGGCCGTGTTGGGATGGAGCACGCGGCGTGAGCCGGCCTTGTCGATCTTGGCGACCGCAGCCCGAAAGTCCGTCTCGGCTTTCTCGAGATTGTGCTTGCTCACCGACTCGAGAGTCTTCTTCATGGAGGTCTTGATGACCTTCTTGGTGATGCGGTTGTGCTTCCGCCGCTTGATGCTTTGGCGCAGCCGCTTACCCGCGGATGGAGAGTTTGGCATGGCTCCTTAATGATCCAGCAATGAGGGTTGGGGGCGCGCCGCCAGGGAGACTCGGGCTTTCCACAAACAGACCGAGCGGTGTCCGACCATCGTCGATCGAATCCTGAGGGGGCGAATTCCCGAAGCGTTCTTCCGGACGAAAGAGTGAATCTACCATGAATTCCGGCTTCAATTCAAGTTTCGAAGTCGCTGAGCCACGTCGAGATAGGAGTAATCCTTGGCGGCGACTTCATTGTAATGCTCTTCGGCGGCGTCGGAATTGCCCAGAGCCTCGGCCACCCGTCCCAGGCGGTAATGCAGCGAGAGGAAGTTGGCGGTGTCCTCTTCCTCGAGACTTTTCAAGGCTTCGCTATAGGTGCGGTCGGCCAGCTTGTAGGCATTATTGGCCTCGAAGCTCAGCCCAGCCTGATAGAGCGCCTGAACCTTCAGTGTCGGGCTCGAACGGGCTTGCTGGAACTCGCCGATCGCCTCGTCGTGCAACCCGGCGCGGGCAAGGCAGAGACCAAGTTGGTAGTGCAGGTTCGTATCCTCCGGGCTCGCGGCCGAGCGGCGGCGAAATTCCTTGATTTCATAATCGCTGAGCAGCTTGGTGAGCTGATCGAGCTTACGACTCGATCGCCCGTTTCATGCGCGTGATCTGAACATCGGCATAGGCCTGGACCAGCATCGGCTCCTTGGGATTGGCCTTCAGTCCTTGTGCCAGGATCTTCTCGGCGGCCTCGAGCTGGCTGCGATTGCGGTACTGCTCGGCCAGGTTAAGGTAGGGCCAGATCTGGTTCGGGTTCTCCCGGGTCTCCTTCAGCCAGCGCTCCTCGGGGGCGAGCTGCTCGGTCTTGAGCTGCTCGAGCTTGGCGGCCAGCTCGTCCTTGGTCTCGGCCGCCGGCGGCCTTGAACGCTTTTCCAGCGACTCCTCCAGTCCCGCGCGCTGGATCGTCGCGCTGGCCGAGAGGGCATTGATCTGGCGGCTCGAGCTCTCGTCATGGGGATCGAGCTTCTTGACCTGTTCCCAGCTCGCGATGGCCTTGTGCCAGTGCTCGTTGCGCTCGTGCACGCGAGCCGCGTGGCGAAAGAAGTCGGCATCTTTGGCCTGGGCCTGCACCGATTCGATGTACCACTCGGCGAGAATAAGAAAGCCCAGTTGCTCGGCGGCCTCCGATGCTTCTCTTGCCGCCGCGATGTCCCAGGGATTGTGCGTGAACGCCTCTTCGCAGACATCCAGCGCATGGGCATGGTTTCCCTTCGATCGGGCCGACCGAGCCCGCATCCGGATCGGCTGGTTGCGGGCGCCCGCAAGCATCCCGACCTTGGAGGGATCGTTGTTGAACTTCCGCCGCTGCACCCCGCGCAAGGCTTGCCGATAACTCAAATTATCAGGAGCAAGTTTGCAAGCCTGCTTGTGCATGTCAATGGCATAGTCGAGGTTCGACTTGAGTGCGGCATCGTTGCCATACTGGAAGAATGTTTTGGCTTTCTGGCGGTCCGGCAAGTCCGAATCCGATGGCATCGCGAGCACTCCTACCAACGAGAGCCCAAACCATGATGAAAAATGGCGGCAGGATTGGATCGTATCCTCGACCCCCTCATTCTAGTGGATCAACGGGCGCCCCACCACAGTTGAGGGATGCGGAAAATGGGATGCGGAATGCAAGGGGTAGAGAGATTGGGTATCTTGGGAGCGAACCGGGCCCGCGAGTCTTGTGTCCCTCACGCGGTGTGCGGCCGACCGAGCATCAAGCAGGAGCGGAGGTTTTTCGATCATGATCACGATCTTGAGAGACGCCGGTCTTTCCCGCTTGATCGAAAGCGACTCACTCGAGCGGCTCGCGGAGGGATTCCAGTTCACGGAAGGGCCGCTCTGGTGTTCAGACGGCTCGCTTCTGTTCCAGGATATCAAGACCGAGCGGACCTATCGCCTGGGCGCCTCGGGCGCTCTCGAGGTTGTCCGCGAACAGACCGGGGCCGCCAACGGGCAGACGTTTGCCCGGGACGGCCGGATCGTCTGCTGCGAGCAAAATGGCCGCAGGGTCTCCCGGATGAATCGGGATGGGTCGCGGGTCGAGACCGTGGCCGAGACCTGGTCCGGCCAGCGGCTGAACAGCCCCAATGACATCGTTGCCCGGTCGGATGGGCTGCTCTGCTTCACGGACCCTCCTTACGGGGTCGAGCCGGCACAGCGGGCGCTTCATTTCCAGGGACTCTATGCGCTCGATCTGGCTGGGACGGGCCCCGCCGCGGTTCGCCTGCTCGCCGACGACTTCGAGAAGCCCAACGGACTGGCGTTCTCACCCGACGAGCGGATTCTCTATGTCTGCGACACGGCGCGATACCATGTTCGGGCATTCGAGGTCGAGCCCTCGGGAAGCCTCAGAGCCGGCTCGAGTCGAGTCTTCGCGCGGCTTGACCCTGGTCAGCCCGGCGGGCCGGACGGGATGAAGGTCGATCGGCAAGGCAGGGTTTACGTGGCCGTCGCACTGGGTGTCTGGGTCTTCGAGTCCCATGGCAAGCTGCTGGGAATCATCGAGACCCCGAAGCGCCCGGCGAACCTGGCCTGGTGCGACGCGGACGCCCGGGGCCTGGCAATCACGGCCGTTGATGCCGTTTACAAGGTGCGCCTCAACGTCCCGGGCTGCCTGCCTCCGTTCACGCCTTGACCGCCGCTCGAGCTCCCTTTCAGGGCCGTTTCATTTTCCCGCGATCAGGCGGTTTATCCCTTCTCCCACTGGGAGAAGGTGCCGCGAAGCGGCGGATGAGGGCCAATCGCCCCGGCCCGGGCC
Source organism: Isosphaeraceae bacterium (assembly GCA_049516015.1). Lineage (GTDB taxonomy): Bacteria > Planctomycetota > Planctomycetia > Isosphaerales > Isosphaeraceae > Aquisphaera. The sequence goes on along the minus strand of JBEKTN010000005.1, from coordinate 49,770 downwards.
GCCCCTCACCCGGCCTTCGGCCCGACCCCGCAAGCGGGGTTCCCCCCGCTCCCCGCGGGAGAGGGTTCGAAAGCCCCAACCCTGCGAAAATGAAACGGCCCTGAGCTCCCTTTTCTGGCCGCTGTTCAATCCTGATCAGATCGAGTAACATACTCCAGCCTCCGCCGGGTCGGCGCGAGGCGATCCCAGGCCGGCCCGCTGGCGAGTCTCGAGGCCTCTTTCCCCCGCTGAGGCCCGGCCGACCGCGCCAGATCGAACCCGGCGGACAGGACATTGAATTCTGCGTTCCGACCAGCTCCGCGCCTGGCCGGCGCTGCTCGTCACAGGAGATCCGCGTGCCCAAAGAAGAACCGATCAGAACCGAAGGACGGATCGTCGAGGCGCTTCCCAATACCCAGTTCATGGTCGAGCTGGAAAATGGTCACCGCATCCTCGCCCACATTGCCGGCAAGATGCGCAAGAATTTCATCCGGATCGTCCCCGGCGACCGGGTGACCGTCGAGATCACTCCTTACGATCTCACCAAGGGGCGGATCGTCTACCGCGAACGCTGAACCTGTTCGCTTTGGCCCGACGCCTTGCCCTGCCTTGCCTTCCATCTGGGCTCGCGTGCCCCCTGGGCCCGCTCCCGCCCGCAGCCGCTCACTTGCGTCGCCACCAGAGATCGGGATCGAGCCCGCCCGCCAGAGCAATCGGCTCGATGGCGCGGCGGAACCGCGCTGCGTCCACCGGATAGCCGGCCGTGGGCAGAAGACCCTGCACCCTGACCGTCCAGTAGGCGTTGAACACATCCATCCAGACCTCGCGGACGGTCTTGCTGACGATGGACGCCAGAGCCACCAGCCCGTTGTTGCCATCAGCGCGGGGCGAAAGGCTCAGGCTCAGGCTGCGACCCCGATCGCGAATCTGGTACCGGCTCAGCGCGGGACCCTCGACCCCGCGGTCGATCCAGGTTTCGGGGAAGGCCTCGACCAGGGGTTCGAGGTAATAGTGGCGGCCGCCGTGCTTGTCGCCCTGAACATCGGTCGGCGTGCCGTCGGCCGCGAGGTCCCATACGTGGCGAAGCAGCTCGCCAAAAGCGGTGAAGTGGACGCTTGCCTTCGAGCCGAGCGTCGCCAGCCGGCCGTTGAACCGCTCCGGGCCCAGCACCACCGAACGCACCGCGGTGATCCGCCAGTCTCGATCGGCCGGCTCCAGCGGCTTGCACGCCAATCGGTTCCCAAGGTCCTGGAGCAGGCCCGCGGGCGGCCACGAGACCGCAGCGCCCGAGCCGCCCAGCCAGCGCTCCAGCTCGGCCGCTTCCGGCGTCCCGGCTCCCAGAGCGTCGAGCAGTTCCGCCTGGTCCCGCGGTAGCTTGCGTCCCACGGCATCGAGCAGGGCCAGACACGTCGCCTCGAGCCGCTTGCGGCCGTGGCCGCCGCGCAGTACGACCTTCGAGTCATCGACCCAGAATCGACCGGCATCTCCGCCGCCTCGGACCACCGTGGCGGCGAGGTCGCGCCAGAGGTCGGGCGTCGGGCGTTCCCGGCGGTCGCGCGGAGCCTCCGCCGCGTCCCGGCTCTCCGCGATGACGGCCGTCATCACCAAGGGCCCAAGGTTGGGACCATAACCTGCCTCATCGATACCGACCCAGCGCACTTTGGCTTACTCCTTTGACCTCACCCGAGGTGAATGCAGCCTAAACTTCGAATGGATCAAGAAACAGTGGTCGCTTCCGGAGTTCCACGCCATGCAGTCCCGCTTGGATCCGAAATCGTCTCGACCGGTCGTCGAATTCCTGGAAGGGCGATCACTGTTGAGCGGTTTCAAGCCGCTCGTCCCTTCGGGTCTCCGGCCGGCCATGATCGGCCAAATCGATCGGACGACGGAGCCCGGTAACAATATCTCGAACGTGGCCAGCTTTGCCCCGGAGTCGTCGATGATCCCGATCGGCGTACTCAAGTCGGTTTCCGCGACGCGTTGACGTGGTGGCACTCGATTCTGCGGTTTCCTCGGGCCCCAATGTCCCGGGGCGAGTACAATCTCGGTCATCTCCCTGGCATCGCTGGGGGCCACTCCGATCCCACGAGTTGCTGCGGATTGATGAGTCGGCTGCTCCTTCATCAACCCGAGGGCCGCCTTCGTTCCGGGGTACGCAATGCTCGAATTCCTGCAGATGGTGACCGGCATCTTTGTGGTGGTCCATGACGGCCAACATGCCTTGAAGTTCCACCTCGGACGAGCCATTGGCGTGGTCGGCCCGGGCGTCCACTTCAAGATTCCGATCATCCAGCGGTTTCAGGTCCAGCCTACCAAGGACACGACCCTTGACCTCGAGCCGCAAGTGATCCAGTTGAGCGACGAACTCGTCTACGAGGTGGGCGCCAAGGTTGTGTACCAGATCGTCGACCTTCGCAAGGCAGTCGTCGAGGTCGACAACCTGGCGGAGGGCCTCAAGAATCGACTGGTCATCATCGTCCAGAACGTGGTCAAGGCCCAGGACCGCTCCACGATTCGCGACATGGCCCGGATGGTCGACGACGTCAAGGAAGCACTCCGGCCCGTCGAGCAGCAATGGGGCGTCAAGGTGCGTGAGTTCGGCTTCTCCACCTTCTCACCCACTCCCGAAACCCTCGAAATCACGCAGTTGCAGAAGCTTGCGGACGAGAAGCTGTCGCTCTACCGTCAGTTCCACGAGGAGCAGAAGCTGAGCTCCGAGGCCGCGGTCTCATTGATCTCGGGTGCGGTCATGGCCCTGCCCGCGCAACGTCCGCGGGTACCCGAGCAGGCGCTGCCGGTCCCTGCCAGGGCGCCGACCTCGGACCGGCGGGCCGGCGCTCCTTCCTCGCCAGGAGACTCGAGCGCCCATGTCGCTGAATGACCTGTTCCATCTGTCATTCAGAATCCTCGGGTGGGTCTGGCACGTGCTTCTTCAGCAAGCCCAGCAGCACCCCTGGGCCGTTGCGGCGGGACTGTGTGGCGAAAACAAGCCGGCGTTACCATCCTGGGACGCGCCGACCCGGCAGGACGACCGGCACGCTCAGGAAGAAGCAGAAATCCCGCTCGTCTGCCGTGGTTGCGAAGCCGGCAACAGGCTCGACGCCAACCTTGCCGGCCGCGGCAACGACTTCTTCGCCAACATCGACCTCCAGGGCGGCTTTGAAGCCATCGCGGAAGTGGGTCGGGACTCTCGGGCGGACTGGAATCTCGCGAACGAGTCACCGAAATTCCCAATGATTCCGATCCTCATACTCTCATGCTCCGGCTTGGCGGGCGTTGATCCGGTCCTTCGGTTCAGGCGGCCGAGGCGGCGTCGGTTTCCGGAGGGGCAGACTCGCTGGGGGGCGGCGTGTCCGTCTCAATCCCGGGTTCGGCCCAGATGGCGGCGGGCGCACGGCCCTGGATCTCGGCGGCGAGAGAGGCGTAGTCCTCGGCGCCTCGGCTGTTCGGAGCGTACTGGAAGATCGACTGGCCGAAGCTGGGGCATTCGGCAAGACGGATGTTGCGGCGGATTCGGGTACGGAAAAGCTTCGCCTCGGCCCACGGGACCGCGTTGTTGCGGCGCGCGGCGAAGAATCCCTCCAGGTCCTCGATGACCTCGCTGCCGTGCCGGGTTCCCGCGTCGTACAGGCACAGGATGATGCCCCCGACCTTCAGGTCGCGGTTGACTCGCCGGGACACCAGGTGCACCGTCTCCAGCAGTTTCGACAGTCCGTGCAAGGCGAGAAAATGGGCCTGGAGTGGGATGAAGACCTCGGTGGCCGCGCACAGGGCGTTGAGTGTCAGGACACTGAGCGACGGAGGGCAGTCCATCAAGACGTAGTCGAACGGCTCGCTGTCCGCTGCGAGCTGGTCGCGCAGAATCACCTCGCGGCCGACAGTTCCCAGCAGCTCGAGCTCGGCCCCGGCCAGGTCGATGTGGCTGCCGCAGACATGGAGATTGGGAGCAACCTGACGGCGGACACTCGCCATGCTCATGTTGTCGGTCAGCACCTCGTAGAGCGAGGGCCCGGAACGTCCCGGAAGCAGCCCAAGATGAAGCGTGGCATGCGCCTGGGGATCAAGGTCGACGACCAGGGTCTTGTGTCCGTCGAGCGCCAGAGCTGCGGCCAGGTTCACCGTCGTGGTGGTTTTGCCCACGCCGCCCTTTTGATTCAACACCGCGATCCGCCGCATCGTGGTTACCTCCATGGAAGAATGCGACCGAGCTTCACTCGTTTGATCGAATGCCGGCCTCGACCCGAAGTGCGACGCATCCGCGTCCCGGTTCATGGCGGCAGAAGCCCAGAGAAACTGGAGTCTAGCAATTCCCCTCACTCGCGCTAAGGCGAAGTGCGGAGAGCACCGGGGCGTCGACACAGAAAAAGTGTCAGAGAAGAAAAGGTGTCAGGAACCGTTATCTTGCTTCCTGGGCCGCCCGTGGGGACGAATCGTCATCTCCAGGCCGAGGCGCCGCACCATTTGAGCCGACCACGACGCCTCCCCGAACGGGCAGCCGCGCTGGACCGAGCGACGCAGGGCTGCCAGCTCGGCTTCGCTTTGCGCGGTGTTGACCAGCTTCACCCAACGCCTGGGACGCTCCAGCGGCCAGGCCGACAGCCAGGATGCGCCGCTGGTCCTGGACCGCACGCGGCTGTGCAGGCTGCACCAGCGCCAGTCTTCTGCTCGCTCGACCAGGTTCGCCCGCAAAGCATTACGCTCGACGTAGCGGCAAGCGGTGAGGAAGTGCTCGTCGCCCTGGACCGGGAACGATTTGAACCGGCCCTGGTACACGTGGCCGCTTCCCCAGGTGTGCCGATGGGCGTGCCACCGCTGGGTGTGGGTCAGAGTCAGCCAGCCAACGAATCGCGAGAGCTCTCCGTCCTGCCGCGGCCAGACAATCAGGTGCCAGTGATTGGGCATGACGCAGTAGGCCAGCAGCCTGGTTCCTGTGCGATCGACAGCCTCCTCCAGGACTTGCTCGAACGTCTCATAGTCCCCATCGTGCTCGAAGATCGTCATCTGCACGTTCGCGCGATTGAGCACGTGGTAGATCAAGCCGCCCTCATCTGCTCGCTTCGGTCGTCCCATGGGACAAAGACTACCGGGTGACCGACCCCTCGTCAAGAAACCGTTCCCGGCACCTTTTCTGCCCCGAGACTCTCAACCTGAGTCTTCTGCTCGATGGTCAAGTATCCGCGATCCACGAGCCGGTCAGCCAGCGAGACCGATCCGTCCGCCGACCCCAGGGCGCAGGTCTCGGCTAGCTGGTCCGCCTCCACTGCCCCAGTCTGGAACGCGATCATGCCAAACAAGAGATCGTTTTGGGTGTTCATCAGATTCCTCGAGGAATCACACTTCCGGATGCTGGCGTTGTTTCTCGTGCAGACCAGGGCTCATGGAGTGCGCGGAACGGCATGTCCGAGTTCTGGACGGTGGCCTCAACGCTTGGGAGCGTGCGAGCTGCGTGGAGGTTGCCGTCTTCACGTCGCTGCTGCCACGCTATGATGTCTCAGCCCTCCCGCCGTGGAGGCCCTTCGTTTTGATCAGAAAGCCGGAACACGTTGTGAATGCAGGAGTTTCTCGAGGCGGCGATCGGTGAGCTGCCTGAAGAACGATGGTTCTTCTACCACTGCCCGACTGACCAGGAAACGCAGACAGACTCACACGATCGAGAGCCTGGCTTTCCCGCCCGGTCAAGCTTACGGCGGGGCATGGGACGGAGACTCCCGAGACCCATTGTGTCTGCGGTTCCCAGCGACTTGCCGATAGGCTTCCCGCACCCATTCGTCAAGATCAAGATTGTAGCACACCATCGGGTGAATGGGGCATGGCAGACGAGTCGCTTTTTCGCATCGTAGCAAGACTGGATGCAGCGACATGACAAGTATGGCGGAAGGATGCTTTCACCTAACCCAACCTCCACACCTGCCAGCGCAGATTCCCGTGTTTTCCGCGGTCTGGCTTGTTTTTCAGTCACTATTTCCGACAGAAAATAAAAGGCTATGCATTGCGAAGCAATAATCTTTCATCGGCCTGGTCCATCGGCTGGCCCTTATTCTTCCAGCAACAAGTCCTTGGCCCAATCCAGCAGCATCAGGTTCCTGGCGTCTTCTCGAACCTTTTCGTGCTCTTCCAGAGCCTCACGAAACATCCGGTGCGCCTCCTCACTGGCGGTATGGCCCAAGGCTCCCAGGCGGCGTGGTGTGTTCAAGAACTCGGCAAGTTGCAAAGGCTCAAATAGTGCTTTGATTTCGGCGACGAATGCGGGTATGGCGCCTCGCCATTGGCCGTCGGTTTCAGCGACCTCAAGAAAGCTCAGGAACTTCTCGCCGATCAGGTAGCCCATCGCCTTTTCGGCGCCGAAATCCTCAGCAATGCCACGGGCGGCTCCGCACCAATCCGAGATGATCTCTTTGGGGGTCTTGGGCTTCCACTTTGATTCGGCTTCCCATACCGTGACCTTCACTGCCATGTCGTCGCAAAGCTTCAAGCGATTTCGCAGATGTTCCTGGGCTACGAGTTCAATCTGCGAGACGATGCCCGACCCAATTCTCCGAAGCATCCAGCACCTTGCCACTCGGTCGGTGAATACCACCTGGAGTTCTGCCCGCCATACCTGTGCAGCTCCCCTCATCGGCTGGTCAGGTATCGATGGCAACGTGTTCCCTGCGATTCTCCGCGGGGGAATCGCCAATTCGGGTCTGAATTTCCCCTCATCGAACTTTTTCAGGCCGTCGCCCTCCCCGATCTCCTCAAAGCCTTCAGGAAATCCGTCGTCGTTGACCCCGATGTTCAAGGTTCCTGGGGCAAGTCTCACCGGCCAGTCTGGTGGAGCCACTACCAAGCTATCTCGCCCAGGAACGACCATTTGCACTGAGAACTCGCCCTTGTTGCTCCGCACCGTCCCGATGAATTCGAGCTTTCGCATTGGGTGATTTCCTCGCGCCCGGTTGGCTACCCTCGGATCATCAATGCCGGCGCCCCCTGAGGATGATGATGGTAGCGCCGCGATTGGCCGGGATCAAGACCCGGGGCATCGGTCCAATGGGTACCAGCGGAGAATTATTGGTGTCAGTGCTTTTTTCGGCGAAAAGAGAACTGACACCAATAATTCCTCAGCAGCCCCTTCCGGCCAGGAGCTACCCTCATCGGGCCACCACCAGTGCTCCTCGTCTTCCGCAGCCCAGGCGACGCAGTTGTAGCGGATATCCTCGGGGCTTGTGACGAGATAGCCTGAACCACGCAGGCCGGGGAACAGGCTCTCCAGGTTATCCATCAGAGGTATCCGTGTTCCTTGCCCCACGTGACCCAGGCTTCGGTCATCGCACCGATCCGGCCGCGATCGGGGAGGGGGACGGGATCGGCCCCTGTGAGCGACCTGAGCGCGGCGAACCAATGATTGGGCCGTTGCTCGAGCTCACGGAGCAAGAGCGGCACCGCCGCCGGACCCAGCGCGATGATCGCGCGATAGGCGGGGTGTTGCACGCGCGCCGTCGATGAGGAGAGCGGAGCAACTTCCGCCCGCCACTCGGAGACCAGTTCGTGGAATCTCCGCTCGAGGTCGGCGCCCTTCAGGAGCGCAGACTGAGCCTGGTGGGACGGTTCGGCAGATGAGGGCTCGGTCTTCGCCAGGGACATGGCTGCGATCCGATCGCCTGGGAGAGCCGGTCGATCGCCAAGACGATCCGGGCGAAGGCGGGTTCTCCCGCTGCCTCAGATTATACAGAAGATCGGGACCAGAACCGAAACGGGCCACCCACTTTCTGGCACCCGGGAATCGTGGGTGGCCCCTTCCGCTCTCCCTGGTACAATTCATGGCAGGATCAGGGCCGGCTCAGCTCGATCATGCTAGCGAACCGCAGCCTCCGCGAGATAGCAGAGGAGACGATCATGGCGACAGTTCCTCGGACGGTGACCGACCAAGATCAGGACATTGCTTATTCGACGCGGGATGGCAGACCCATGGGTGAAACCGACCTGCATCGCAACAAGATGGCGGACCTCATCGAGACTCTGGAGGATCATTTTACCGGGGACCCTGACATCTACGTATCTGGCAATCTTCTGGTGTTCTACGAGCGCGGTGACCGGCGAAAGCACGTCTCGCCCGACGTGTTCGTGGTACGTGGCGTACCCAAGAAGCCGTTGCGGGATCATTACTTGATCTGGCGCGAGGGAAAGGCCCCTGAATTCGTGATCGAGGTGACATCCAAGTCGACCCGCGGGGAGGACCAGAGGAAGAAACCGATCCTCTATCGCGACGTCTTGAAGGTCGCCGAGTATTTTCTCTTTGATCCGACCGAAGATTACCTCAAACCGCCGTTTCAAGGGTTCCGACTGGTTGAGGGCGAGTACGTTGCGATCGAGCCAGTGCTGGGCCGTCTCCCTAGCACCGTGGTGGGGCTGCACCTGGAACGCTCGGGAGTGGACCTGAGGCTCTTTGACCCCACAACGATGAGATGGCTGCCGACTCCACGTGAGCGCGCCGAGGCCGAGCGTGAGCGCGCCGAGGCCGACTTCACGGGCCGCGACGAGCAGGGCCAATCTTTCCCGGTCGTCAATCATGGCTGGACTGACCTTTACCCGAGGCAAGCGGCTTCAGGTGGGATCAAGACGACCATCGTGAGGGCCGGCAAGCTCTGCGACGCCGAGCCTTGCACAGAACTCTCCGAAGGTCTCCCCGTTCTGCCGCTGCGCCTGGAAACGCTGGAAAACCGGAACCAGCACGGGCACGACTTGGTCGTGGGGTACGTAGTCCTTGAATTCGAGGTTGAGCCGGTCGCCAATCGTGCGCCCACCCAGGAAGATCGTGTAGGTTCCGGGTCCGGGCTTGCCATCGGGCCCGATGTGGGCGGAGCGGCCGACCAGGCCAATGTCGGCGTTGTAAGGACGAGCACAGCCGTTGGGGCAGCCAGTCATCCGGACGGTCAGACGTTCCTGGGCAAGTCCCAGCCGGGCGAGCTCGGATTCGAGGTCGTCGAGAATCGAGGGCAAGGCACGTTCCGCCTCGGTGACAGCCAGTCCGCAGGTGGGCAAGGCGGGGCAGGCCATCGCCCAACGGCGGACTTTCGAGATCCGCTCGACCGTGGCGATGGCGTACTCTTCCAGCCAGGCGTTGATTTCTTGACGCCAGGCGGGGTCGAGGTCGGCCAGCAGGATCGACTGCTGGCAGGTGAGCCGGGCCGGGACCCGGTAGCGATCGAAGAAGGCACGCAAACCGCTGGAGAGCCGGAACGCGCCTTCGTCCTTGATCCGGCCATTCTCGACCGGTATGCCCAGGAAGAGCTTGCCGTCGCCCTGCTCGTGCCAGCCCATGTGGTCATCGACGTCGGTCACGACGACCGGCCTCGCCTCGGCCAGCGGGTGGCCCAGGTACTCCTCGACCTTGGCCCGAAACGCGGGCACACCCCAGTCGTGGATGATGTACTTGAGCCGGGCCCGCTTGCGGTCCGAGCGGTTGCCGAAATCGCGAAAGACCTTGAGCACGGCCTCGCCGATCGCGAGCGTCTGCTGACGATCGACGTAGCAGAGCGGGACGGCCAGAAAAGGAAACGTCTTCTGGGCGCTCGGGGTGGTGCCCAGGCCGCCGCCCACCAGCACGTTGTAGCCGACAATCCGGCCGTCCTCGACGATCGCCAGGAAACCGAGGTCGTTGGCATGAATGTCTGTACAGCTATCTTCCGGAAAGGCGAAGGCCGTCTTGAACTTGCGCGGCAGGTACGCCTTGCCGTAGAGCGGCTCGACCGCGTCATCAGCCGCGGCCGGCACCTGGGAAGGACCGGGCGGCGGAAGGGTCTCGATCCTTTCGCCGTCAAGCCAGATCTCCCAGTAGCTCGAGGTCCTGGGCGCGGCGTGTGCGGCCCAGCGGCGAGCGTCGTCTTGAAGTTGGTCTCTGAGTGCGTCGTGAATGGGCGCGGGGCAGCACAGGACGTTGCGCTCCACGTCGCCGCAGGCTGCCAGGGTCGAGAGCAGCGACTCGTTGATCTGTCGAATCGCCGCGGCCAGGCTGCTCTTCAAGACGCCGTGGAGCTGGAACTCCTGGCGGGTCGTGATCCTCAGTGTGCCGTTGCCGAGCGTCCGGGCCAGCTCGTGGCAGGCCAGGAACTGATCGGCCGTCAGCTTCCCGCCCACAACCCGCACCCGCACCATGAACTGGTAGGCTTTCTCCTTCTTTTCGCGCTTGAGCTGGGTGCGCAGGTCTCGGTCGTCTTGCTGATACGAGCCGTGGAATTTGAGGATGGCCGCGGCGTCGTCGCTGAAATGGTCCAGGCCGCTGTTGAGCTCGTCGGCCAAGAACGTTTTCAAGTACTCACTGGCGATCTTCACCGCCTCGAGCTTGCTCGGCTTGGGGCTATTTGTGGCAGCGGTCGGCTCCATCGGCATCCTCCTCTCTATCTCAGGCGAGCCATTCGGTGATCAGGCGAACCGCAACGCAACTCCTGTGGACACGCCGGCCCAATGTTTACTTTCTGGGTAAACTTAATCAACATTGATCATTCTAGGTGAGAGCGCGGCGGGAATCAACACGTTGGTCGCCCGGGGATATGCGTGCGGAAGTCTGGCTCGCGGGGCCTATTTGGGTGTGGGATCGGCGGGAGGTTTGGGGATATCGATGGACTGCTGGAGGTCGGGTCCTTCCTGGCGGGCCGCCTCGGCTCGTTTTTGCATTGACTGAACCTGGATGGCCTGGTCAAGGCCCCTGATGATCAACTCGGTGTTGTCCTCGACGGTCGCGTTGGGGGGCGCCTGGAACGCGAACTCCTCGGGGCGTACTGCCACGTTGAGCTGGACGTTCGAGTAGACGAGCTTGATCTCGCTGGCATCGATCTTCTCGATCGAGCTGCGGGAGCCGACAAGCTTGCCGTCGGGACCGACCCGGCGCGTGTCCTGGAGGATCGTGGGCACTTTACCGACAAGGTCCATTCTGTAAGGCCAGCCGTCGTCCTTGCCCAGGTAGAGCGTGGCCAGACTGGGCACGAAGGCCGGTAACGGGCCGGTCGCGGGCAAGGGGCGCTGATCGGGCCCCACCAGTCCGTTACGATTCCGCCAGGTGCCGCGGAGCACCCACATGGCCTTGCCGTCGAGAGTATCTTCTTCTTTCTGGTCGAACCTGACCGACTTCCGCAGGCCAACGAGCAGGGCATCCGGACCGGCGAACCCCATCTGGTTGAGAATCTGGTCACGGGTGTTGGCGTCGATGTCGGGCGAGTTCAGACGCTCGAAGATCGGCTTGATCGACAATTTGCGATAGTTCTGAGATTCGAGGATCTGCTGGTACTCCCAGAGGGTCTCGCCATCGCAGACCTGGAGCAGGGTTCCATTGGAATCCGGCAGCCCGGACACCGTGAGCTTGAGGTATGTCCGGGAATCAGGACCCTTCAGGTAGCGGCCCTTGATGTCGAACTTCTGCTTGAGCATCACGATGTTCTGGACCATGTCGGCGGAGACCGATTTCACGCCGGCGATCTTCTTGATCGCCAGATCGATAAGGCGCTCAGCCTCGGTGGGCGGTTCCTGGGGCGGTTCGCCGGGCTTGCCTGCTGTCGCCGCAGGTGCAGCCCCTGTTGCGGGCGCAGGCGCAGCCCCTGTCGCCGGAGGTGGCGCAGTCGCAACGGAAGCCGGCGGCTGCGCCGCGGAAGGCTGGGGTGCCTGTGCCGGAGCATGAGTGGTCCAGCCCAGCGCCGCGGATAGAAGCAAACTCGCGGCGAGGGCCGCGCCGTGCAAGTCGGTCCGTTTATGATACATGGTTTGGATGTAAGGCAATTCCTCAAGGAAGGGACAAGGATGCCCGATCATAATCGCTAGGCGTCATGGGACGCAAGTCCGACAGGCAATCACCGAGCGTCGCATCCGTCTCGTCACTCGGGACGGTCACAAGCAGGGAAGTGCGGCGCAGCGGTTGAACTTGACTGGTGATCCGTCGTGTTCGGGGTCCGGATGAGTCGGCTCGAACTGGTTGCAAGATCGGTCGAGACGACCAGCGTTGCAATTCCAGCAAGTGAGCCTTGACTCGACCGTGGCCGAGTCGGTCGCAGTGGAAGTCAGGAAGATAAAGCGTTCTCCCCGATCGTCGGATCGGAGGCTCGGGCCTCGGGCCTCGGGCCTCGGGCCTCGGGCCTCGGGCCGGCCGGCTTGGGTCGCGGGAGTCGGAGGAGTTCCATGCATACGATCGGAGTGCTGCTGCTGGCGGCAGCGACCGCTGGCGACGGATTCGGATATGACAGCCCGGGCGTCGGTCTGAAGAAGTGGCTGCGGCCCCACGCCGTGGTCTCTGACAGCGCCCCGCCGGGCGGCCCACCGTATACGGCCGCGACGATGGGCGGAGGCCCTGGAGCCGCGGGAGCCGGCGGCCGCCGGTTCGTCAATACCAAGAGCCAGATCTATTTCCTCGATCCTGACGGAATGAACATCGGCTGGCAAAACGGTACCGGCCCTAACGGCGAGCGGTCCTACCTGTCCACCCAGCTAGTTGTGCCAGCTCGCTATAACTTCAACCAGGGCTATATTTACCGTCTCAAGCTCTCGAATATCCCGGGCCGCCAGGGCGTCAGCCTCTATCCGACGATCGAGGTCGCCCCAACCACGCCTGCGACCGATGCCTACCTTGCTCACAACGCCATCCCCATCCAGTTCACGGCCGAGGACTTCGACCAGGTCGTTGATGGCGGCAATTTCGTGACCAAGGTCATCTACTTGCCCGATCCGAAGTACCAGGAACTCGCCGTCTCGGGCGTGGAGACCCTGATATCGACCCGGCTGGAGCCCGGAGTTGACCCCATCCTCGAGGCCGACAAGCGAGGCACGATCCTCGTGATCGTCCGGCTCGGGGCAATCGACCTCGAGATGCCCAGCAGCCCGGTTGCCGGCGCTGTCGTGAACGGTCCCGTGGTTGGAGCACCAATCACTGGCAACGTAGTCGGTGCCCCGAGCAACGGTACGCCGATCGGAACAGCCGCCCCGGTCACCGAAATTCCTCCGGGCAACCTGCCTCCCGGCGTGACCCCGCAACCGCCGGCACCCGCAGCCACCGAACCGGTTGACACGGCCCCGGCGCCCGCCGCGGTAGCACCGAGCACGACGCCGGCTCCGGCCCCGGCGCCTCCCGCTCCTGGCGACACGACCCCGCCGGCCGGCAAGCCCAGCACCGTGCTTCCCAAGCCGAACGCGGGACTTGCGGTTCCGCCGGCGCCGGCGGTCAACACGGCCCCTGCCGAAGGGCCCGAGAGCTGAGGTCGCTCACCCGGCGAATGGCTCGGACCGGATCCCAACCCGTGCTGGGCAGAGAGCCTTCTCTCTGATGATTCATGAGCACCCCGGTGGAACCGCGCATGCGACGTGTTCCGCCGGGGTTCTTTGCAGCAGCCCTGCCCGCCTCTCGATCCGTCCAGGTGAACCAGGCATGCAAAGCGAGGCAGGATGTCAAACGGGGCAAGACAATGTCAGGCACGAAGGCCTGACCCCACCAGGCCTAGAATGCAGGATCAGAGACGATGAGCCGACACGGAAATGATCACGGCGTCAAGTCGAGCGAGTTTCTCATCGCGGCGTGCTTCTTTGGTCTTTGCCTGGTCGCGATATCCAGTTCGGTGCGCGCCGGGGCTCAGGATCCAGTAGCGCCGCCCACCCCATCCGCCGCGCCGGGGCGACCGGCCGAGCGGCTCACACAACCTCCGCCCGGCGTCACGCCAGGAGTGCCAATGGGAGCGCCAGGGCCTGAACTTCGGCCCGGTGTCTCGGCGGTTGGCCCGATCATCACGCCCGAAGGACACGGCCCGGAGGGTCCGCCTGCTCTCGACCCCAAGGTCCAGGTCGTTCGCTTCCAGGGGCCCTCGGGACTGAGGGTCGAGGTCCTGGCACCCGAACCCAGCCCGGTGTCCAGCGGCGACGGCGAGGGCATCGCGACGGTCGGCCTGCAGCGCGGAGTCGGCTACCGCCTGCGGCTGAGCGACATCACCGAGCGTCCCGGCGTTGAACTCTTTCCCGTGATCGAGGTCGTGGGACATCTGCACCGGCCCAGGGAGATCAGCCCGGCCAAGTACCCGATCCGGATTGTCTTCACCGATGAAGAGCTGTGGGACGTCGTCGACCGCGGCCGCCTCGTCACCAAGGTGATCTACCTGGAAGAGCCCGAACAGGCGATCCCGATCAAGCTTTCCAGGGATCAGATTCCGGTCGTCACGCTCAACCCGACCGAGCAGCCATTGAAGGTTGCCGAGGCCCTGGGCCGGGTCATGGCGATCGTGCGGATCGGCGGTCGCCGGCTGACCCTCGAAGAGATCAACGCAGGAGCCACCGGCGATCTCGGTCTGGATGCGGTCGCCGCGGTTGGCGCTGTCCACTGCCCGTTCACCAGTACCGATTGCGAGCCCTGCCAGCTTCCCTGCGGGCCGGCCTGCGGCACTCTGCCGCCGGCGGGCCGACCCTGGCTGCCACGCGACGAGTACCTCTGCGACGGGGGTGATCAGGGCGCCCCCGCCGGGGTCGGGGAGGGCGGTAACATCAAGGGAATCGACCCGCGGGACGCGGTCATGCGCTTCGATGTCGGCCTGGACGACCGGCGAGCGCCCCGCGTGCTGCCGACCAACCGGGTCTGCGTCTACGCGCCCAGGTTCGCCGAGGTCCGCATCAGCACGGGTACGAACGAGGCGATCGAGGTGCATGGAGCGACAATGAACCGCTCGCTCGACAAGTTCGCGCTGACTGAAGGCCGCTCTCATTCCCGCCGCCTGGTTCAGAACCAGGCCGCCGAGCTCACGCGCGAGCGGAGTCGGGCCCAGGCCATGGCTGGCCGTGTCTCCACCGGCGAGGATTCCAACATGCGCGGGCCCGACGTCTATCACAACGTCCAGCAAGTCAAGGTTGATTCCCAGCAGCAGCCGGTTCAGCTCACCCGCAATCGGAGGAAGCCCGCCCTGATCAAGGAGAAGATCCGGCTTGACGGCATCAAGAGCGTTGAATCCACGGTGATGACCGGCCTGGTTGAAGGGCCCGGACAGACGGTCATGTCGTGGCAGCCCCACGAGATGAAGGGTGTCGAGACGCCCCCGCAGCGGCCGGGCATGGCCATCATCAAGCGGGTCAGTGCCACCGAGGCCGAGCCAGGCGACACACTCACGTTCACGATCACCTACCGCAACATGGGCAACACGCCGATTCGAGC
The DNA here is from genome assembly GCA_049516015.1 of Isosphaeraceae bacterium. Classification (GTDB taxonomy): domain Bacteria; phylum Planctomycetota; class Planctomycetia; order Isosphaerales; family Isosphaeraceae; genus Aquisphaera. Next base: position 34,649 of record JBEKTN010000005.1, on the reverse strand, counting down.
GGCCTCGGTCGTGGACAGCCTCTTGCCCCGGCTCGAGTACGTCAAGGGCTCGGCCAGGGGGCCCAAGGGAACGGTCTTCTCATCGGCCGAGAACCGCGTGGGCTCATCCGAGCTGAAATGGGAGCTTCCCGGCGTCATCCCCCCCGGCGACTCGGGCGAGGTGTCGTTCCAGGCAGTGGTAAGGTGATGCGGTCGTCGAAATCGCGATCACAGGCTGTTGGTTGAGATGGACTGCATTCTAGTATAATGCCAGTAGTCCATCAAACCGGGAGTATTGGCTCATGCCCGTTCATGACTGGTCCAGGGTCGAAGCCGGAACCTTCCAAGCCTTTCACGGTTCCTGGATCACGCACTTGATGGGAGCCCTGAACAATGGACTGCTGCCTGACGGGTATTATGCTCTTTCCGAGCAGCATGCCGGGATGCGAATCCCCGATGTAATGACCTTGCACTCTCTCCACATCCTTGCGGCTACGCCCCACCCCCCTGGAAATGGAGGGGTCGCTCTGATCGATGCCCCTCCCCGAATCAGTCGCAAGCTGGTGGCATCCGCGGAGCTAAGCTACAAAGCCCTGCGTCGTACTCTGGCGATCCGCCATGTCAGCGGTCATCGGTTAGTGGCCATCGTCGAGATTGTCTCCCCCGCCAACAAAGACCGATCGTCCTCGGTGGCCGAATTTGCAGAGAAGGTGGAATCCGCCCTCAGGAATGGCATTCACGTCCTGCTCATCGACCTCTTTGTCCCGGGCAAACATGATCCTCATGGGATGCACGGCGCCGCATGGTCGTTCTTCGATACGCAGGAGTACGAGCTACCTATCGACCGGCCGCTCTCGCTCGCCAGTTATCTGGCAGGCCAGATCCCCGAGGCGTATCTCGAGCATGTGCGATTCGGTCAGACGCTTCCCGAGATGCCGCTGTTCCTGGAGTACCGCGCTCATGTCAACGCGCCGCTCGAACTGACCTATACCAGAGCCTACCAGGACATGCCCTCGTTCTGTCGCGATCTGCTGGAGGGGAATGAGCCGAGCGTCCGGGAGTCGTGAGCGTGCGTCCAGTCGATGATGGCGCACCCTCTCCTCTACTCGGAAACTCCTACCCAAGGCAAGGCGCAGAGCGGCTCCGCTTGACCGCGCGTGGGTCGAAATACTATGATTACTGTGAACTTAAGTTTCGAGGGATTGTCCGGTTGCGTCACCCCGGGGCGGTCCGGCATGAGGTGAGCAGGATGAAGAAAGAACCATCGCGTACCCCGTCGCAGCCCAGGCAGGTGTCGACTCGGCACCAGTTCGAGCATCAAGTTCCGACCGTGATTCACGATCCGGAAGAGAACATGATGGTCCTGGCCCGGTGGACCCACCGCGCGATGAAAGACCCAGTGAAATTCTGGGGTGCGATCGCGGCGATCGTCGCTGGCCTGCTGGGCCTCGTCGTCCTGAGCAACGTCGTCTGGAAGGGCTCGTCCGCCAATGCCGAGGTCTGGGCGAAGATGGATTCGGTGAAGTCGCCGGCGGATCGCGTTCAGCTCGCGGAGGAGTTCCCCGGTTCTGCGGCTGCGAGCTGGGCCCGGCTGCAAGCCGCCACGGAGTACTACAACCAGGGTTTCGCGGATCTGCCCAATAACCGCGACGTGGCCTTGCCGAACCTGCAAAGAGCGGTCGCCAACTTCGACGAGGTCGCCAAGGAGGCGCCCAAGGATTCGCCCCAGGCACGAGCCGCGGCGCTTGGTAAAGCGCGTGCTCTCGAGGCTCGCAACGAGCTTCCCAAGGCCATCGGGCAATATGAGCTGGTGGTCAAGAACTGGCCCGAATCGGCCGAAGCCGGGGAAGCCAAGAAACTGGCCGCAGCGCTCAAGAAGCCCGAGGCGGTTGCCTTTTACAAGGAGCTTTACGCCTATTCGCCTACCAAGGTGACTCTGCCTCCACTGAGCACGCGGGATCTCAACATGCCGCTCATGCCGGCTCCAGGCTCGGCGCAGCCTGGCTCATTGCCGGCAGAAGAGAGCCCGGACGGTCTGCTCCCCTCGATTCCGCTGCTGCCGCCGCCTCCGCCCTCCCCGGTCACCAGGGGTGAGGCTACCCCATCAAAGAGTTCGGACGCAGGCAAGACCGCCGGGCCAACCGCTCCCGTTCCGTCGTCGGCCGGACTTCCGGAGAGTCCGTTTGATCCCGGTTCGACCCCCAAGGCTGGGCCCGCGTCTCCCTCGCCTGCGGCTCCCAAAGCGGAAGCCGCGAAAGCCGAGCCCAAGCCGGCGCCGGCCGCCCCCAAGGCGGAATCGCCGAAATCTTGAGTGCATAGAGCAAGGCTTCGATCGCCGATCGGATGGTTCCGTGAAGATCGAGCTTGTCGCCATTTCATTGCAGCAGTCTCTTTTCTCCATGTGGCCCCCACCTCTTTCAGAAACGCCGCAGGAATTCGCGGTGAAGCCGCGCACTGACGGCAAGCGGATCGATGCCTATCTGGCAAGCCGGTTCTCCGACTACTCCCGGAGCGTGATCCAGCGGATCATCGAGGCCGAGGCGGTGCACGTCAACGGCCGGCCGGTCAAAGCGTCTTACAAGATCCGCGCGGGAGACCGGGTGCGCGTCTGGCTCCCCGAACTGCCAGATATGACTCCCGTCGCCGAAGACATCCCGATCGAAGTCGTGTACGAGGACGAGACCCTCACGGTGGTGAACAAGCCGCCGGGGATGGTGACGCACCCCGCCAAGGGAAACTGGCAGGGCACGCTCGTCAACGCGCTGCAGTTTCACTATGACTCGCTCTCGACCCTGGCGGGCGAGAATCGCCCGGGGATCGTGCACCGGCTTGACCGCGACACGACGGGGCTTCTGGTCGTGGTCAAGAATGACTTGGCCCACCGCCGGCTGGCCCTGCAGTTTGAACATCGCGAGGTGCACAAGGAGTATCTTGCCCTGGTGTACGGCGCCCCCGAGCGCGACAGCGACTACGTCGAACGGCCGATCGGGTTTCATCCCCTGAGCCGCGAGAAGATGGCAATTCGCACTCTTCAGGATGGGGGAAAACCGGCCGTCACCTATTACGAGGTTGCGGAACGCTTTCGCGGCCATGCGCTGGTCCGCTGCATGCCCCAGACCGGCCGCACCCACCAGATCCGCGTGCACCTGGCTCATATGGGCCACCCGATCGTGGCCGACAAGGCCTATTCGGGCCGGAACAGGCTCACGCTGGGAGATCTGCTCGGGCCGGCCACGGGGAAGCCGATGGCCGCGGGCGATCTCGATCCCGCAGCGATCCTGATCGATCGGCAAGCCCTGCACGCGCACTCCTTGCGGTTCACTCACCCCGCGACGGGCCAGCCTATCCTTCTGACTGCCTCGCTTCCCGCCGACATGACCCGGACGCTTGAAGCACTTCGAATGTACCGTTCTGTTTGATCACTGAGACAGGAATCTTCGTCAATCCTTGCCTCGAGCCTCTTGCTCCTGCTCCTGGCCGTGATCGGCCACCTGGAGAATGACCCGCCACCCATCATCATTCCCCTTGTTCGCACCGCTTCACCTGGCCACTTTCAGCCAGCTATCACTCGATAATCCCTATTTTTCTCGCTTTTGCCCCCTTTTCCCTTGACCTATCCAAAAGTTCATACTACACTTCCGTACATGACAGCCCGAGTGCGTTCCACAGCGATTGGTCACCTGGACGCCGACTGTTTTTACGTGTCGGCGGAGCGGGTGCGGGATGGGTTCTTGCGCGGCAAGCCGGTGGGGGTGCTGGGGAACCAGGGGGCGTGCGTCATCGCCAAGAGTTACGAGATGAAGGCGGCCGGGGTCAAGACGGGCGAGCCAATCTGGGAGGCGCTGGTGAAATGTCCCGAGGGGATTTACGTCAAGCGCGATTTTCGGTGGTACGAGGTCTTGAGCCGGCGGATGCTCGACGTGGCGCGCGAGCTGTCGCCGCGGGTCGAGTATTACTCGATCGACGAGTTCTTCTTCCAGACGGTGGTGGGCAGCGGGCAAACGCTCCAGGAGCTTGCCCTGGCGATCCGCGATCGGATCTGGGATCGGATCGGCGTGCCGGTGACGGTGGGCATTGCCCGGACACGAACCCTGGCCAAGCTGATCTCGGACGCGGCCAAGCCGTTCGGCGCCCTGGCGGTGATCGACCGAGAGGCCGAGGAAAAGCTCCTGGCCGGCCGGCCGGTGACCGAGATCACCGGGATTGCGGGCCGGCGGGCGGCCCGGCTGGCGCCCTGGGGCATCACCACCTGCCTCGACCTGGCGCGGGCCGATCGGCGGCAGGTCCGGTCGCTCCTGACCGCCACGGGCGAGGCCCTCTGGTGGGAGCTCAATGGCGACGCGGTGCAGGCGATCCACACCCGGCGCCCTGCGCACAAGGTGCTGTCGCGGGGGGGAAGCTTTGGCGAATCGACCGCCAAGCCGGTGGTCCTCTACGCCTGGCTGGTCCGCAATCTCGAGCGGCTGATCGAGGAGTTGCGGTTCCACGGCGTGACCACGGGCAAGCTGACGGTCGCGATCCAGTACAAGACCGGCCATGCCGGCGTCGGCCAGAGAGCGTTGCCGGTTCCCAGCGATCGGTTCGACCTCTTGCTCGAGGCGGCCCGCCCCTGTCTGCGCAAGGCGTGGCTGCCCGGCGTCCAGGCCAGCCACATGCACCTGATCGCCGAGGATCTTTCCGCCCGCGGCCAGTACGCGCTGGACCTCTTCGACCCGCCCCAGCAGCGGGCCAGGGCCGAGGCCGTCGCCCTGCTCAAGGAACAGGTCAACGACCGCCATGGCCGGTTCGCCCTCCGCAGCGCCGCCACGCTCCACCTGCCTGCCATCTACCGCGACGTCGCCAATGCTTATGATATTTGTGATATTCGAGGAAAGATATGTTTTTGAATAGTGGCCAGTGGTGAGTTGCGAGTGGCCAGTGGCCAGTGGTCAGTGGCCAGAAAAAGGCGGATCGTCGGTCTTTCAGTTTCTCCGCCGGAGACCGCCGCCTCTTCTCGAGTTTCTTCACTGGCCACTGACCACTGGCCACTGGCCACTCCAGTAACCCATGTGTGTCGGAATTGCCCTGGCATGGAGCGAGTTGCCCACGGAGCTGATTGCACGAAACGGGCTCGATCGCCGCGCTTACGAGCGTGGAGGCGAGCGCGAAGTCCGCTTTTTCTATCGCGACCGCCGGCCCCGGCTGCCGATCTGGCGTGATGGGCGGCTCCAGATCGTGCGCTGGGGCAATGGCCGGGGCCAAAGCCAGTTCCTGCCCGCAACCGGCTGGACCTGGCAGACGACGATCGAGGAGGGATACTGGCGCAACCTGGAGGCCTCCTTCGTGGACATCCCCGCCTCCCTCGGCTTCGATCACGGGGTCTGGTTCCGGATTCGCCAGGGGATCCGGGGAATTCTCGTCCCCGACGAGCATGGCGCGGCCATCGTCTACATGATCTGCGAGCCGGCCAGCCACTATTACCAGATCATGACCCGATCCACCCGCATGCCCGTCCTGATCGAGGAGCGGATCTGAGAAAGTGCATGGAATGGCCGTGTTGTGATAGGCTAATGGTGCAACCGTATTCCCCGGGAGCAACCGCATGTCCACGATCACACCAAGCGAGCCGATGAAGTCACTGGCGGACCCAGGGTGGATCCCATGGCCGCTCTATCGTTTGACCCTCGATCAGTACGAGGCCATGGTGGCCTCTGGTGTCTTCAGCGGGCGAGAGCGGTTTCATCTCATTAACGGGTTCCTTGTGGCCAAGATGACCAAGAATGATCTCCATGCGACGGCCGATGAACTGTGTGGCGACGCGCTGGGAGGGACAATCCCAGCCGGATGGCACGTGCGCGCGGCCAAACCGATCCGAATCCCGAGCCAGGCCAGCAAGCCGGAGCCGGACCGGTGTGTGGCCCGGGGGAGCATCCGAGATTACCTCCAACGAAGCCCGGAGCCAACCGACATCGCCTTGGTGGTCGAGATCTCGGACTCCAGCCTGAGCGAGGATCGCAAGCAGGCGGCGATCTACGCGGCCGGCGGCATTCCGGTCTACTGGATCGTGAACCTGGTCGATCGCCAGGTCGAGGTCTACTCCGACCCGAGCCCCTTAGGCTACCGGTCCCGTCAGGATTATCATGCCGGCGAGTCGATCCCGGTCTCCATCGGGGGCAACCAGCTCTCCTCCATCGCTTTGAATGACATTCTGCCCTGACCGCGTCCGGGCAATCACTGGCCCTCAATCGCCTTGATCCGCTCGGCGGCAATACGGGCCGTTGCCGTCTTGGGATAATCCTTGACGATCTGTTTGTAAGATTTCAGGGCGGCCGCGGACTTGCCGGTTTTTTCCAGGTTCTGCGCCAGGCGAAGGGCCGTCGCGGCCGTCGCGGCGAGCTTGTCGGGCGCCTGGGCCTTCGCATCCGGTTTCGGCCCGGCCTTCGCTTTTGGCTCGGCCGTCTCACGTGTCGGGGGAGCTGAGTCGGCCCCTTCCGTTGACGACCGGTCCGCCATCTTCGGGCCGGCCTTCGATTCCGCCTGATCGGTGTCTCCGGAGAAGGCGTCCTCGAAACGGCTGACTCGCCAGGTCTTCGGCTGGTCGGTCCTGCTCCCGCCGCCGGCGCTGACCTTCAGAGAGAGCTTCTTGAGGTATTTCTCCGGGTTCTCGTTGAACTCGTCACGGCAGCCAGTGCAGCAGATCGGAAAGCTCTGGCCCTGGTACGACACCGTGAGCGTGGCGGCGCCGCCGGTGACGATGCACCTGGGCTGCTCGACGGTGGAAGACCCGGCCGCGAACGACTCGCCTTCCTTGGTCAAGCCGATCTCGACGAGCGGCTGGAAGAGTGCCGCGCCAGGTTCCTTGCGGTTGAGCACCAAGGTGTAGCGGATGTAAGCACTCGCCACTCATCACTCGCCACTCGCCACTTTTCAACGAAAGGCCGAACGGCGGGGTCGGGAGACCGCCGCCGAACGAAACAAATTCGCAACGAAAGCAGTCCGGATCAGAGGGCGGCCAAGACAAACTTTGCAGCATGCCAGCCCTCTGCTTCCACTCCATTTTGTTGAAGGAGCGGGACATCAAGGACGATGAGAGAGGAGAGTGAAAGAACGGAGTCCGGGCGATACGGGGAACGACGAATTGAGTCACCCGATGATGGCATGGCCGATGGAGCGGACCCGAGACTCCAAGGTCCAAGACGACCTCATGCCAGGGGATTGGCAGTCCGGATTCCTCGGTATGCGAGCTGGCCTGCGGTCCAAACAGACGGCAATCGCATCATTCCTGGTCCTCGGATGTGTTTTTCGTATCATCCGTTACGCACAGAATTTACCGCTCTGGTCCGATGAGTGCTTCTTGTCGGTCAACTTCATTGATCGCCGATATCGAGAGCTTCTCGAGCCTTTGGATAATGGGCAGATCGCCCCGCCTTTGTTCCTCTGGGCCCAACGATTCATCATCGACCTGGGGGGATTCTCCGAATGGTCCCTTCGATTCTTTCCACTGGTTTGCGGGTTGGCGAGCGTGTTTCTCTTCTGGCACCTGGCAAGGCGAGTTTTCGGAAACGATTCGATCCCCCTTTTGCTGGCGGTCGGGATTTTCGCGGTCAGCGTGCATCCAATTCGCCATGCATCCGAGGCCAAGCCCTACGCCTCTGACCTCCTGGTCGCAATCCTCTTGCTGGTGCTCGCCGCGGAGTGGTTGCGAAGACCGCAACAGGTGCGCTGGATGTGGGCACTGGCCGGGGCCGTGCCGCTGTGTCTCTCGCTCTCCAATGCCGCGGTCTTCGTCGCGGGAGGCGTCGGCCTGGGGCTCGTGTATCCGGTCTGGAAGCACGGAAGCCGGCGGAATCTCGTTGCATTCAGCACATTTGGAATCGCCCTGATCGTCTCGTTCACAATGCTCTACCTGCTGGTCACTCATGGCCAGAGCGCCAGGGCCATCGACGGCTTGAGACGCTACTGGTCCGCCTCGTTCCCTCCGCTTACAGATTTCCCGCGGCTGACGGGATGGTTGATCTCGGCTCATACCGGAAGTGGTTTCGCATACCCCGGCGGTGGATCTCGAGGAGGAAGCACCGCGACCTCGCTCGCCTTTCTGATCGGAGTGGTCGGAATGACGCGCAGGGGTCATGGGGCGATGGTCGCGTGTTTGCTCGCTCCCTTTGCACTCGCCTTTCTTGCTGCGTCGCTCCATCGCTATCCGTATGGATCCGAGGCACGTTTGATGCAGTTCGTCGCCCCCAGTATCTGCCTTCTGAGCGGCCAGGGCGCGGCGATCGTGCTGGGTTGGGTTCGACCTCCGACCCTGCGTCGTAAACTCCTTCTGACTGGCATGCTCTGTCTGGTCGTTTGCGGGATTGCGCCCCAGGTCGTCAGTTCACTTTTCCCGTACCGCATGCTTTATGACCATCAGTCGCGTGAATTCGCGCGTTGGTTCTGGGTCAAGCAGGCCGAGGATGCGAAACTTGCCTGTTTCGATCTTGATTGCGGCATCGAGCGCCGCGGGACCTGGTTCGGTCGAAAAGCCTGGTATCTCTGCAACCAGATGATATATTCCTCGGGTCGCCAGGGTGCAGTTCTGCGTCGTGACCGAGAAATCCCGATCGATCGCCCGCTGCGCTACGTCTTGTTTGAGGAGTCGCCCGAGAACCCGTCCGCCCGGGATTGGCTGGCCCGAATGGAAAGGAAGCTTGTTCTCAAGGAGTCAAAGGTCTATCACGTACCGGTGACACTGGGAGAAGGACGACCGGCGACCGAGCAGTGGCGAGTTCTCGAGTTCGTTCCCCGTCCCGCTGAATCTCCCGAAGTGATTGCCGTGCAGCAGCCAGGAGATCGGCAGCGACGCTGAGCGGCGTTTGGCCCTGGTAACCGAGAGGTTTTGTTTTCTCGGCCGGCGATCCTGGAAACAGGCTGGTCCCGAGCTGGTTATCAACCATGGTAGTGCCGAGGGGATGGAGGCATGGAGGCCGAGGAGTACGCGAGCACCGACAAGAAGCTGACCGCGTTTCGGCCGCTGTCCTTTGCCGAGCCGGCAGAGCCGACATGGGTGGTCCGCGCGACCTGGTTCTTCGTGGGCCTGGGCATCGCGGTGAGGTTGGTGCGCTATTTCGTGAACTATCCGATCTGGCACGACGAGGCGTTCCTGGCTGTCAACTTCTGGGACCGAGATTACCTCGATCTGCTGCGGCCGCTGGATTATGGCCAGGTCGCCCCCTGGCTCTTTCTGGCGATCGAGCGGACGGCAGTGACGTGGCTGGGATACTCTGAGCCGGCCTTCCGCCTGTTTCCGACGATCTGTAGCGTGCTTTGCCTTCCGCTGCTCCGCCACGTCGCCGGCCGGTTACTCGGCGGGACGGCGCAACTTTTAGCAGTTGCGGTTCTTGCAGTTTCGTTTTACCCGCTCCGCCATGGTGCCGAGATCAAGCCGTACGCCTCGGATCTGCTTGCCGCACTCATCCTGCTGGCCCTTGCCGCCGAATGGATGAGATCACCGCAAGCCAGCCGCTGGTGGTGGGCACTGACGGCATCGGTACCGATCCTGGTTGCCATTTCCTATCCCGCCGTCTTCGTGGCGGGGGGTGTCAGCCTGGCGCTCGCGCCGTCGGCTTTGAGGTCAAATCGTCGGCCGGTTCGACTCGGCTTTATTGTTTACAACCTCCTCCTGGTCGCATCGTTCCTGACCGTCTATTTCGCCTGCACGGTGTTTCAGGCGGAAGCCATGCGCAATGAGTACCGCAACGGGTGCTGGGCTGACGCTTTTCCTCCGCTCGACCGTCCCTGGGCGGTGCCTCTCTGGCTTCTGGACGTCCACGCCGGTAAGATGATGTCCTACCCGGTCGGCGACCGACATGGTGCCAGCTCTTTGACGCTCCTCTGCGTGCTCGAGGGCTGCCTGGCGCTGCACCGGCGCAAGCAGAAAACGACACTGGTCGTCCTGGTCGCTCCCTTTTCTCTGGGCCTGATCGCGGCCTTTCTGGGACGCTATCCCTACGGCTGCGAGCCCCGGATCATGCTGTACGCCGCGCCTTCGATCTGTCTACTCATGGGGCTTGGACTGACGCAATTTCTCTCCCGCATTCGCCGACTGGAAGTGCAGCCCCGGGCGCTCCTGGGAATCCTGGCAGCCCTCGCACTCCTGGGCGGCGGCTTGATGGTTCGAGACCTGGTGAAACCCTATCGGGTGGCCGATGACGTCCGGACGCGCGACTTTGCGCACTGGTTCTGGGCCGAGCAAACCGGCAGCGGCGAGCTGGCCTGCCTGAAGTCCGACATGGGGCTCTCATTTCGTCCCCGTCTGTGGCGGGTCGGCATGTCGGCTGTGTACCTGTTTCACCAGCGGAAGTTCTCCGAGCGGCACCGCCAGCGGAGGCCGGTCGATCTTGATCCTGCGATCTATTCCGAGGACAGGCCGTTGCGGCTGGTTGCTTTCGATCACCTGCCCGCGGGAATCCCGGCCTTCGACCGGTGGTTGGCGGCGGTGGAACGCTCGTTTCGGGTGCAGCGAACCGAGACGTATGTCATCCAGCCGGGCACGCCGGAAGAAGATTGGCTGCGTGATGCCTACGTCGTGCTCGAACTGATTCCTCGCGAGCCAGTTGGGGCCATGGCCCGGCGCCCTGCTCCGAAGCCGGACGGACGGCGGCTCTGAACCCTTCAAATCAGTCTGGCCAAAGAGGATGGGCCAAGCTAATCTGGAAGCTGAAGGGAGTGGTGAGTCGTTCCGTTGGGGAGGGTTCACCGCTTCAAAATCGACGATCAGTACACAGACGTGACGGGGTTCACCATGCGTAAGGCGGCAGTGATCCTGCCCGACCTGGGGACCGGTCCGGACACGCCGATCGTCGTGAGCTACTGGTTTGCCGCCCGGGGGGAGACTGTTTGGGAAGGGGAGCGGCTGGTCGAAGTACTGGTTGGGCCCGCGACCTTCGATGTCCCCGCGCCGGCGACCGGACGCCTGGTCGAGATCCGCTTGCGCGAGGACGATACGCTCCTTCCCGGGGCCATGCTGGGCTGCATCGCGGTGCTTGACGAGGATAGCGACGACGAATCCAAGGACGAACCGGATCCAGGCAGCGACGATCACGATCACGATCACGATCACGACCGCGACCCGCGTGACCGGCCCCGGCGGTCAGGTCATCGCCCCACATGACCACCTTTCACGAGCGATCAGCCGGCGTCATCCCGTTCCGCCGGGAGGGAGACCGAGGACTCTTGTACCTGGTCCTCCACTCGGCCTCCGTTCGTAATCCGCGCGCCAAGTGGGAATTTCCCAAAGGCGGTGTCGAACAGGGCGAGTCGAGCCGTCAAACAGCCGCCCGCGAGTTCCAGGAAGAGACGGGCATCGTGGACTGGTCGTTCCTGGACGGCTTCGAGCGCACCCTGTCCTACACCTACATCCGCCGGGGGCGCAAGGTCGTCAAGACCGTCGTCTACTACCTCGCCGAGGTGGGTAACTCCGCCCACCCCACCCGCTCCGCGGAGCACGTCGAAGACCCCCATGGCCAGTGGTTCCATTGGGGAACTTTCGAACAGATCAACGAGCTCCTCTACCACACCAAGATCCGCCAGGTGTTCGCCGAGGCCGACGCCTGGCTGCGGAAGTAGATCTCCGTGATCGCCCGAACGGGAGGGATCCAGGTCCGCCCTAATAAAGTTCCAGGACGTGCTCACCGCCATGCTCGGGGTTGCCGATCAGCCTGCCTCCGGCCGGATCGACAACGAAGTCGAGCAGTTCCAGGGGCACCTGGCCGATCAGCACGGGGCAGTTATCGGGTAGTTCCGTCACGTCACTCGGGCAGTCGCGTCCCTGGATCGTCAGGCGCACTGTCCCATACACCTGGACCGGCACCGTTCCGACGCTCGTGCGTGCCTGTCGGACCCGCAGCGGTGCGAGCCCAAGTTGCCGGATCAGTCGGCCCGGCATCGAGAGCATGGTCGCGCCGGTGTCAACGAGTGCGTCGCTGACCTCCACGCGGCGCACCTCATCGCTCTGTATCGCTCCCTGGCCAACCCTGTAAAGGTCCTCCAGGTTTTCAACCCGAACGGTGACAAGAACCCTGCCCATCATTTCGTTATCCATGGCAGCCCCGCGAACCATGATCGCCAGAAACAAGAAGAACCGCGCGGCGACACTATCTCCAAAGTACCACGAACCGGACCAGGGAACGAGCCTGGGGGGAAGCAGAGTCTCGAGTCCCGCAGGTTCCACCCTACCCGGATCGTGGCCGGCTCCGCTATGATGGTGGTTCCAAGGAGAACCGCCGCGATGCCCGAAGAATCCATCCCCGAACCGCCGCGCCCGCACCCTCATCCGGGGCTCTTTCTTGCCCTGGAAGGTCCCGACGGGGGGGGCAAGACGACACAGGCCGCGAGGCTGGCGGCCTGGCTGCGCGGGGACGGATTCGACGTGGTTTCGTGCCGCGATCCAGGCAGCACCGAGGTGGGCGACCGGCTGCGAGAGATCGTGCTCGATCGCGACGCAGTCCACCCGTCGATCCGGTCCGAAATGCTGATTTACATGGCCAGCCGGGCGCAGCTCGTTGATGAGGTGATCCGGCATTCACTGGCAGCCGGCCGCGTCGTGATCTCGGACCGCTTCCTGCTCTCCAACATCGTCTATCAAGGCTTCGCTGGCGGGCTTGCGGTCGAGGACCTCTGGCGAGTCGGGCAGGTGGCGACGGCGGGGTTGCTGCCTGACCTCACCCTGGTGCTGGACGTCTCTGCCGAGGCAGCACGAGCCCGCGTCGGCCCGGCGCGCGACCGGATCGAGGATCGCCCCGCCGAGTATCAGCGTCAGGTCCACGCTGGGTTCGTCGCCGCGGCACGCGCCCATGATGGCCCGGGTGGGCTTTGCCCGTATTACCCTGCGCCTCTGGTATTGATCGATGCCCTGGGCGATCCGGACGCCGTGTTTCACCAGATCAAGAGCGAGGTACAGCGTGTCCTGGCACTCGGTCCGCGGACATGACCGGATCGTCGCGTTGCTGCGGTCGAACCTGCGGAACGGGCGGCTTCCGCACGCCTTCCTGTTCGTCGGTCCCGACGGCGTGGGCAAGCGCACTTTCGCGCGCAAGCTCGCCCAGGCCTTGCTTTGCGAGCGCAACCCGGAGGCCCTGCTTGATCCCTGCGAGGCCTGTCCGGGCTGCGTTCAGGCCGCGGCCGGCACTCACCCCGACCTGCTCGAAGTCGCTCGGCCGGAAGACCGGCAAGAGCTGCCCATCCGGGTCATCCGCGACCTGTGCGCGGGGTTCAGCTTGAAGCCGGGCCGAGGAACCAGGAAAGTGGCGATCGTCGACGACGTGGACGACATGAACGACGAGGCGGCCAATGCGTTCTTGAAGACGCTGGAGGAGCCACCCCCGGGCGCGGTCCTGATCTTGATTGGCAGCTCGGCCGAGCTCCAGCTCGAGACGATCGTGTCGCGCTGCCAGATCGTCCGCTTCGAACCGCTTCCCCAGCCCGCTCTGGCCGAGCTGCTCCTGGAACGCGGCGTGGCCGGCGATGCGGACGCCGCCGCCCGGCTGGCGGCCCTCGGTGAGGGCAGCGTGAGCCGCGCGACCGGCCCGGCCGACCCCGAGCTGGAACGATTTCGCCGCGAGCTGATCGACGAGATCTCGGCCGAGCAGGGGTTCGACCCTTCCGAGCTCGCCGGGCGGGTGGGTGCATTCGTCAAACTGGCCGGCAAGGAGACCGTGGACCAGAGGCGCCGCGCCGTCTTGCTGGTGGGCGAGCTGGCCCGGCTCTTCCGAGGGGTGCTCTGGCAGACGGCCGGGCTGTCGGCCCCCTGCCCCGACCCGGCCGATCGCCGGGCCGCCGGGGCCCTGGCCGAGCGCCTGGAACCCGAAGACGTGTTCGTTCTGGCTGACCGTTGTCTCGAGGCGACGTATCATTTGCAGCGTAACCTTTACATGCCCCTGGTCCTCGAGTCGCTCTTTCACGACTTGGGCCGGCTGATCGGGCCCAGGGTGCCGGGATGAGCTTACAATAGTCGCGAATGGCAGGGCTGCTCGAACTAGGCTCTGGCTGAAAGCCGATTCACCCGACACAACAATCTTATGGAAATCAGAGAAAAGGTCTTGAGAGCCTTGCGCGATACTATTGACGTTCATTATGCTCGCCTGGACGACGACGATGGAATCACCGGGTTTGTCGTATCGCCTCGATTTCAAGGCATGTCTTCATTGGACCGTCAGAAACTAATCGACGATGCTTTGCGTCGAGGATCAAGTCTCCTCACTCCGGAAGAGCGGCGCCACGTTCTCATGATCGCGGCCGTAACTCCGATCGAGTATGAGAGCGTGGGCGCACGGATCAGGGTGGACGATGTCAAGGCACTGGCGGGCGGAGTCGTTGAGATACTCTTGCGGGGCGGGGGCTCGGACGCGAAATACGTCCGGGGTGTGCTTGGCAGCCAGAAGGGCGTGCGTACCACGGAACCGAAGCAGCTCGCTGATGTGGGCGGGACATTAATGTCTTTCCAGGCGAAGGGAACGCGGGCAGCCCCACTCACGAAGGCGAAAGCCATCCGCATCCTCAAAAGCGATCGGTATATCGATGTGATGGCAAACAATTAAGGCTAAAGCCTCTTTGAGACAATGAAAACCATGAGGAACGTCAATGCACCTTTTGTTTGCCTATGGCACGCTGGCTCCTGAAACTCCGGACGTTGCAAGTCAGGAAGGCTGGATAGCCGACGCCGTCCGGGGGCGGCTTTATGACCTGGGGCCCTACCCTGCCCTGGTCGATCATGACGACCAGGATGCCGACTGGGTGGAAGGCTATGTCCGTCCGGTCACGCTGGACCAGCTCACCGGCAGCCTGGACTGTTACGAGGGGGTTGGCGAGGGACTGTACCGGCGCGTGGAGGCAACGACCCGCGCGGGCCGGCAGGTCTGGGTCTACGTGTACGCGAGGCCGGTTCCCCCGTCGGCCATCGGCCCATTGCCGCGCTGGAACAGCACCAAGCGCGTCCGGCTCATTGCTCCCCCAGGGAACCAACAAGGAGACCTTTGATGTCGAGTCCGACGGCCTTGAAACCGACTCGAGACGGTCTGACCAAGGGTGAATCCGAGGCAGCTTCCCCGGTGCTGACGGTCGGCCAGTATCTGATCGACCGGCTTGCCGCGTGCGGGGTCGAGCATGTCTTTGGGATTCCAGGTGACTATGTGCTCGGCCTGTACAGGCTGCTGGAGCAAAGCCCGATCCGCCTGGTGGGGATGACTCGCGAGGACTGCGCCGGGTTCGCCGCGGATGCCTATGCCCGGATTCACGGTCTGGGCTGTGTATGCGTCACCTACTGCGTGGGTGGTTTGAGCACCTGTAACAGCATCGCCGGCGCTTACGCCGAGAAGTCGCCCGTGATCGTCCTCTCCGGCTCGCCGGGGATGTCGGAACGCGCGCGCAATCCGCTCTTGCACCACAAGGTGAAAGATTTTGACACGCAGTTCGAGGTTTTCCAGAAGATCACGGTCGCCTCGGCGGTTCTCGATCGGCCCGAGACGGCATTCAGCGAGATCGATCGCGTGCTCGAGGCCGCGCAGCGGTACAAGCGGCCGGTTTACCTGGAGCTGCCCCGCGACCAGACGCATGCGCGGCAGGTTGCTCCCCACCGGCTGCCGGAGGGGTTGCCTCCCAGCGATCCCGACGCCCTCCGCGAGGCGCTCGATGAGGCCTCGACGCTCCTGGCCGCCGCCCGGCGGCCGGTGATCCTGGCCGATGTGGAGATTCACCGCTTTCGCCTTCAGTCAGAGCTGATCAGCCTTGCGGAATCGACGGGAATGCCGATCGCGACCACCATCCTGGGCAAGAGCGTGATCTCGGAGGCCCACCCGCTCTTTGCCGGTGTCTACGAGGGGGGGATGGGTCGCGCCGAAGTGACCGAGCTGGTGGAATCGGCCGACTGCCTGCTGATGCTGGGCTGCTTCCTCACCGACATCAACCTGGGAATCTTCACCGCCAACCTTGACCCTTCTCGATGTATCGACGCAACCAGCGAGAACTTACGGATCCGCCATCACCATTACGGCGACATCCGCCTGGAGGATTTCCTGCGGGGCTTGATCGGTCGGAAGCTGGTGCTCAACCGTACCGAGGTGCCCCGGCGAACCAACCCATTCGCCCAGGCGTTCTCCGCCGGCCCCGACACCCCGGTGCGGTCGCTACACCTGTTCGGGCGGCTCAACCTGTTGCTGGCAAAGCATGCGGAGATGACCGTGATCGCCGACATCGGCGACTCCCTGTTTGGCGCCGCGGATCTGGAGATGCACCGTCACACCGAGTTCCTCAGCCCGGCCTACTACACGTCGATGGGTTTTGGTGTTCCGGCCGCGCTCGGTGCGAGCATGGCCAACCCGTCGCCGCGAATCCTGGTTGTCGTGGGCGACGGGGCGTTCCAGATGACCGGCATGGAGCTATCGACGATCGCCCGGTACGGTCTCAACCCGATCGTGGTGGTCCTGAACAACCACGGTTACACGACCGAGCGATTCCTGCTCGAAGGGCCGTTCAACGACATCCACGACTGGGCCTATCATCGCATTCCCGATGTGCTTGGTGTGGGTCTGGGACTGGAGATCCGGACCGTCGGCGAGCTTGATCGGGGGCTGGAGACCGCTCTTGGCAACACGGCCGGATTCAGCCTGCTGAACGTCCACCTTGACCCTTACGACCGCAGCCCCGGGCTCGAACGACTGACCAGCCGGCTGTCGAAGATCGTCGACAGCCGCGGCGCCGAGTGAGGCGCCCCTTAGATCAGACCTCCGTGCGGATCAGGGTCAGACCTTGCCGAGCGGGTTGCCCTCGCTGGTGTACTTCTCCCTCGAAAGCTGGGCGGGGACCACGCGGCCCTTATGAGTGAACTGGTAGGTCTTGCCAGGGTGGAACCGACCCCGCGTGAAGACCTTGCTGCCCAGTGTCCAGACTCCCGACGAGCCGTACTTCTTCCTGCTTTGAGTCTGGCCTCGTTCTTCGAGGGTGGGGGGAAGTTTCTTGCCCGGGTGATTATATTCGTAGTCCCGCTGGATGAATCCATCCGGGGGCAGATACTGCTGCAGCGCCACGCTCAAGGGGATCGGCGCGTAGTTCAAGGCCGAGAGCGCCGAATCCGTGGGAACGAACATGTAGGGCGGTATGTAGTCCGTGGGTACGAACGTTCCCGGCAGCTTGGCGCCTGTCACAGGGCTGGAGGGGGGAGGTGGAGGTGGGGGGCCAGGTGAGACAGTGTCCGTCTCCAGGATGCCAAGACCCGGGTCCGTCGTCATGTTGCCCTGGCTCGAATCGGCGATGTACGGAAGCACCCCAGCCGGCGGCGGAGTGGTCGTAATACTTGAGAGATCCGTCGGTCTGCCGGCACCCAAATTGAGCGTGGGGGTGGGGGGGGTGGGGGGGATACCATTCAGAGGAGTCAGGAGTGGTTGAAGGGTCAACAGCACCACGGCCGCTGCACCGTTAAGCGGGGTGGCGCTCGTGGTGCCGTTGGCCGTTGACGGCAGGGTTCCCGTGTAGCCCGGACCGCCCGCGATGAAATCTCCGATTGCGCCCGTGCCCGCGTAGGCCGAGACAGAGGTACCGAATCCAACAACCGCGCCGCTGGGCAAGGACACATTGGTGGGAAACGTGAGCGTAAACTGCTGGGCAATCGTATTGTTCAGGAGTTGCGGCGATAGAGTCGTATAATACGGGCTCGTCGCGGGCCCCAGAAGCTCGTAGACACTTCCCGACCCGCCGGTGTCGCTTGGGGCTCCAATCAGGATAATGCTCGATTCTGATGTCTGCGTGGGCTGTAATTTAGCAGTGTGTTCGGGAATGTAGGAGAGTGAGAACCCGGCTCGAGACCCGCTACCGCCGACGAAGGAGGCACTCTTGACGGTCGTCAGGTTATTCAGGGCGATGGGGTTGGTGGCGTTCGCGTTCAGGCCGACGATGTCTTGGCCGTAGTACAGGTTCACGCGTCCGACCCCCGGCGATCCGATCATGAAATCATCGTACACGTGGTTGTTAGCCCAGGCGAAATAACCGGCACCACTGACCGTGTAGCCTGCCTGGTAGCCGTTGCCACCGACGAAGACAGCGCCTTGAGGCGGCGTCGGGACTGTAATCGTAATCGGCATCTGCAACTGGCTGAGACTAACGACTCCGTTGTTCGCATTCGCAGCATTCGTCAGCGTGGTGCCGCCATAAACCAGGTAAGCCGCTCCGGCATTGCTTAGGTAACCCGGAGCTCCGATGAGCAGGTCATTGACGTTCGCCCCGTTGATCATGTTCCCGTTGACGTCGCCGGCGTCGGCGACCGAGAACCCGGCCTCGTCGCCTTTGTTGACGCCCGCGATTTTGAATGGCGCCGACGGTACTTGCACCACGTTGAGCGCACCAGCGGTGAGGGGCAGCCTGTTCATCGGAAACACAAACACGCCACCGGTGTTTGTCGCAGTCGCAGGGGTGCCGGTGGCCGTTTGGGCGCCGGTGACAGTCGCCATCGGCTCACCGATCACCAGATTGTCAACGCCGTTACCGAGGAGATTGGGCACGTCCGCGAACGACGAGCCCAGGCCGGCCGTGGGATTCGCCGTATCCTCGAAGGTGACGATGGTCAACCCCGGGTAAGACGCGGGGGTGTCGAGGTTGATCGTTGTTCCCGCAAGACTGTTGAGGTTCGAGGTGGCCGTGATGTAGTAGAGACGGCCGCCGCCGGTGTAGTTGGGAGCACCGATGACGAAGCCGCCGGTGCCAGCCGCAGCGACGAAGGCACCAAGTCCTGAGGTGGGGTCACTCTCCGTTTCGAAGGTGACCCCGTCAAAGTTGTAACTGTAAGTCGAATCGCGATTCGTGAATGGATTGGTCTGGCTGATGGTGCCGAGTATGGTAGTAGGCACCTGGTTGTCAACCTGGTTGGCAAGGACTCCGACCCTCTGCTCGGGTGTGGTGGGCGGGTTTGTTGACCAGGTCTGGATAGTGCCAAAGGGCGCGGTGACGTTGCCCAAGATGAGAAATGCCTGGCTCATCGTAGTCCCGGTCACAGGCTGAGGGCTGATGACCGATCCGCTTTGTGTCACGCCCGGTGCCCCGATCAGGTAGTCATTGTTCTTGCTAGGGTCCAGGTTCATGTCTCCCACACCTGCCACGCTGTAGCCGGCGCCCGGCGTCGGAAGTGCCAGGAGGACCTTTTGTTCCAGTGCCTCGCCACGCGGCTGAAACGCCTCGCTCTTGCGCTGCTTTGCGCCAGACGACCGGGCACCGCGATTGCCAAACAGCATCGGAGACTCCCTTCTCCCAAGCCTGATTCCGCGTGCGCCACGAGGGATTGCGGTTCAACGCGATCGCGGCGAGTGTTCCCTGGAAGGCCCGTACCAGGCGTCGCCAGAACGACTCCCGAAACCAGCCGGCGCGACGCCGCCCAGAGCACCTGTTTACCCCAGCAGTTTCGGACCGGAAGCGATGCAAACTCCATCCAAACCAGCCCTTCGCCGCCCCTCGCTACTCTCGCAGACCCTCTTTTCGGCTCAACTGGGGCAACCCGCACAGCCGATACATCCGGTGATACTGCCACGAGACGACCGAGGCCGTGGGCGGGAGGTGGCGCTTCCCCGTCCCCCGGGCGCCGTTGGTCGACGGACGAGGACGGCTGTTCTTGTGCCGGGACAGCCTTCGCAAGGAAGTAGGTCAGGCTTTCCAGCCTGACAAGGCTCAGAGTCAGGCTGGAAAGCCTGACCTACAATGCGTTTCTTTCGTGCCGGGGTAATACACCCAATCCGCAAGTCCCGGATCAGCGTGGTGTCGTGTCGAGGGAAACCCATGTTCAGGATCAGAAGACGACGCTCGGACGCTCTCAACCGGCGACTCCGGCGGGGAGCGCTCCTCACCCTGCTGGCGGTGGGATCGCAATCGGGTTGCACCCGCGAATTTTTCCGAGATTGGGCGAACCAGGACGCCGCCGAGGCCGTCTTCGAGAAGAGCCGCGACCCGCGCTGGCGGCTCGATGCATTCTCGATCGAACCTCCTGCGATGTCGCGATTTGCAGATCCCTACGACCCCGAGTTCCCGCCGGCGCCGCCCGATGACCCCACGTCGGAAGCTCTCTCGCCCGTGCCCCAGTGGCCCGACCACCGGTTGATCGTTCCGGCCGAAGGAACCGGCTACATCGACATGATGGAAGGATGGATGCGCGAGAGGGAAGCCGCCATCGCTAAAGGCGAGATTAGCCTCTTGGGCTACACCGAGCCCGGCAATGGCGGCCGGAACGGAATCCCGCAGCCGTCCACGCCACCCAAGCCGCCCGGGACCCCCTCGCCATTCGCCCCGGGGATCGGTTCCCCCTCGAGTCAGCCAGCGGGCGCCAGGGGACCTGGCTCCCCAGCCGCGGCACCGGCACCGGCGGGGTCGCCGCCCGCGGGGGGAGCCGCGCCGGCCGGTGGAGGGCCGGCGGCCAGAACGGCGCCGCGGAATCCTGGCAGGAATTCCGGGACAGATCACAAAGGTTCGTCGCCAATACTCTTGGCGAATGCGCGCTGCGGGGAAAAGAAGACCAGCATCCCACCTCCGCGGCCGGCTTCGAGCTTCAAGTCGTTGGAGACCAGCCGTGCCAAGAGAGTCAAGGATGGGTCGGTCCAGCGGGCCGCCCGGCAGGCGGCCCCTCCCCAGGATCCAGCGGCGCCAACCCAGGCAGGCCAGGGCGCGCAACGGACGCAGATTTCACCAGGCAGCGATGGGTTGCCGCAGGGTCCGTTCGTTCCCCTGGACTCAAAGGCGAATGAAGATCAGATGTCGGAAGAGACGCGGCGGGAGGTGAACCGGATCATCCCAGGCGGCCCGGCCGGAGGTACCATAACCCCGGAGCAGGCCGCCGAGCTCTCGAGTGTGCTCATTCCCAGGATGCCCAACTTCAACGTCGCGGCCGCCGTCGGGTTGCCGCGGAACGCCAACCCCTACGTCGTGACCTTGCAGCAAGCCTTCACGCTGGCCTTGATCAACGCCCGCATTTACCAGTTGCAACTGGAGAACCTGTACAATGCCGCGCTCACCGTGACCTTGGATCGGTTCCAGTTTGAGCCGCAGTTCTACGCGGGCATGTCGCCAACATCGTCTCCCAACAGCGCCGGTTACCCCGGTGTGAGCCCGATCAATCAGTTCTTGTATGCAACGCGGTCGGCGCCTGGCGGCCAGGTCTCGACCTTGACCCTGGGCGAGGTCGCGGGCATGGGTAAACTCTTTAACTCGGGCGGCCAGTTGCTGATGGGGTTTGCCAATCAGGTTGTCTTCAACTTCGTTGGTAAGAACCCCATCCAGCCGACGGTGCAATCGTCGTTGCCGCTGACGTTCATGCAGCCGTTCCTCCGCGGGGCCGGCCGCGCCGTGGTCCTCGAGAACCTCACCCAGGCCGAGCGCAGCTTGCTCTACCAGGTTCGTATCTTCGCCCAGTTCCGCCAGCAGTTCATCGTCGACATGCTGACGGGGGGTACGATCACCCAGCCTGGCGTCGGCTTCAACCTCGTCGGCTTCTCGACGGCCGGCAACACGGACCCGACCATTGGTTTCATTCCGCTTGCCGAAAACGTCGCTGAGGTGATCGTCGATCTCAGGAACCTGGCTTACTTCGAGCAGCTTGCCGCACTCTATGAGCAGCTCATCGAGGGTGAGTCGTCGGGTCTGTCGCAGCTTCAAGTTGACCAGGTGAAGTCGCGAGTGCTCACGTCCAGGGCGACGTTGATCGCCGACATCATAACCCTGCGAAACACGAACGACTCGTTCAAGCAGCAGATCGGCCTGCCTCCGGACACCCCGATGGTCCCGGACGTGAGCATCTTTCAGCCCTACCTGGATGTGTTCGCTGAGATCGACGAGTGGCAGCGCAGTAAGAATCGGAAGCTGGAGGATGTTCCTCGGATCGTCGACAAGATTCCCCAGCTCCCGGACATCGTTCTCGATGGACATTCCCTCCTGGGCCCGTACTTGAGGAGCACAACCTACACCGACAATGAGGAGGATCTCGAGGCCACCTTGCAGGCGGCCGTGCGGATCGCGTTGGAATATCGCCTTGACCTGATGAACACGAGAGCCCAGCTTTACGACGCCTGGCGTCAGATCCGGGTCAAGGCCAATGCTTTGAAGGGCGTCTTCAACATCGCTCTGACCAACCAGGTGTTCACGCCGCCAACCACCACGAACCCGTTCGGCTTCTTCAGCCAGGCCCATCAGTTCAGCCTCGTGTTCAACGCCGAATTGCCCCTGATCCGGGTGGCCGAGCGAAACGCGTTCCGCCAGGCGATCATTGCCTATGAGCAGCAGCGGCGGGCGCTCATGAGCGAGGAAGACTTCATCAAGAACCAATTGCGTGGCGATATCCGCGCGATGCAGGTAAACTATATCAACTACGATATCACAAAGCGGAACCTGGTCTTGAACATCCGGCTCAAGGACCAGGCCTTCGAGCAAATCATCGCTCCGCCCCAGGCACAGACCGGCCAGGGCCTGGCCCAGTCGGCCAACGCGGCGACCCAGACCACGAACCTGATCACCTTCCAGAACACGCTGTTCACGAGCGAGGTCGCCCTGATCACGGCTTACCAAACCTACCAATTGGCGCGTTTGACCGTGTACCGCGACATCGGCATCTTGCCCTATGATGAATGGGAGGCCTTCAGTGAAATTTTCCCTGCAGAGTACCGAGGACCCAGCCTCGGCCCCGGCACCAGCAACACAGGGAAACCTGCCTCCGCTCCAGCGGCCCAGCCATCGCAGGGCGTCAGCCGGTAAGGTGGTCGCGGCCGGCCTGGCCTGCCTGCTGGCCCTGGGAGGCATCACGGTCCTGAGCGTCCCCGGGTTGAGCAAGCCGATCCGGGGATTCTTCACCACGGCCGACCTGGATATCATTCCTTACGAGGTCAAGCCGGCGGCCCTGCCGATCACGGTCACCGACAAGGGAGCCCTGGAGAGCTCGAAAAATCAGGACGTGCAGTGCCAGGTCGAGGGGTCGACAGCGATCATCTCGATCCTGCCCGAGGGAACCAAGGTCAAGAAGGGCGACCTGGTTTGCGAGCTCGACTCGGCGTCGCTGAACGACAGCCTGACCAACCAGAAGATCGCCACCCAGGGGGCCGAGGCGTCGTTTCAGAACGCGAAGCTGACGCGGGAAGTCGCCGAGATCGCCGTCAAGGAATACGAGGAGGGCATCTTCCTCCAGGACAAGGCGACGTGCGAGGGCGAGATCAAGCTGGCCGAGTCCGACCTGGCGCGGTCCGCCGACCGCGTGGACTGGGCCGTCCGCATGTACGAGAAGGGCTACGTTTCCAAGGCCGCGAAGGTCTCCGAAGAGCTCAACTTCCAGAAAGCCAAGTTCGCCCTCGAGCAGGCCCAGAGCAAGCTCCACGTCCTCCTGGACTACACCAAGGGCAAGACCATCAAGGAGCTGCGCAGCGAGGTCGAAAAGGCTCGCTCCGACGAGCTGGCCAAGGAGCAGACCTTTCAGCTCGAAAAAACGAAGGAAGCCAAGCTGGTGAAACAGATCATCAACTGCAAGCTCTTCGCGCCCGGTGACGGCATCGTCGTCTACGCCAACGACACGAACCGCTCCTTCGGCAACAATGCGCCTCAGATCGAGGAAGGGGCGACCGTTCGCGAGCGGCAGAAGATCTTTAGCCTGCCGGATATCAGTCGGATGCAGATCAACACCAAGGTCCACGAGTCGCAGATCGACAAGATCACGCCCGACATGAAGGCAAGGATCCGGGTCGATGCCTTCTCTGACACCGAGCTCGAAGGCACGGTGCTCGACGTGGCGCCGCTGCCCGACCCCAACACGATCTTCAGCTCGGACGTGAAGGTCTACACCACCCGCGTCAGGATTGACAACCCCTTGCCGGGCCTGCGTCCTGGCATGAACGCCGAGGTGACGATTCTTGTCGATCGCAAGGAGAACGTGCTCAGCGTCCCGGTCCAGGCGATCATCGAGTACAACGGCAAGGACCACGTCGCCCTCAGGACCCCGAGCGGCTTCGAGCGCCGCGAGGTCGAGCTGGGCGCCACCAACGACAAGTTCGTGGAGGTCACCAAGGGCGTCACCGCCGGTGCCGTCGTCGCCCTCAATCCGCTGACCCTGATCAGCGAGAACGAGAAGCGCGAGCTGTTTGGCGTCGACGGCAAGTCGGCCGGGAAGAAGGACTGGGTCGGCTTTGCCAAGGCCAAGGACGCCGAAGTAGCAGCGGGAGGCGCAACCGAGCCGGGCAAGGCCGCACCTGCGGCCGGCAAGGGCGGCGACCCGGCCAAAGCCAAGGGCGGCGACCTGGCCAAGGCCAAGGGCCGGACCAAGGGCGCCGGCGGTGGTGGTGGGTTCGGAGCCTTCGGAGCCAAGTTCCAGAACATGGCGCCCGAAGACCGGGCCAAGTTGAGGACCGCCAGTCCCGAAGAACGCAGCGAGATCTTCAAGCGGGCCGGTTTCACCGACGACGAGATCGAGCAGATGCAGCAGGTGCGCGCGGGCGGCGGTGGTGGTGGCTTCGGCGGCGGCCGTCCAGGCGGCGGTGGCTTCGGCGGCGGCCCTCCAGGCGGCGGTGGTGGCCGCGGCCCCGCAGGAGGAGGTAACTAGCCGTGAATTTCAGCTCGAATAACGGTTTCTCCTCGGGCCGGCCCATTGTCAGCCTGGTCGCCGTCACGAAGACGTACGTGATGGGTCATGCCAAGGGCGGCGGCGGTCTGATGGGCCGCCGCGGGCCGGTCACGACGGTCACGGTGCACGCCCTGCGGGGCGTCACCGTGGATATCCACCCCGGCGAATACATCGCGATCATGGGAGCCTCGGGTTCGGGCAAGAGCACCATGCTCAACCTGCTGGGCTGCCTCGACCGCCCGACCAGCGGCCAGTATTTTCTGGGCGACCGCGACGTCTCGCGGCTCGACGACGATGAGCTGTCCGAGGTCCGCAGCCGCTACCTCGGCTTCATCTTCCAGTCGTATAACCTGATCGCTCAGTACACCGTGCTCGAGAACATCCAGCTCCCGCTCACTTACCAGGGAACTGGAGAGCTTGGCAAGGAGGCGAACGAGCGGGCGATCCAGCTTGCCAAGCTCGTCGGGCTGGGTGATCGGACCGATCACCGGCCCACCCAGCTCTCCGGCGGCCAGCAACAGCGCGTGGCGATTGCCCGATCGCTGATCAATGATCCCTACATCATCCTGGCGGATGAGGCGACCGGCAACCTCGACACGGCCACCAGCCAGGAGATCATGGAAATGCTGGGCAAGCTGAACGACGCCGGCAAGACGATCATCATGGTCACCCATGAGGCGGACATCGCCGACCATGCCAAGCGGGTGATCCGCATGCAGGACGGCTTGATCATCGAAGACCGGCCGGGCCACCGGCACCTCCAGGCCCAGGCGGCCAAGGCGGCGCTGGTGGGCACGGCGGAGTCCTGACGCCCGGTTAGCAGTTCCGAACGGGGCTGGCCGCCCCCGCTCCGAGCCATGTGCCCCTTCTTGCCATGCGGCCTGCAGTCGATCGCGCTAGAAGACTTCTTGTTTCGGTTCGATTCATCGAGAGGACAACGGTTCCATGGGACGCATCTGGCGAGCGCTCAAACTCGGCATGAAGAGCCTGCTCTTGCACAAGCTCCGTTCCGGACTGACCGTGCTGGGTATCGTCTTCGGCGTGGCCGCGGTCATCTCGATGCTGGCGATCGCCGAGGGGTCCAGCCGCGAGGCCCAGGAACGCATTCGCGCCCTGGGAGCAACCAACATCATCGTCCGGTCGGTCAAGCCCAGCGACGAGGCCCAGGCCACTGCGGGCCGGCCCGCGCGCATCCTCAATTACGGGCTCAAGTACGACGATTACGAGCGGATCATGGAGACCGTGCCCACGATTCGCAAGGTCCTGCCCATCCGCGAGATTCGCAAGGGGATCAGGAGGTACCAGTACAATCTCGACGGCCGGGTCGTCGGCACGACCCAAGATTATGCCGATTTCAACATGCTCGAGGTCGATCGGGGCCGTTTTCTCACCGCCGCCGACAACGAGAAATACCAGAACTACTGCGTGCTCGCCGCCACCACCGCCAAGACTCTCTTCCCCTACGAGGACCCCGTCGGCCAGGCGGTGAAGCTCGGTACCGATTACTACACCGTCGTCGGTGTGACCAAGGAGCGGCAAAGTTCGGCGGGTATCGGCTCCAGTCTGGCTGCTCAAGACTTCAACAAGGACGTTTACATTCCGCTCAATACCTGCAGAGTCCGGTTCGGCGAGAAGATCGTCAATGCCCGGTCAGGATCGATGGAAGCCGAGGAGACGCAACTCTCTCAGATCACCCTTCAGGTTGCGTCCATCGACAAGGTTCGCCCGACGGTGCCGATCATCAAGGCCGCCTACGAGCCCTGGCACCCCCGCAAGGACGTCGAGATGACCGTCCCTTATGACCTGCTCGTCGCGGCGCAACAGACGGCCCGCCAGTTCAGCATCATCCTGGGAACCATTGCCGCCATCTCGCTCCTGGTCGGCGGTATCGGCATCATGAACATCATGCTGGCGACGGTGACCGAGCGAACGCGGGAAATCGGGATCCGCCGGGCCCTGGGCGCCAAGCGGCGGGACATTACCCAGCAATTCCTGATCGAGACGGTCGTCCTCTCCGGCGTGGGGGGAATCCTGGGCGTGACGATGGGAATTGCCATCCCGCAGCTCATCGTCTACTTCATCCCCGAGCAGAAGGCTTTCGTGACCCCAGGCTCGGTCATGCTCGCATTCGGCATCTCCGTGGCCATCGGCATTCTCTTCGGACTCTACCCGGCCCGCCGGGCAGCCCTGATGGACCCGATCGAGGCCCTCCGCCACGAATGATCTGATTGCCGGATATTTCCATGAAGAGCCGTGAATTGCACCGTCGTCGCCGCTGGTCCTGCCACGTCGCCTGAACTGCCAGAGTCTCTCCCTCAAACCCTTGGCTTCCTCGCAGTTGGGCTTGCATCGGGAAAACTGGAAGACTAGGCTTGAACACTCGTAAGAAAGGGTTGAGCGCGACATCGGGCCTTCCGGAGTCGCGTTTTTTTCTTCGATCCACGATCCCGACCAAGAGGGGTCGTGACTGTGGCGGATGGAAGTTGCCTCGTTTCCTTCAATTCCCGAAAACGGCAGGTCATGAACCGCGGTCGGCAAGCACGCCGGGCTGTGCCGGATCTTCTGGAATGTCTCCGGACACGCTTGGTTGATCTCGAGTCGCAATCCTCGATCGGGGCGTGCCAGACATCAGGTCGTGACGCGTGCTTGGGTAGTCGATTCGTGGGTGCATGAGGTGGCTCTGAGTTGGGATGGGGAGCAGATCGGGATGAGCAGTGACCGAATACCGATGTCGAAGGAAGGCTACGAAAAACTGAAGGCCCAGCTCGACAGGATGAAACACGAGGAGATGCCCCGGATCGCCGAGCAAATCGCCCAGGCCCGGGCTTTCGGCGACCTTTCGGAGAATGCCGAGTTCGACGCGGCCGTGGAGGCCCAGGGGATGCTCCAGGCCAAGATCAACGACCTTCAGGACAAGCTCGGTCGCGCCTTCATCGTCGAGAAGACGACCATGCCCGCGGATCGCGTCGTCTTCGGCTCCAAGGTCCGGGTGCTCGATCTCGATCTCAACGAGCAAGAGGACTTCATTCTGGTCGGCCCCGGTGACGAGGACTACGACCAGAACAAGATCCTGCTCACCAGCCCCATCGGTCAGGGCCTCGTTGGCAAGAAAGTCGGCGACGAGGTCGAGGTGCCGATTCCTCGGGGCACGCTCAAGCTCAAGATCGTCGAGATCGGCGCGGCTTGACCTCGAAGTAGGAGATTCCCGGACACGAACGCCCGGGCACTTCCTGGGCGATCGCCGTGTCAAAGAGCCCGCCGGCTTGATTCTTCAGGCTCCCGGTCGTGATCTGGGTGTCCGTGAGAATGAACCCATGCTCAGCCCAGGTCGCGGGCAGGGGGGCGATCAGCTCCAGTGGCGTACCGAGTATGGGATGTCGCAATCCCAGCCGCCGCGCATGGAGCGCAATTCCCCGCGGAAATGGTTTCGAGGCCCCGTAATTCGCATCGCCCACGATGGGCAATCCTCGGAGGGCCGCCTGCACCCGGAGCTGGTGGGTTCGGCCGGTCTCGGGCCAGAGCCGTAGCCAGCGGCACCCTGGGGGCAGGCGTGACTCGTCTTCGAGGCCGAACCGAGTGACCGCCTGGCGGGCGCGCTCAGTCCCTGCGTTGACAGCCCGGACCACGCCCGAAACTCCAGCCGAGGTCAGCCAGTCGATCCAGGTGCCCTCGACAGGTAATTGTGCAATCGGACCAGTGCTTCCCCGTTCTGGCGGAGCCTTCGCGTCGGTCTCTTCGACGATCGCCCAGTATTCTTTCTCGACCCTCCTGCGCTCGAATTGTTGAGAAAGGCGCCGGGCCGATTTCGTGGTCTTCGCCCAGACCATCAATCCGGAAACCGGCCGGTCCAGGCGATGGACGATACCCAGGTAGACTGATGACGGGTCGGCCGGATTGAGGTACTCGCGAACCTCCGACTCGAGCGTCTGCTCGCCGGGCGGAGCCCAGGAGCCCTGCGTGAATTGCCCTGCCGTTTTCACGATCGCCAGGCAATGCTCATCCTCGAAGAGCAATCTCGAGCCGAGCCCCATGGCAATGATTTCACCTTTACTCTTTGCTTGACACGCAGGGCAAGCCCGTCGGTCAAGGATACGATCCGCCTGCTGACCCGGGCGAGCCTGGAATTCCTGCCGGGTCCTTGGACAGCACCTGGGAAGCGGGCGGCATCGACTTCAGCAACGCGTTGGCGATCGAAGACGAACCGGAGGAAGAAGACGAACCGGATGACGATGAGTCGCTCGTTCCCGCGGTGCCGGGAGGACCGTAGCGGTTGTCGGTCGGTGCGCCCAAGGTGGCAGGCCCCTGGGTCGGCGTTCCCAACATGAGGTCTCCTGGATTGAAGGAATTGCCCCGCCCGTCCTGCACCTGCGAGCCAGGGCCCCGGTTGCTGTAGAGACTCGCCGGACCTGTGGCCAGGCTCGGATGCGGCTCATTGCTGAAGCCGACCGTGGGAGCCGCTCCTCCCGTGGTCTGGTAAGGCTTGCCAGGGGGAACTTCGCTGTGGGCGCTCCTGCATCCCTGAGAGCAGCAAAAGGCAACTGCTGCCGCCATGGCCATACTCCCGGCCAGCAGACTGCGGTTGAGCCGATCCATCGGCATGATCTCCTTCTTTCGTGGATCCCCGGGCCTTTCCAAGGGAAGACCTCGCCTTGCCCGGGTCGATCGGGTCAGATTCCTCGATTCCCGCGGCAAGAGCCAATCCATGGCAGATTGCCTCGGTGCCGCGTTTCCCGGGTTCGGGCAAGCAGTGAGTTGGTCGGGACCTGACCTGACCGGGAAGGCAGGAAGTGTCGAACGCTCCCGGCGGACGATCGATCCCAGGCGTCCGGATCATAATCTTCCCGGCCGATCGGTCAAGGCGATCATGGTCGATGCGCCGAAGATGACATCGACCTCCGCAGTCCCGATCCACCGGCCGCAGGCGGGCCGGTGGCCGGGCAGGTGCGATTCCGTCATCCTTTCGCGGCCGTGTAGCGGCGGTTGACCTCATCCCAGTTCACGGTGTTCCACCACGCCGCGATGTAGTCGGGCCTGCGGTTCTGATACTTGACATAATAGGCGTGCTCCCAGACATCGAGCCCGAGCAGCGGGGTGAGGCCATCCATGATCGGGCTGTCCTGGTTGGCGGTCGAAGTCACGGCGAGCTTGCCGTCCTTGCCCATGATCAGCCAGGCCCAGCCTGAGCCGAACCGCGTGGCCCCAGCCTTTGAAAATGCTTCCTTGAACGCGGCGAAACCGCCGAGCTCACTGGCCAGAGCGGTCCCGATCGCGCCCGTCGGCTCACCGCCACCGCCTGGCTTCATGATCTGCCAGAAGAGCGAGTGGTTGGCATGGCCGCCGCCGTTGTTCCGGACGGCCGTTCGGATCCCTTCGGGCAACGCGTTCAGGTCGGCGATCAAGGCCTCGATCGTCTTGCCCTGATGGTTGGGATGGTCCTTGAGCGCGGCGTTCAGATTGTTGATATACGCCGCATGATGCTTGCCATGGTGAATCTCCATGGTCCTGGCATCAATGTCAGGCTCCAGGGCACCAAAGTCGTATGGCAGCGGAGGCAGGGTGTACTCAGCCACGGTGTCGCTCCTCGTCGGATTTCGGAAGATGTCTCGCACGGCCGCCGGAGGTCACCACGCAGATCGTCGCCGCATTGCAGACCTCTCGCGGGCACCGAACCCACCCGCTCAAGGTACCACATCCGGGTCGAACCGTTCAAATGGCTGGAAACCGCTTGCTGAAAGATCAAGAAAATCAACAGAATCTCCGCGAATCGAGGCCCGGAGTCACGATCATTGTCGCTAGATAGATAGAGTTGCGCGAATCGGGACGTTGATCGCTGGTCCTCCCTGCCGATAGTTAAGAGACATTCGAACCGATGCCGGCTTCGTCAGATCCTTGCGGGTTGATCTGGTCTTGCTCTCTTGAGGAATCCCGCCGGCCATGAGTGCTGGCCGGAGAGGCTAGGTCAACCTAGACTTCCCAGAACCCCAGGTTCTAATAAGATGCCAAAACAACTTCCTCTCGGCGGTCAGATCATCCTGGACCGTCCCCAGGCCGGCCGGCCGCTCCTGGGATATTTGACGATGCTGGCGGCGTTGCTTTCTGTGGGGGGAGCCGTCTGGGCGTGGCAGACCGGATATCGGCCGCCCTTCCTCGCCGCCCAGCGGTCCGACATGAGCCTGGATCTGGTGGAAGTCGATCAGGGCGACGTGATCGAGTACGTCGTCGAGAACGGGACGCTCGAGAGTGCCACGAATACGGTCGTTCGCTGCGAGGTCGAGGCTCTGATGGGCATGGTCGGCGGGACCGCCGGCTCCAGCGGAGCTGGCGGATCCAGCTCCTCGGGCAGTTCGGGATCGGGCCAAGGCAGTTCCGGAACGACCGGGACACAGGGCGGAAGCAATGCGTCGGGTGGCTCGGGGAGCGGAGGCGGTTCTCAGGGATC
This sequence comes from Isosphaeraceae bacterium, assembly GCA_049516015.1. GTDB lineage: Bacteria > Planctomycetota > Planctomycetia > Isosphaerales > Isosphaeraceae > Aquisphaera. The sequence goes on along the minus strand of JBEKTN010000005.1, from coordinate 3,654 downwards.
GGCCACCACGAAGGCCAAGTCGAAGGCGGGAACCAGCAAGAACAGTTCGGGATCCTCGGGAAAGAGCAGCTCAGGTTCTTCCAGCAGCGGCGGTTCTTCCAGCGGCAGCGGTTCCTCCGGCAGCAGCAGTTCGTCGGGCAGTTCATCAACGGCGTCATCCGGCACCAGCAGCGGCTCGGGAAAGCCCAACATTCGCAGCTTCAGTTACACGGTCGCGCCGCACACGCCGCTGCGTGGCTCCAGCACAAAGAGCACGACCACGACCGCAGCGAAAAGCAGCCAGGATCAGACGACAGGTGGTGGTGGCGGCGGACGAGGAGGTGGCGGAGGCGGTGGCAGAGGAGGTCGGGGTGGCGGCGGCCGGGGCGGCCGGGGTGGTGGCGGCGGCGGCATGGATGATGAGAAACCCGGCTCAACCCGGATTGTCTCAATCCTTCCCGAGGGCACCCGCGTCAAGAAGGGGCAGGTCGTCTGCGAGCTTGACGCGTCGGCATTCGAGGATGAGTTGCAAGCTCAGCTTGTACGCTGGCTCAAGGCCAAGTCGTGGGTCGATCAGGCCAAGTCGATCCTCGAAGTGAGCGAGATCAGCTTGCGCGAATACCGCGATGGGATCTATCCGCAAGACTTGCAGCTCATCCGCCAGTACATCCAGACCTGCAAGATCGAAAAAGAACGCTCGGAGCGGAATGCCAACTGGTCGCGTGACATGTTCAAGAAAGGTTACCGCACCGCCGCCCAGCTCAAGGCCGACGAGCTCAATGATCAACAAACGAGCATTGCACTGGAAGAGGCCCAGGGCATGCTCGAGCGGCTGGCGAAATTCACCGGACCCAAGAACATCAAGTCGCTCGAAGCCAAGATCAAGGCGGTCGAGTCCGACAAGAAGAACCAGGAAGCCTCGTTCCAGCTCGAGACGCAACGCCGCGATCGCCTTCAAAGAAATATCGATCATTGCACGCTCCGCGCGCCCGATGAAGGAATTCTCGTCTACGTGAATCAGACCAACGGCTGGGGACAGGTGCAGCAGCAGATCGACCAGGGCGTCACGGTTCGCGAGGGCCAGCCCATCTTCCAGCTTCCCGACCCCAAGTCCATGCGGGTCAAAGCCCGGATCAACGAGACCAAGATGGGGCTACTCAGGTCTGGGCAGAGGGCGCTGGTCAAGGTGGATGCCTTCCCCGATCGCCTCATGCAAGGAACCGTCGCGGAGATCACAGCCATCTCGACCCCGGTCAACGGGCCATTCTCCGACGTACGCATCTACTTCGCCATGGTCAAAATCGACCAAGGCAATGACGATCTCCGTCCCGGCCTCTCGGCCGAGGTGTTCTTGAAGTGCGACTCGCACACCAATGTCACCCGGGTTCCGATCCAGGCCGTTCGATCAATCGACGGCAAGCACTACGTCGCCCTTCACCAGCCATCGCCGCAAGACGAGCAGAACTCGTCCTGGAAGTGGAAGCGCGTCGAGCTGGGTATCAGTGACCCCGACTTCGTGGAAGTGGTCTCCGGCGCCAAGCGGGGCGAACGGGTCGTTGCGAATTCGCTCGCCTTGCCAGCACCCGAATCGATTCCGGAAGAACAGGCTGAGGCACCTTCCATCTGAGGGCAAACCTTTAGCCTGGTATGCTGCAAGCGGAAGCGGCGGCGCGCTTCGCTTCGAACCTTCAGGGCTGGCCCCCGCTTGACTGCGTGCAGGATCTGGGAGTGGCAGCGTCATGGCCTTGAAGCGTCGGCTGGAAGTCCGGAAGCGAGCACCCTCGGCTCGCCAGCAGATGCTGCCGTTTCTCGAGCGTTGCACGCGCCGTCAAAGGGTCTTCAAGCGCGTGATCCTGAGTGCAACCCTGATCGTCCTGGCGAGCATGATCGGGGTGTCGCAGTCGGCACGTTACCGCCTGCTGCTGGGTGCGGGCCAGACTCGTGACGCGCTGGCTCGGGGACTGTTTGGACTGGAACCCGACCGTGGCGAAGTCGAGGCCCAGTGGCGGGTGCGACGGCAGCATGGAATCGCAGAGACTCAGAAGAGCCTGACGAGCTTCTACAACGCGACGACCGAAGAGATCAGAGAGCTCTTCCGGGTTGCCGGCATGGACCCTGAGCATGCCTTGATACGGTACGGGCGTGCAGACCAGGCGTTCGTCATCTCTCCTCAGGTCTTCGAGCTTGATGAGCATGGCCGCTCGTACCGGTTTCGTCCCAACACACGTTCCATCTGGCTGCGCCAGATCACGATTCGCGGCGGTCCATTCGCGATGTTTCAGGTTCTGGACACGCCTGGCCGCCGCGCCGCCGCCTTACGCGCCGGTGCATTCGTGGACGAGGGATCGGTCCAGAACACCAATTCGTGGGGCCTGCGCGGGGCCGAGCCCGACCCTTCCGCCGCCGTCCGCGGGATCGTCCTGGGCGACTCGTTCATGCAAGGAATGTTCAATGGCGATAGCGATACTCCCCCAGTCGATCTCGAGCGTTATCTCCAGGCCGCCTGGAAGGTTCCAGTTTCGATCCTGAACACCGGGCACATCGGCTACTCGCCCGAGCAATACTACTACGCGCTGCGCGAATATGGCGACCGTTTCCGCCCCCAGTTCGTCGTGGTAAGCGTCTGCCCCAATGACTTCGGCGACGGGCCAGCCGTACTGCGCGGCGAAGGAGACTGGTACAAGGAAGCCGAATTCTGGCTCGACGAGATTCGGTTGTGGTGCAATTCGCGATCGGTGATACCTCTTGTCGTCTCCGTACCAACCCACCTCCAGGTCGAGAGGACTCGTCAAGACGCCCTCTATCCGGGACGGGTCTGCGACATCGTCCACGCCGGTCCCCTTCGCTACTGCTCTCCCCTCGATCAGTTCATCGACGAGCACCTGAGGCTGGCCGCGCTGCCTGAAGTGAATGGCCAGTTGCCCCGTTTTAGCAAACTCTACAACCGCGCCATCAACGACGACCACTTCTCGCCTTGGGGGGCTGCGCTCTGGGCCCAGATCGTCGGCAGGCGGCTGGTCGGGCTCTTAGCTTTCAAGGCGGCACATTCCGGCGAAAAGGGCCCAGGCTCGCTCAATCCCGGCGCTGGGCCGTCAGGCCGCGAGCTCCCTTGATGAGCCTGTCCCACTGGAACGCCGGACCTGGATCGACCTTGTTGGTCTGCACGTGGTAATGCCCCAGGATGCCCTGGTAACGTACCAGCTCGGGATCGGGAAGCTTGGCCCGGACGAGGGCCCCGGCAGCGTCTCGGGGATAGTCGCAAAGGATCTTGGGAAAGAGCTTGCAGAGGGTCGCGGTGGCATGCTGCAAAGTTGGTGTTGACCGAGCTGGGGGGACGATTTCGAGACACGTGTTTCTGTTGCGCGGGATGGAAAGACGTCGCGAGCGAGCGATCCCTTTCCCCCCCTTGCGAAGGGGGGGCAGGGGGGGTGAGGCGGGAGCCTTGGAAATCGAAAACGATTCTTCTCGCCTCGCGAGATGGATGCGAAAGGACCGAGAGGGAGAGAGCGTGGGAAGACCTTGTGCCTGGTCGTGCCGGGACCACCCCCCCTAACCCCAATACCGTTTAACGAATCATAACCACTGACTCCTTAAAGGTTTTCTTCAAGGGTGGCTGTCGCCGATGCTGGGGGCGTTTCTTCTTCCATTTCGACATCTTTCGCTTGATTACCCTCG
>JBEKTN010000004.1:0-57363 GCA_049516015.1 Isosphaeraceae bacterium | reverse complement strand
TTTACTTTGTGCCACAGAGCAAGTGGCCCCTTCCGCGCTCCCTTCGCGCTTCCGAGCCAGTGGATCCAAGGGAGAGAGGTGGAAATGACGGTGCAGTGTCAGAACAGAGCCAATTGTGCGGGTGTTTGTCGTTGTCAGATTAGAACTTATGACGAAACAATGCGGAGGTCCAACGGAGCCATTGACGGCTGAAAAAAACTTCAGAATGTCTACTTTTAACTACCAAACGCCTGTTCATTTCTAGTGAAAGTGGATCTTGTACAAGCTGATATTGGTGCCACAAAGTGGGTAGACCCTGCCGCGCGTTCCCTTGAACCAAGGTGGTCCGCCGTGCTCATCTCCGGCCTCGCCACCGGGCCCCCGGCAGGGGTGGGCGGAGGGCTTGGACCGTTTCTGGCTGCTTGAACTCCGCGTTTCTCGGACTTTTCTAGACCAGTTGCAGCCCCAGCTTCTCAGGCCATGGATACCCAACTCAACGCGCTGCCTACACTTCCCGTCCTCGCTCAGACCGTTTCTGGCTGCTTGAACTCCGCGTTTCTCGGACTTTTCTAGACCAGTTGCGGCCCCAGCTTTTCAGGCCATGGATACCCAGCTCGGCGCGCGACATCGACGGTGGACCCCGACGATTCACCGAGGTCGTGCTCAACGAACAACCTCTGCCGGTAGCGTGGTGGTCGCATGATGGGAGAGAATGGTGGCGAGGGAATAGTGGGCAGTAGTCAGTGGTCAGTAGTCAGTGAATCTGGAGGGAGTGACGAGCGGCGAGGGAAGAGTGGGCAGTGACCGATGGACAGTGAAGCCGAAGGGAGGGAAACAACGCTCCACGCCTCACGCCTCACGCCTCACGCCTCACGCCTCACGCCTCACGCCTCACGTCTCACGCTCCACGCCTCAGTTTGCGAGGTCGCATGCGCTGGTCGATCCGGCAACAGGTTCTGGTTCCGATCGTGGCGATCCAGACCCTCACGATCGCGGCCATCACGATTGCCTCGATGGCCCTGGCTGCGCGGCGGACCGAGCGGCAGATCGTCGAGCGGTTGAGCGGGGTCGTCGATGCGCTGGGCGGAGCCAACTTTCCCCTGACCGATGGCGTCCTGGCCAGGATGCACAGCCTTTCGGGAGCCCGTTTCGTTGCGTATGGTCCTGCGGGCCAACCGGTTGCGGCGAGTGATCCCGGCCTGGCCGCGAGCGCCCCTGCGTTAGGGGCCATACCGGTTCGCAGCCAGGATCGATTCGACAGCCTCAGCGAGTCGCCGACGCTCGGGGTCCGCGGGGAGAACCATTTCGCCGCGCTCATCGGCCCGCGCTCAACGACCTCGGGGGCGGTTTTACTGGTGCTTTATCCCGAGTCGAGCTGGCGCGACGCACGGTGGGAGTCGGCCCAGGTCCCGTTGATACTCGGGGCAGGGGCGCTGGCGCTCATGGCGGTCGCGACCACATGGATCGCCCACCGTATCAGCGGGCGGATTCACCGTCTGGAGCACCAGGTGGCCCGGATCGCCGAGGGCGACTTCCGCGAGCTGGCGCTGGACCCGAAGCCGCCGCGCGACGAGATCGACGACCTGTCCCGATCAATCAACCGGATGTGCGCCCAGCTTCGGCAGATGAGTCAGGCGATCCGCCAGTCGGAGCGCACTCACATGCTGGCGCAGCTTGCGGCGGGGATGGCTCATCAGCTCCGGAACGCGCTGACGGGCGCCCGGCTGAGCATTCAACTTCATCTGAAACGTTGCGAGGATGCGCGGACGGACACCAGCATGACGGTGGCCCTGCGCCAGCTCACGCTGATGGAAGAGCAGGTTCGGGGCCTCTTGACGCTCAGTCGACTCGAAGAGCGGCCGCATACCTCCTGCGACCTGGTTCGTCTGCTTCACGACGTCGCCGCCCTGCTTCAGCCGACCAGTGAGCATGCCCGGGTCGCCTTTCGGGTCGGCGCTGGCCCGCCAACCGCGACGGCGCTGGCCGACGAGCCCAGCCTCCGCGCCGCGGTGCTCAATCTTGCCCTCAACGCCATCGAAGCCGCCGGCCCGGGCGGCTCCGTCGCGCTCGAGCTGCGGAACGACGGTCACACTCGGGTTATCGAGGTCACCGACACCGGCCCGGGACCGCCGCAGCAGCTTGGCGAAACACTGTTCGAGCCGTTCGTGACCGCTAAACCGGAGGGCGTCGGACTTGGTCTTGCTCTGGCCAGGCATGTGGCCCTGGCGCATCATGGAAGCGTCTCCTGGGCGCGCGAGGGATCATTCACCCGGTTCCGGCTGACCCTGCCCGGCGGTTCGCGGCAAAGTGAGGCGGACTGAGCCAATGAGCCGTGTCCTGGTCGTCGATGACGAGGCAAGCATCTGCTGGGCGCTGCGGGAGTTTCTGGGCGACATGGGACACGAGGTGGACGTGGCGTCGTCGGCCGAGGAAGGCCTTGACCTCGCGGGGCGCGGGCCGTTCGATGCCGTCATTCTGGACGTTCGCCTGCCGGGGATCGACGGGCTCTCGGCCCTGGGCAAGTTTCGCGAGCTCGCCGGGTCGGCGCCCATCATCGTGATCACGGCGTTTGGCAATCTGGACACCGCGGTCCGGGCGATGGAAGGCGGCGCCTTTGACTACCTGGTCAAGCCGTTTGACCTCGACCAGGCCGCGTCCGTGATCGCCCGCGCCCTGGACGCTCGCCGCGGCCGACAGGGTGCGGAAGGTAAGAGCTCTCCGGGTGAACCTGAACCAAAGGGTGCCGATCACTCCGTCCTGATCGGTCATTCACCACCCATGCAAGAGCTGTTCAAGCAGATCGCCCTGGTGGCGCCGACCGACGTTCCCGTACTGATCACCGGCGAGAGCGGGACGGGCAAGGAGCTGGTGGCCCGCGCCATCCATCGCCACAGCGCCCGGCGGGACCGCACGTTCCTGCCTGTCTGCCTGGCGGCACTCAGCGCCGGGCTGATCGAGCGCGAGCTGTTCGGGCATCTGCGCGGCTCGTTCACCGGGGCGGTCCAGGATCGCAAGGGGCTGCTCGAGCTCGCTGGCGGCGGCACGGTGCTGCTGGACGAGATCGGCGACGTCCCGCCCGCGGTGCAGGTCAAGCTGCTGCGTGCCATCGAGCACCGCGAGGTGACCCCGGTCGGGGATGCTCGCCCCCGGCCGATCGACGTTCGCTTCCTGGCCGCGACCAATCGTCCGCTGGGCGAGCTGATGGCCGCCGGTGAGTTCCGCGAAGATCTGTTCTTTCGCCTCAGCGTCTTCCCGATCCGGGTCCCTCCGCTGCGCGACCGCCGCGCGGACATCCCTGCGCTCGCCAGCCACTTCCTGAACCTCTTGAACTTACCTCCCGGCGGACAGGTCGCGCTGCGCGAGGACGTCGTGAGCGACCTGATGTCGCGTCCCTGGCCGGGCAACGTCCGCGAGCTGCGCAACGCCATCGAACGCGCGGCGATCGTCGCCCGCGGCCGGGAAATCCACCCCGAGCACCTACCCCCACCGGCCGATCCGCAACCCAGGCCGGCTTCCCTCGGCACGGATCGAGAGGAAATCCAAAGCCTGATCACCCGCTGGATCGAGAGCGAACTTCGCCAGCCCGACCAGGCGGAGACGGCCGACTCTACCCTCTACGACCGCTTCCTCGCCCTGGTCGAGCCGCCCTTGCTTCAGTCACTCCTCCGCCGGAACCAGGGCAACCGCGCCAGCGCCGCCTTGCAGATCGGCATCCATCGCGCGACGCTGCGGCAGAAGCTGCGGAAGTATGGGATCGAATGACCCTGGCCCTCGCGATCAGATGCGATCCACGCGGTGGTCGAATCTCTCGGACGGTATCCACCACCGCGTGGGCGCTGGCGGCCGGTATGGCTCGAGTCGCACAGGCCGCAAGTGCCGCTGTGCCGCCAGATGATGAGGCGGGACGGCATGGACCGGGACCGGAACTACCCGCCTGTTCATCTGATATCTGGCCCAGATCAGCAGTGTGAGGTTGACGCAGCCTGCCAGCAGGGGACCTCCGAAGACCCAGAGTTCGAGAAAGCCGGACCTGGGCAGACGTATGGCCTGGTTCTGGATGCCCGCCTTCAAGAACAGGCCCTCCATCAGTAAACCCATCATCAGGCCCGTCGTGACGAGCAAGAAGCGCCAGCGGCTACGCACAATCGAGCGGACGGGCGTGAGTGTCGAGAACCAGAGTGCGGCGATTCCGGCCACCGCGGGAAAACCCAGCAACATGTTGGTCAACGCACCCTCCAAGCTCCAGGAATCGAGCCCGACACAGACGCTGGAGATCAGTAGAATCGCGGCGTTCAGGCCGGGCAGGATCGTGACCGGGTAGATCAAAATCGAAGGGACCCACCGCCAGGCGGCGATGCGATCAGGGTTCACGCCTGTTTCCATGGTCGGCCCCGAACCGGACCGTAGGCGCAAGCCATCATGCGACGGTCCTCCTCTTCAATCTATCGGGAAAACCGCGCCCCGCCTCCAGCCCGATCTTTCGAAGTCCATGTCCCGGCGGCCAGACGCGCCAGAGCCGGGGTCCACAGGGTCAGCCCGGCGCGAAAACCGGAAGTCGCTGTTCAGTGAACCACTGACCGTGTGGCCAGCAGCCTGAGTGTGAACTAAGGTTGAGAGATCCCTCCAAGCATCATCGAACCGCGCCAGGCATCGGGGACACTCTTTGAAGAGGGTGCCCGAGCACTTCGAGCCACGATCACGGAGGCGTGATTGACCGCCATGCGAAGAACACCCGTGCTCTCGCTGTTTCTCCTCACCCTGTTCCTCAGCGCCTTCCTCCTGTTCTGCGTCCAGCCGATGATCGCCAAGATGGTCCTCCCCCTGCTCGGCGGCTCGCCGGCGGTCTGGAGCACCTGCATGGTTTTCTTCCAGGCGGCGTTACTGGCCGGTTACGCCTATGCCCATGCGACGACGACCTGGCTGGGCGTGCGCAGGCAGACGATTGTGCAGGCCGGGTTGCTCTTGCTGCCCCTCTTCGTCTTGCCTTTTGGCATTCCCCCGGACGCGGCCCGGTCGTTGTCTCCCGAAGCGAATCCGACCGGATGGCTTTTCGGGCTCTTGTTCGGGATGGTGGCTCTACCGTTTTTCGTGGTCGCGACCTCTGCTCCGCTTCTCCAGCGATGGTTCACCCGGTCGGGCCATCCCCCCGCGTCCGACCCTTACTTCCTGTATGGCGCCAGTAACCTGGGAAGCATGCTCGCCTTGCTGGCCTACCCGCTCGTGGTGGAGCCGAACCTCCGGCTCGCCCAGCAGAGCATGGCCTGGACAGTGGGTTACGGCCTCTACGTCGTGCTGGCGCTGGGCTGCGTCACGATCGTCTGGAGGGGTCGGGAGGGAGGCCTCGGCGGACCCGACAGCTCAGGGCCGACCCGGGAGCCGCACCGCCTGCGGATCGGCCAGGTGCTGCGCTGGGTCGTCCTGGCATTCATCCCCACGAGCTTGATGCTGGGCGTGACGATGTACCTGACGACCGATATCGCGGCCATCCCGCTGCTCTGGGTCATTCCACTGGCGCTTTACCTGCTCACGTTCATACTGACCTTCGCGCGGCGGCCGATTCTCCCTCATTCGTGGATGGTCCGGGCTTTGCCGATGGCCGCGGTCATGCTCGTCCTCGTCCTGAATATCTCGTCGGTGGCGCAGCCGAACTTGCTTCCACTTCACCTGCTGGTCTTCTTCCTGGCCGCGATGGTCTGTCATGGTGAGCTCGTGCAGTGTCGTCCCCCCCAGGAGCACTTGACCGCATTCTACCTGGCGATGTCCTGCGGCGGGGTCCTGGGCGGCCTTTTCAACGCACTCGTCGCCCCGCTGGTCTTCGACCGGATCGCGGAATACCCTCTGGCGCTCGTCCTGGCCTGTCTCGCGCTGCCGAAAACGCGGACCGATTCCAGCGAACGCTGGAGCCGCTCGCTGGATTGGCTCCTGCCGCTGTGCCTCGGGGTCCTCACATGGGGCCTGGTCACGGTCCTGCAACCCCGATCCGGATCACCGCAAGACGACCTTCACGCCAAGCTCGCCTTTGGACTCGCCGGCCTGGTCTGCTATGCATTCAAGGATCGCCCGGTTCGATTTGGCCTGGGGTTGGGCGCGGTCTTGCTGGTCGCCGGGACCTATACCAGCAGCTACGGCCGGGTGCTGTACCAGCACCGGAATTACTTCGGAGTCCTGCGCGTCGCGTACGTCGCCTCGGGAAACTTCAATCGGCTGATCCACGGCCACACGCTCCATGGCCAGCAGTCCCTCGACCCGGAGCAGCGCCTCGAGCCGCTGACCTATTACCACCGCACCGGGCCGATCGGCCAGGTCTTCGAGGTCTTGCGCACCCGAGACCCGGGTACAGACGTTGCCCTCGTGGGACTGGGAGCCGGATCACTGGCAGCTTATGCCGAGCCTGGCCAGCGCATGACCTATTATGAGATCGATCCAGTCGTTGCGAAGATCGCGCGGGACCGTCGTTTCTTCACATTTCTCGACGACAGTCGAGCGGCCTCGATCGCGGTAGTCCTGGGCGATGCGCGGCTGCGGCTCAACGATGCGCCGGATCACGCGTATGGGCTCATCGTCCTGGACGCGTTCAGCTCGGACGCGATCCCGACCCACCTGCTGACCCGAGAGGCCCTTCAGCTCTATCGCGCCAAGCTGGGGGAAGGTGGAATAATCGCCTTTCACATCAGCAACAAGTGCATCGATCTGGCCCCCATTCTGGGAGCCCTGGCACGCGATGCCGGCTTGCAGTGCCTGGTTCGCCGGGATCTGGACATTTCCCCGGCCGAGCTTCAGATCGGCAAGGAGCCTTCGATCTGGGCGGTCATGGCTGCAAGTCAGGCCGGCCTTGGCTCGCTCTCGAACGATGCAAGGTGGACCCCACCTCAAGTTCGTCCCAACGAAGCCGTCTGGACGGATGATTTCTCGAGTATCATCGAGCATTTACGCTTGAAGTAGGGAAGGGAGCCAGGTGAGGCTTTCGAGTTCCGACGCTATCTACCGGAACAAGGGATGGCGTGATGGAGCATCCTTCTCCAGGTGGCCTTTCTCAAGAAGCGTCTTGTCGGGCCCGGCAGGCAGCCGATCGGTCCACCAGTCCCAACGGTAGGAGACCGGGGCCGGCAGACCGACCCCGGGAATTCCCACCTGTTCGGGGAGTCGAAGACCTTGCCGGATCTGCAATGCGGCCCGCTCGAAGCGAAGCTGCTTGGCCACACGCTCCGCGGAATCGTACCGAGCGGCCGACAGGTGCTTGAAGTACAGGCCCGCCTTTACACAGGCTGCGGCCCAGACCTGGAAATCGATCTGAAAACGGGAGGCGCATTCCGCCGGGTCGATGATCGGAGCAGGGGCTCCCCCGCCGCCCAAGCCAAGGAATCGCCGCTGGTGAAGCTGGTCGAGGACCGCCTGCGCCAGGTTCAGATGGCTCGCCAGGCTGGGATGGTGGGCGTCGTGGAAGAGCTCATCGTCGAGGATTCCATGCCGGCTCCTGGCGCGGAGGACCTCGGAGCCATCAACGAGGATGCTGTTGTGGCGAGCCGCGACGTCCCGATGGATCTGCGCGAGATCGCTCCGGCAGCGCACCGGGAAACCGTCAAGATCACGAGCCTGGATGTAGTGCTCGCGCGCTTCTTCGAACGCTCCGCCCCGCTCGAGCAATCGCCCCAGCCGGAAGTGGGCCTCGGCAAAGTCCGGTTGCCGGTCGAGCAGTGATCGATAACGTGTCTGGCTCTGCGCCGGGTCGTCCTTCTCGGTCGCCCGGGCCTGCTGGAATTGCTCGGTGAGGCGAGCGCACTCGGCCTGCGAGACACGAGCGGAGAGGACGGTCCGGTTGGGCTCGAAGCCGGATTCGTTGGAGGCGGGAATGACCAGGATCGGAACAGCGCCGATCTGCTCGCAGTAGGCGACGATCGCCTCGAGCCGGCGGCGAAAATCCGTGAGGATCTGGAGTAGCTCTGACGGAGTGAACGCGGGCACGTCGATCAGGAGATGATGGTTGAGCGCCGGGGGCGGACCGCCGAGGCGATGTTTGCGCACGGTCTCGTAAACCCAGAGGCAGAACGGCGAGTGCAGGCTGAGCTGGTAGAGCCCGTACAGAAAGGTTCCCGCGGGCGCCTCGGAGTAACCGGCGTCGCGGTGCGTTTCAAAGCGCGAGAGGAATTCGTTGTGCCCGGAGAAGATGATCAGGGCATCGGGCCGGCGTTGCAGCGTGGCCAGCTCCTTGTGCATGTCTTCCAGGTTTCTCCCCAGGTTGGCCCGGATGTCAAGGTTTACCCGCCGGCCTGGCCTGGCTTGCTCGAGCTGCCAGGCGACGATCTGGCCGATGGAGATCGATGGGTTGCAAGGGTAGCCCATGGCGCTCGATCCGCCGATCACGACCAGCGAGAGCTCGTCGCTTGCCGTCGCGGAGCGAGGAAACTCGGTGGGCAGATGTGGCAGCCGATGGACCCAGGCCAGCCAGGCCGAGGCCGCCAGCTCGAGCCCGAGCAAGGCCAGGCCGGCCGAGCCGCAAGCCAGGACCAGGCGAGCAAGCCACGGTCTGCGCTTGCCGCGGCGGCGGGCCCGGATCAGCAACCAGACCGAGACGGCCAGCACAAGGGGAATCAGCACCACGACGCTCATGTAAGCGATCAGCAGCGACCGCAGGAATAGTTCGGTCAACCTTCGGCCGGGTTCCCGGGGGAACAAGGGCAGCCATGCGTCGGCGGCAAAGAGCCCCGCGACCAGCAGCGACACGATCACGAACGGCCAGGCCCAGCGAGCCACGTTGCGCCAGCGAAGTTGCACTTGCTCTGGGCCGGTCATCGAGTCCAGTTCTCTTTGATCTCGGTTCGATGCGTTCAACTGGCAAGGTCCCAGAAAGTCGTCAAGCGGCCGGGCGTCGATGCCCCGGGCGCCTCTGCCGTAATGATTGGGCCCATCGGCATGCGCGCCCAAGTGGGGCGTCCCGTGCAAGCAAGAAAGCGTGATGTTGTCGCCCCGGTTCATGTCGAGCAGGACCTCTCGGCGCAGCGGCGTGTCTCCCGGCCAGACGGCCAGTGATTCCGAAATCGGGGTTGAGATATCGAAGATGCGGCGCATGGGTGACCAATCAACATGAGGAGATTTGCCCGGCATGCTTCCAGCTTGCCGCTTCCTCGCCGTCGATTCGCAGGGTCAGGCACTTGGCGCTGCCGCCGGACTTGATGAACTCGGAAAACTCGAGCGGCTGTACGTTGAAGCCAAGCGTTTCCAGCGCGGCCGCGAGCTTGGGCGCCCCTTCATTGAGGACGACCGAGCGGCCGACCACGACGGCATTGCAACTGAATGAGACGGCCTCTTCGGCCGATACCTCGACGAGGCGATCGATGCGGTCCTTCAGGACCGAACGGCCGTACTCGTCGAAGGCGCCAGGGTAATAGATGGCCACGCCGGGAGCGACAGGACAGAAGCAAGTGTCCAGATGATAAAACCGCGGGTCCACGAGCTCCAGGGGCAGCACCGGCACGCCCAGCCGCTCTCCGACCCATTGATGGCCGCGGACGTCGCTGCGAAAGCGATAACCGGCGAACAGCGTGTCGCCGCAGAAGAGGGCGTCCCCCGCGCCCTCGAAGTTCATGCTTTCCGGTAGCGGCACGAGTGTAAAGCCGCGGTCCCGAGCCCACTTCTCGAAATGGGGAGTCTCCCCCTGACGGACGCCGAACCGGAACCGCGCGGGTAGAAACACGTCGTGGAAAACCAGCCCGGCGTTGGCCGTGAATACCAGGTCTGGCAGCCCGGCAACCGGCTCGAGCAGGTCGATCGCCGCGTCCAGGTCGCACAGGGTCTGAGAGAGCCGCTGCCACTGCCGACGCGCGAGCTCTTGGTTGGTGCCCTGGTGGATGTTCATCCAGGGGTTGATCTCGTACTCGATGCCGAAGTAATCGGGAGGGCACATCAAGATCCGTGCAGTGGTCGATGACTCCATGACGATGACCGGTGCCTCCGCTATTTCCCTGCCGGCGCAGAGGTCGAGCTCAACTCCACGGCCAGGGAGCGCACAAAGGGCTCGACATCGGTGACCAGGCCGATGGTCTGGAATGTTCCCCTGTCGCTCAGCTTGGTCACGGTCGCCGGGTTGATGTCGACGCAGACCACCTTGACCCATGCCGGCAGCAGGTTGCCGGTGGCGATCGAGTGCAGTGCGGTGGCGATCAAGAGCGCGAAGCCGACGTCGTGGATCGCCTGGCGCATCCGGTCCTGTGCCAGGAGCGTGTCAGTGATGACCTCGGGCAGCGGGCCGTCGTCGCGGATCGACCCGGCCAGGACGAGATCGACCTTGTGTTTGATGCATTCGTACATGATTCCGGAGGTGAGCATGCCCGACTCGATCGCCCGCGCCAGACCGCCCGCCCGGCGGATGGAGTTGATGGCGCGCAGGTGGTGCTCATGACCGTGCTCGATGGGCTCACCGCGCTCGATCGAGACGCCCAGGCTGGTGCCGAAGAGGGCTTGCTCGACATCGTGCGCGGCCAGGGCGTTGCCGGCGAACACCGTCTGGATCCAGCCATCGCGAATCAGCTTGGCGACATGAGCAACCGAGCCGGTATGCACGATCGCCGGTCCGCCCACCATGAGCACCTTCTTGCCGGCGGCGCGGGTTGCCCGGATGGCCTCGGCCACGCTCTTCAGGCTGACCGACTTGGGCTTCTCGCTGGAGACCGAGGAACTCATGAAGCCGAAGAGCGTTGACTCGCGCGGCCGCTCGACGGGGAGCACCCGCACGCCCGCATGGCCGACCACGATTGGCATGCCGATCGTCACCCGGATCATCGGCACGCACCGGGCGACTCCGGACGCGGGGTCCAGGGCGATACCGCAGTCCATCTCCTGGTCCTGGATGTCGATCCAGCGACCCTTGAAGCGGACCTGGGTGTGCTGGTTGGTCGTGCTGTAGAAGGCGTCGGGAAAGGTGCCGGCGATGTCGGCGGGGACGGTTCGGGCATCCTCGGCATGCACCGGCGAAGCGCCATGCTCGACCAGGTCTCCGAGGATCGCGTCGATCGCCTCGGGGCTATCGGCCCGGATCCCGATCCGGGCATAGCTCGGGTCGGATCGGCGGACTCCGATCTTGCACTCGTGGATCTCGAAGCTGCCACCCATCTGAAGAATGCGGTCCAGGATCTTGGGCAGCAAGAGTGAATCGACGATGTGCCCGCGGACCTCGATCTCGTCAACGACGCCTGGTACGGAAGATGGATCGGCGCCCTCCGGCTTTGCCTCGGATCCCCATTGCCCTGCGTGTGTCATTGGCGGCTGTCCTCTGGTCATGCCGATCGACTGCCAACTGCCAGTCTGTGTTCGCTCTCCCTTGATTTCAAGGGCATCAGATTTCAAGATAACCGTCTGGGAATGGGAATGAGTTCTACAGCGAGCCCAGAGCCTGGCGCAGATCCTCCCGCAGGTCGCTCTCGTCCTCGATTCCCACACTCAGACGGACGAGACCGTCGTCCACGCCTCGGGCGATGCGGATCTCGGCCGGGATGCTGGCATGGGTCATGGTCGCGGGATGGCAGATGAGCGACTCGACGCCGCCCAAGCTCTCGGCGAGACTGAAGAGCCGTGTATGAGTGAGCAGATGGTGGGCCACCTCCGCACCTCCACGGAGCCGGAGACTGATCATGCCGCCGAAGGCTCTCATCTGCCGGCTGGCAAGCGCATGACCGGGAGCGTCCGCAAGGCCGGGATAGTAAACCTTCTCGACTTGCGGCTGCCCGGCCAGCCAGGACGCCAGAGCCTGAGCATTCGTGCAATGGCGGTCCATCCGCACGCCCAGGGTCTTGATACCCCGCAGCGCCAGCCAGGCGTCGAACGGTCCGGGGACGCCGCCGGCCGCGTTCTGGTAAAACTTGACCGGCTCGAGCTGTTCGCGTGAGCCGACCACGGCGCCGCCGATCAGGTCGGAGTGGCCGCCCAGGTACTTCGTCGTGGAGTGGACGACGATGTCCGCGCCCAGCGAGAGCGGCTGTTGTAGATAAGGAGAAGCAAACGTGCTGTCCACCGCCAGGATCGCCCTGTGGCGGTGCGCCAGCTCGGCGATGGCCGCGATATCAAGAATCCGGAGCAGGGGGTTGGTCGGGGTTTCGATCCAGACCAGCTCGGTCCGCGGGCCCATGAGCGCGGCGAAGCCTTCCGGACTGAGGTCCTCGGTGTAGCGCGTGATGACGCCTTGGGGACGGAAGACGCGCTCGAGCAGGCGATACGTGCCCCCGTAGAGGTCGGCCGCGGCCACAACCTCGTCGCCGTGGTGGAGGAGCGAGAGCACCGCGGTCGTCGCGGCCAGGCCCGAGGCGAATGCCAGAGCCGCCTCTCCTCCCTCGAGAGCGGCCAGGCAATTCTCGAGTGCCGCGCGGGTCGGGTTGCCACTGCGTGAGTACTCGTAGCCTTTGTGCCGGCCCGGTGCTTCCTGGGTGAACGTGGACGTGGCATAGATCGGCACCACCGTCGCCCCGGTCGCCGGGTCGGGGTCCTGACCGGCGTGGATCGCCCGCGTGCAAAAGCCTGCTTCATGATGCTCTTGGCTCATGGCTTCCTCGGGTCGGCGGGAACCTGGTCCAACACGAATGAAGAGCCAAAGTCCGATGGCTCTCGGGTGCTCGGGTGCTTGCTCATCTGGTTCCAGTAATGGACCAGGTCGATACGGGTGATGATGTCCAGGACGACCCCGTCAGATACGGCCAGCACGCCGGTGTTTCCGGCCAGCAGCAGGCGGTAAGCTTCGTCGAGCTGGGTGCTGACGTCGAGCTGGGGCAGGGGACGGGCCATGACATCCGCGACCTTGACCTTCTCCGGGTCGCCCCGGTCGTGCAGGGTCCGCGCCAGGGTCACCTCCTGAATGCTCCCCACGGGCATTCCATCACGGAGCACCGGTAGCTGGGAGATGCCCGTGGCTTGCAGTAGCCCCACGGCCTCGGTCACCGTGGCCTCGGGGCTGATGGTAGTGAGCTGGCGAGGCCCGCGGGAGCGAATCAGGTCGCCGATGGAATTGGTGGGCTGAGGGTCCCAGGACAGGCGGTTCTCGGCCAGCCAGTTGTCATCAAAGAACTTGCTGAGATAATTACGACCCGTATCAGGGCAGAGCACGACGACCAGGTCGTCGGGACCGAGCCGGCGGGCGAACTGAAGGGCCGCCGCGACGGCCGTGCCGCTCGAACCGCCTACCAGGATCCCTTCTCTGCGCGCCAGCGCCCGTGCCGTGTGGAACGATTCGGCGTCGCTGACGCGAATCCACTCGTCCACGACCTGGCTGTTCAGGGTCCTGGGGACAAAGTCCTCGCCGATCCCCTCGACCTTCCAGGACTTGGGCGTGTCGCCGGAGAGGATCGACCCCTCGGGATCGGCGCCGATGACCTTGATCTGGAGGTTCTTTTCCTTGAGGAACCGGCCCACGCCCGAGATCGTTCCTCCGGTCCCGCAGCCCGCCACGAAGGCAGTGATTTTCCCGTCGGTCTGGTCCCAGATCTCGGGGCCCGTCATCTGGTAATGGATCTCCGGGTTGGCCAGGTTGGCAAACTGGTTGGGCCGCCAGGAATCGGGAATCTCGCGGGAGAGGCGATCGGCCACGCCGTTGTAGCTGTCCGGGGAATCGGCTGGGACCGAGGTCGGCGTGATCACGATCTCGGCACCGTAGGCACTCAGGAGCCGGATCTTCTCACCGCTCATCTTGTCGGGCATCACGAAGATGCAACGGTATCCCTTGACGGCGGCCGCCATGGCCAGCCCGACACCGGTGTTGCCCGCGGTCGCCTCGATGATCGTTCCCCCTGGCCGAAGCCAGTGTTGCCGTTCGGCCTCATCAATCATCGCAATGGCAACACGATCCTTGATGCTTCCACCGGGGTTACTTGACTCCACTTTCAAACAGATGGTGGGGCGAAGACCGAGATTGAGGCGACGCAACGGAACCAGAGGCGTGTGCCCGACATGATCCAGGATATTTCCTTGCATGAGTGTTTTCTCCATCTGTGGATTGCAGCCTGAGTTACCGAGTGGATTCCGTGGGAGAACGGTCTGGACCGGGTTCGTACTTGAGTTCTCCCGCGGTGATGGGCAGGCTCAGCCGATTCCGACCAGCCGTCTTCCGCCTTCAAGTCGGCCACGCGCCGTTGGCGAAAGCGTTCGATCTCCGACCGATACGCGTCGTCGGCTCGGGTGCTGGACACCAGGATGCTGACAGCCGAGGCAAACAGCGCGACGCATAGAAATCCATTGTGTGGCAGCACGGCAGCACTCCGATGCAAGCAAGCAAAGCAAGTTATCTCCGCGCGGGATCAGACCGCGGATCAAGATACTCTAACAGCTCCCGGATCGCGTGGGCAGGATGAAAACATCGCGCGTGGCTGATCCGCGGTTCAGGGTGCGATGTGGAGCGTCGCGGTCAAGTCCAGTGGAGGTTCGCCCGCAAGGTCGGTGTGAATCCGGAACACGCGGCGCAGGTCGCCGCGGGTGCTGCCTTGCTCCGGCTTGTAGGCCACCGTCAGCACGTGCATCGTCTTGCGCGCTGCGTCTGGAGGTTCGACCGAGAACCCATCACCGGTCCCTTCGACCGTGGTGATGGTGAACGGCCGCGAGGCACGGATGATGAACCGGCCCTGCTTGCCGGCCGACGAGCTCACCTCGCCCATCGTCAATATCGAGGGGGCTGCGCTCAGATCGCCGCGCACGGTGGCCGTCACCATGATGGGGATGCTCGGGGTCTCGCGGTCGTTGCTCAGCAGGCGAATTTCATCACGGACCTGACCGGCGGGAGCATCCGGCTTGATGCCCACGGTCAGCGTGTAACTCACCGCTCCCTTGGGATCTCGCCGGGATTCCACGAGCTGTGCCGACAGGACGCGGCTAGCCGAGACCATGCGTTCGAACCGCCATCCCGGGGCTCCAATCCTGTCGATCGAGAGCACCTGGCTGGGCGTCTGGCCCGTCGTCACCGTGCCAAAGTCGATCGAGCCGGGGTTCAGGACGATGTCGGCGAGGATGTTGGAGGTCACCCCGAGCCGCACTTCCGCCTCGCGTCCGCTGGAAGTCACCAGCGTGACGAAGAGGATCGTCGCCTTGATCCCCAGGAAATTTCGCGTGTCCATCTGGGCTTCGATGACCGCGCTGGTGCCGGGATTGACGGTCGAGGTGCTTGCCTTGCCGCTGGTGCAGCCGCACGACGGCCTCAAGTTGAGGATCGTGATCGGTTCCGCAAGCCGGTTGGTCAGCACGAAGTCATGCTTGACCTTCGCTCCGCGAGGCACGGGGCCGAAGTCGAAAGCGCGCTCGGCAAAGACGGAATCGGCCCAACCCGCCGCTTGTACCGTCCCCGTTCCCAGTGCCAGGACAATAAGTCCACCAACCACGCATCGAATCGTGCGCCGAGCCATCATCGCCTCCTGCGATCATCCCTCAACTCATCGAAGCGCCCACGGCGTGGATCCCTCCACCTGGTTTTCGTATCGGACAGATCGTTCCCGGCGCTCAGTCTTGCTTGATGTTGCAATCTCCCGGATAGACAATCTGGGAAAGAGGTTCCGGATAAATTGATCGCCCGGGGAAGACTTGCATGCTGCAGAGGCCTTCAGGCCACGCACAAAGGCCTTCAGGCTACGCACCAACGACTGGGACAAATGGGGCAAATAGGCACCAACTGCGTATTGGGGGGTAAGTCCTGGTCACGCATCCGGATTTGGGGCAGAGGTTTCTCGCTGGCAAGAGAATTCCCTTACCCGAGGCTCCCCATTTAGCTCAGGCGAAGGTGCCTGGCCAAAGCCTCCCGGCCAAAGTCTCCTGCGCTGTTCGATTCCGCCATGCAACCGGCTCGCAAGCCCCGCAATCGCGAGCACCATGGTCGCCCGGGGGGGGGTTAGCTACTGGCCGACTAGGCCCGCAGCAATCTAACCAACGCTGTTGACTTTATTCTAAATCGCGATATTATATCCTATACACCGCCTGCTGTGCCTGATAATACGGTATGATTATCTTGGATCGGGATAATTGATGTGGGGAATCCTGAAGACGGATCAGTACCTGCGTCGATACAAGCGTTACGACAAGAAAAAGAAGAATGAGCTGAATGTCGTTCTGAACAACCTCGATATCTTCCTGGTGTCTCTACGCTCCGGGAAGAAGCCGAAGCCGCTGATTTACGGCTTCCTGCATGGTGAACCCTCAGACGTCATCGCGATTGATCAGACCGGCGGACAGAAGCTGGCGGCAACACGTCTCTACGTCTACCCAGACGTGGAAACGGAGACCCTCTACCTCCTGACGCTCGGGGACAAGTCGACCCAAGAAGCTGACATCCAGGACTGCAAAACAGTTTGTCAAACAGATCAGGGCCGATGCCAACCGCGGGAGAACAAAGGACAATGGATATGATGACGAAGACGAAGGAGACAGCCAAGAAGGCGATGGATAGGCCGATGAGAGTTGTAGGCAAGAAATACGCCAGCGTCTCGGCACTGGTTCGGGACACGGCCGAGGCCGAAGTCGCCAATGAGTTTGACAAGTATCAGGCTGATCGCAGATTGATCAACTGCCTGACCGTAATACGATGTGCCAACGAGGTCACACAGGTTGAACTCGCCAAGAGGATGGACTGCGCCCAGTCGAAGGTGTCCAAGATGGAATCTTCGACCGACGCGGACCTCAACTTCGGCGACATCATCAGCTACGCGCGTGCCCTGAAGCAGTCAGTCTCCATTACGTTCGCGCCGGCGAGAAAGAACGGAGCAGACCGCATCCGATTCCTCATCGAATGCATCAAGCACGAGTTAGACAAGTTGGCTAAGATCGCGGGTGACGACAAGACCATCGGCGATGCCGTCGAGGCTTACGCTATCGAGACAGTTCAGAATATGGTCAAGTTGATCGAGGAATCGCTCGATAGGCTCCCACATCGCATGCAACAGTCAAACGCGCCGGTCTTCATCGAGGTTGAGTGCGACCGCGGCCAGCGACTGCCACTCAACGGACCCAAGCGGGTCCACAAATCGGCTAAGAAGACCGCCCCCGTGGCCTAACCAGCCGATGAACTTCGTCACGGATTCGTTGTCACCGTTCGTCTCGATCGGTTTTAGGAATTCTTCGGTCTGTTCGGCGCAGGCCACAGCCTCTTCGCGGCGGCCAGCCTTGCTCAGGACCATCGCCTTTTCAGCGAGGAGGTTCGCCCGGTTCAACATCGTCAGCGGCGTCACATTCAACGCAGAGTCAAAAAATGGCGGATGACAAATGGCGGATGGCGGATGGCGGATGGCGGATGGCGGATGGCGGATGGCGGATGGCGGATGGCGGATGGCGGATGGCAGATGGCGGATGACAGATGGCGGATGGCGGATGGCAGATGGCAGATGGCGGATGACAGATGGCGGATGACAGATGGCGGATGACAGATGGCGGATGACAGATGGCGGATGACAGATGGCGGATGACAGATGGCGGATGACAGATGGCGGATGGCGGATGGCGGATGACAGATGGCGGATGACAGATGGCGGATGGCAGATGGCGGATGGCAGATGGCGGATGACAGATGGCGGATGACAGATGGCGGATGGCAGATGGCGGATGACAGATGGCGGATGACAGATGGCGGATGGCGGATGACAGATGCGAGGTGAGGTCGGGTGGGTGTGGTGACGGCGAGAACGGCGAGCCGACGCCAGAGGAATGTCCGGACCTTCCCGCTGAGGCGTCGCCGCCGCCTCAGGCACCCAGCGTGGAAATGCCACAGGAATCTTGGGACCTTCTCTATGGTGCGTCGACTGGCCACTGGCCACTGTTCTCTTCACTGACTACTGGCTACTGGCCACTATTCCCGAGCCACTGGCCACTGTTCTCTCGCCACTCGCCACTCCCTCTTGGTTCTCTATCTCCTCAGATCATTGGCTTGCAAATCGAACGTACTTGTGGCACTGGACGCAGTTCATGGTCAGCTTGACGTAGGCCAGGGTCGCGCCGTCGATGTTGCCCTGTTTGGCAGCCTTGACGAGATCGTCGGTGTAGCGCTGGAATTCCGAGGTCAAGGCCACGTAATCGGTGGCGTTGGGAATCATCGGAACTTCCCACTCGGCCGCCTGGCTCAGAACCTTCAGCGCTTTGGCGTTCTTCTCGATCATGGGATACTGCTCGAGCGACAGCCCTTCGAGGACATTCTTGGAGAATTCGAGCTTCCGCCGCATGAATTCGCTGCGGTTTTGCTTCTCCTGCTGCCCCGCCCGGCCTGTTGACTGGGCGGGAACGAAGGGCAGGCTGGCAAGTGCCAGGATGGCCGCCGTCACGGCCGCTCTCATTCCTCTGAAGCGTCTCATGGTTCCTCGATTCGTTCGCTATCATCCCTTTCGCATCAGGCCGGTTCGACCTTCGGCAGTTCGTAGTCTTTGCGGTACTCTCTTCCGAGCAGGGCATTGGCCTGGGCGTCGGGATGACCTTTCTGATCGACGATGGTCTCGGCTGGAGCGTCCCAGAAGATCTTCCGGCCCAGCTTGTACGAGATGTTGCCAAGGTGGCAGACAGCCGTTGAGGTGTGGCCCGTCTCGACGTCGCTGATGCACCGCGCCCGGGACTTGACGCACCTGAGGAAATCCTGCACGTGAGGCCAGTTCTGGTCCGAGCTGCCGCTCTTGATCGCCGCGGTTCGCTGGCGCTCGGGGATCACCTGAAAACCCCCGCGGTCAAGGTAGAGCGTGGCGTCGGTGCCGTGGAACTGCATACCGTGGCCGGGATCGCCGCCGATACCGTGGTTATTGCCTTTCCGCATCTCATAGAACTGGATGAACGGCCCGTGCGGGCTGTCGAATTCATAGGTCACTAGCAGGGTATCGGGCGTGTCGCGGATGTCGTCGAGCGTGAACTTGCCGCCGGCGGCGTGGACCGACCTGGGTGCGGTCACGCCCATTGCCCAGTGGATGATGTCCTGGAGATGCACGTTCCAGTCGCCGATCATGCCGGCGGCGTAGTCGTAGAACCAGCGAAAGGTCCCGTGAAAACGAGCCCGGTTGAACGGACGTTGGGGGGCCGGGCCGAGCCAGCGATCGTAATCGACGCCGTCGGGAGCCCCCTCGCGGTCGCTGGGTTTGCCGCAGCCGTACGGGGCCTCGTTGCTGAAGTTCCAGGTTCGGGTCAGGCTGATCTTGCCAAGCTTCCCGTCTTGCACCAGCTTGACGGCTTTCTGAAAATGCTCGCCCGACCGCTGCTGGGTACCGATCTGGCTGACCCTCCTGTAGCGCCTGGCTGCGTTCACCATGGCGCGGCCTTCCTTGATGTTGTGGCAGATCGGCTTCTCGCAGTAGACATCCTTACCGGCCATGCAGGCGTAAACAAATGGGATGGCGTGCCAGTGGTCGGGCGTGCCGATGATCACCGCGTCCACGTCGTTCCGCTCGAGAATCGGGTGAAAGTCAACGGTCGTCGTGGGCTTCTTGCCGTACTTTTTCTCGACCTTCTCAGCGGTCCGGTTCAGGCGCCGCTGGTCCACGTCGCAAAGGGCAGCGACCGAGACCTCCGCAGACCGCATGAAGACGTCCATGTCGTAGCTGCCCTGGCCGCCGCAGCCGATGAGCGCAACCCGAATCGTCTCGCTGGGGGCGACCGCCTCGCCCCGGGTGGTTCGGACTGCGGGATGGAGTGGCGACCAGGTGGCGATTCCAACGGTTGACGCAGCCACGCGCCCGGAGTTTTCGATGAAGTTTCGCCGATTCAGCTCATCGCTCATGGGATCCTCCTCGGGTCGCGCCTGCCTCGAGATCCGGGTCGAAAAGAACGAGCCTGGCTCTCACTTCGGTTCTAATGGCACCCTGCGTGGCAAGCAAGAGAGAGGCGGCCAGGCCGACTTGGTTTGGTTACCTTTGCGCTTGGCTCGAAGCGGCCCGGACCATAACATGGAAACCGATTCCGCCCGATCGGCGGCCGACTCAACTCGGGGGAGAGAACGAAATGGCCCGACGAACCGCGAAAGGACCGAGCAGTCCGGCCTGGGTGCGAGGGTATCCTCGTGGAGCCCTGGCGGTTGCCCTGCTCGCATGCTTCATCGGCCTGATAGGGCCTTCGGCCGCGCGCAGTGAGTCCGCGATGCTCGACCTTTCCCGCGCTGTCGTCGTGACGCCCGAGGCACTGACCGGTCCGGAGCACAAGGCCGTCGAGATCCTCGTCGAGGATGTGGCGCGCCGGTCCGGTATCCGCTGGAGTATCCACTCCGCGGCCACCAGCTTGGCTACCGGCCCAAGACCAACTCTTACGACGGCTGGGACCTTCCCCGCTGGGAACGCTACATCCGCGACCTGGCCATCTTTGGCACCAACGCGGTCGAGCTCATTCCCCCGCGGTCGGACGACGCCGCCGAAAGCCCTCTGTTTCCCCGCCCACCTCTGGAGATGATGGCCGGCATGTCGCGCTTGCTGGTCGACTACGGACTCAACGTCTGGATCTGGTATCCGGCGATGGACAAGGACTACTCCGATCCCCAGACGGTGGCCTTGGCCCTCCAGGAATGGGATGGAGTCTTTCGCAAGCTGCCCCGCCTGGACGCGGTGTTCGTTCCCGGTGGCGATCCCGGCCACACGCCCCCGCCGGTGCTCATGCCGTTCCTGGCCAGGGTGGCCGAGGTCTTGCATCGCTCGCATCCGCGCGCCGCGCTCTGGGTCTCGCCCCAGGGTTATGACGGGGCGGTGCCGGTGGCCTGCCCGCTTCACGGTGCAAACTCGATATTCCCCATCATGATCCGCTCGGTTGGCCTACCGTCCGACCCGTTCTCGACGCGTGCGCTGCCTTCTTCCGCGCAATATCGAGGAACCGCCGCTCGCGCTCGCGAATCTCTTGCTTCTTACACGTCAGTGTGCTCATGGCATCCATCGTTGCCAATGGCCTCGACAGGGCATTCTTCCAGGGCCGCCAGGCAGGAGGCTTGCTGGGCGGGGTCCTGGGGCTGGTGATGGACGTAACTGTGGCCCTCGGCGTCGTTGCGCCGGAAGTTCTGGGGAGCCGTTTCGCGACAGAGGTCGCAGTCGATGCAGGTGGCATCAACATAGAACTGCCCGGCGACATTTTCCGGTAGTTTCTGGGTGAGGTCGGCCATGGTTGAAATCAAATTGACATGATGACAAGGTAGAATGCGAATGAACGGCCTACGCGTCGATCTCCTCCTCTTGTTGGATTTCAGATTCCGCATTCGCTTCCTGCTGCCTGGCCTCCCAGTAATAGAGAAAAAGCAGGCAACTGAAGAAGACCGCGAAGACGCTGATCAGGCAATCGCGGGCGTCGGCGGCCAGGACTTGGTTCTGCAAACCGGCGAGATCCAGGAGTTTCTCCAGCGAAATCGAAAAGGTCATGATGAGCGCGATCGAGACCACTCCCGCCCGGAAGATCAGGAGTCCCTTGCCCCATGTGAGCTGCGAACTGCGCTGGCGAGCGGCCCTGGCACCGGCGCCCTCGAGGACCACGACCTCGTCGATCAGGCTGTAACGGACCGCCAGGACGAGCCCCGGAACAATCAGCGCGACGATGCCCAGACCCACCAGCAGGCCGGCCACGATCCGGGCCCCGAATAGGCGGCCCCAGTGGTGGAGGCCTGCGCGCATCGCCTCGACATACGAAGTTTTCTCGCCCGCCATCCGGGCCGCCAGTGCCGTGATGATGCCGGCGGAGTAGATCGGGCCGAAGACAATCTCGACGAGGTTGCCCAGCTGCAAGGCCGTCAGCGAATCTGCCTGGTTGGGTTTTCCGGCCACCGCCATGTCGATCAGCAAGTGGCCGGGGATCCAGATCGTCAGCACCAGTGCGGCGAAGAGTGGAAGCTGGCCGAGCAGCAGCCGGAAGGCCATGACCATCTTGCCGCCGAAGCTTGCTGGGATGGGGAGCCGGCCGCGGCCATCGCCCGGCGACGACCTCGGTGGGGCATAGGGATTCTCAAGATCGAAATCCGATCCGTTCGGCGGATCCCGGTCGAGCGCGAGCTTCCCTCCACAGTAAGGGCAGACCCCGGCGCCCGCGGTCAACTGGCCGCTGGTGAGCAGGGCTCGGCAGGACGGGCATTCCCTGTAGCTGCTCATGAAGGTGCCTCGGGGCGGCCGGTGCCGCTGCGACCGACCGCCTACACCGACTTGGCGTTGATCCAGGGCATCAGGGCGCGAAGCCGCTTGCCGACCTGTTCAACCGGGTGCTCGCGCTCGAGCCGCTTGGTGGCGTTGAAGACCGGGCGGTTGGCCTTGTTTTCCAGGATCCATTCCCGAGCGAACTGCCCGCTGCGGATCTCCTGGAGGATCTTCTTCATCTCGCCGCGGGTCTGTTCGTTGACGATCCGCGGGCCGCGTGTGTAATCGCCATACTCGGCCGTGTTGGAGATGCTGTAACGCATGTAGTTGAGCCCGCCCTGGTACATCAGGTCGACGATCAGCTTGAGCTCGTGCAGGCACTCGAAGTAGGCGCTCTCGGGCTGATAGCCGGCTTCCACCAGGGTCTCGAAGGCCATCTTTACCAGGGCGCTGACGCCGCCACAGAGGACAACCTGCTCGCCGAAGAGGTCTGTCTCGGTCTCCTCGGCGAAGGTCGTCTGCAGGACGCCCGCGCGGGTGCCGCCAATTCCCTTGGCATACGCCAGCGCCAGGGCCTTGCCCGCCGGCGAGCAGGTCTCGGTCGTGGCGATCAGGCAGGGCACGCCGCCGCCCTTGGTGAACTCACTACGGACCAGGTGACCGGGCCCCTTGGGTGCCACGAGCGCACAGTCGACGCCCTCGGGCGCAACCACCTGTCCGAAATGGATGTTGAACCCGTGCGAGCAGAGCAGCAGGTTGCCGGGTTTGAGGTGGGGCTTGATGTCACGGGCGTAGATGTCTCCCTGAACTTCGTCGGGCAGGAGAATGTTGATCAGATCGCCGGCCTTGGCGGCCTCCGCGGCGGAGACGGGCGTGAACCCGTCGCGAATGGCCGTCTCGTGGTTGGCCGAACCGGGCCTTTGCCCGACCACGACGTCGCATCCCGAGTCGCGCAGGTTCTGGGCCTGGGCGTGTCCCTGGCTGCCGTAGCCGATGATCGCGATGGTCTTTCCCTTCAGCAGCGAGAAATCGGCGTCCTGGTCGTAATACATCTGGGCGGGCATCGGCGTTCTCCTGGACAGCTTTTGGCTCGGTGGACAAAAAGACCCGGGACTGAAGCGATCAATCCCGGGCACCAGACCAGCAGGGGAGCGTGCAACCCCCCTCTTCTTAGAGTTCGGAATGGCCGTGGACCGACGGCTGGTCGTCCTCGATCTCGGCCACGGGCTGGGGCGGCGCCTCTTCGGGGCCTTCGTCCTGGTGCCGCGTGCCCCGTACCAGGGCGATCCGGCCGGTGCGAGCCAGTTCCAGGATCTCGTAGGAGCGCACGGCTTCGATGAAAGCCTCGATCTTCTTCTCCTGGCCCGAGATCTCGATCATGAGTTCCTCGGGACTGACGTCGACGATCCTGCCCCGGAAGATCTGCACCAGCGCCTGGATTTCCGGGCGCTCGGCCGCGGGGACCTTGAGCTTGATGAGCATCAGGTCGCGCTCAACGTAGTCTTCACGCGAGATGTCGTGGACCTTGACAACCGGAATCAGTTTCTCGAGTTGCTTGCGCACCTGCTCGAGATGACGGTCGTCGCCCTTCACGGTCACGGTAATTCGCGAGAGCCGGGGTGCCTCGGTCTCGCCCACGGCAAGACTGTCGATGTTGAAACCCCGAGAGGCGAACATGCCCGAGACTTGCGCCAGGACACCTGGCTGGTTTTGCACGAGCGCCGACAGGACATGGCGGATCCGGCCGGTCGTGGAGGATTCCCTGGCCGGTGCGGTCGACGGACTGAAACCTTCACCCGCTGGAGTCGACATCGACGCTCCCTCATTCCGGCTTGGCCGCGCGGTCTACGACAACGCGGCCGCCATTCTCGAGCACAACCATCAAAGAATTTACGTTTTCAAGGCCGGATAACGCAAGGGCCTAGCGGGCGGAGCGGCCGCCCGCATCTGGCCCGGTTCAAGGCTGAATCGGCGGCAGGGAATTGGGGAACGAGTGTGTGCCGCCGGGGAACGAAGGCGTGCCGCCACCGGGCGGGTTCGCCGACTCGGCCTTCTTCGGCTTCACCAGGGCGGCCCGGTCGAGGTTGATCGAGCGGAAGCTGTCGCCCGGAGTCACGTAGTACCAGGCCGCGAACCGGTCGGTCAGCTCCGCAACCCGCTTCTTGCCGTCGGCGATTTTCTTCTCGTAATCTTTCTGCTCGCGTTCTGCTCGTTCCTTGGCCTCCTTCTGGTCGGCAAGATACTTGGGATCGTTGGGGTCGGGAGCAAACGGGTTGGCCGGCACTTCGAGCGGCTGGCCAGGCTTGGCGGCCGGCTGTTCCTTCTCCTTGTCGTCATCGCTCTTGGGCTTGGCAATAAGGGTCGGATCGAACGCTACCGTGACCATCACGAAGCGGTTCTCCGTGGTGCCCTCCGCCTTCTTGGTCTTGTCCTTCTCCTTGGATCCGGCCTTATTGCTCGTCTTCTTCTCGGCCTCGTCGGGGATGCCCGCTGTGAGCTCATCGCCGGTACCGAAGAAGACCTCACCGAAGCGGAGGGTGTAGACGACCCCCTCGTCGGTGTAGACGCGGACATCGCCCTGGTTGGAAAGAAGCTGTCCGTCCTTGGTCATGTAGAATCCCTTGCTCTGCAACGAGGCGACGGTCGTGGCCGTGAGCTTGATGCCTTCCTTGTCGCTCTGCTTCAAGTCCCTCGTGAGCCCCGCGGGCTTGGTGCGAACCCCGACAATCTTGAGGTCGGCAAGGGCGTCGGTCAGGGTTCGCAGCTTGTCGCTGTCGAGCTCCTGGTCGGCGGACAGTCCGGCCATCGTCCAGGCCGCGCTCGCATCCTTGCGTTCGATGTCCAGCAGCTCGCCGCGCTGGTAGCCCTGCTCGAGGTTCACCTTGTAGTTGTCGAACTCGATCCTGCGGATGTGGCTGGCTTCGAGCTTGAGCAGGTTGGTCTCGATCCAGTCGGCGAACCGGGTCGAAGGCTCGGCCTTGACCTTGACCCCGTACGTTCGCTTCAGGCCGGGCACACGCACGTAGAGCTGGCCGGTCTTGTCCTTGACCTCGTTGCCGATGATGAAGTCAGCCAGGACCTTTTCCGAAGAGTCTCTCAGGGTAATCCGTTTGCCGCGGCCTTTCAAGGTGGTGGTCTTGGTGTCCAGCGGGTCGATCACTCCCATCTCTTCCTGGTCAAGGGCGCGGTCCGAGCGGACCGTGTCCTTGGCCAGGTCCATGACGGCGGCCGCAGTCTTCGACAGGCGGTCGCGGGCATCAGCCGGATAGCGGTAGTGGGAAGGGATCACCCACTTGCCGTCCTCGAACTTGACCTGGAACCGCGAGGCGGTCGCCGTCGAAGGGTCAAAATCGACGACCTCCAGGTCGGTGCAAGCCAGGGGATCCTTGAAGTCGGAGAAAAACGGCTGCCCCTGGTCGTTGAAAGCCTCGTCACGAACTGAGCGGTCCCTGGTGCTGACGAAGGCCGCGCCGCAGAGAACCAGCGCCACCGCGCTGAAGGCCAAGGTCTTGGAGAGTTCGTTCATGATTGATCCTCAAAATCAGCCCGCCGGCCGCAGCCGGCCGTGAGTGACTGTTGCCTGCTCTGGTTGGTCCACTGCGATCCGCTGCGCTTGCGAGGCCTGACCCCGATCGGTCACGCCAGTTGCTTGGGATTGGCCCCCAGGTTCTCACGGCGGAGACGAGTGGCAAAGACGAAGAGGCCCAGGATCAAGGGGGGCAGGGGAGGGATCACCGCGGCCATGTACCGCACGCGGTTCTCGATGGCCCGGGTCTTCTGTTCCGAGTCCGCCTTGCCCTCGCGGATCCTGGTCAACTTCTCGTCCTCGATCTTGGCCTTCTCGACCTCGAGCCGCCGCTGGGCGACCTCCTGGAGGTTGGCCAGCATGATCTCCTTGGTGCGGTCGTCCAGGTCGGTGCGGCCCTTGACCTGATCGACCTGCTTGTCAAAAGCTTTCTGGGCCTGGTCGAGCTTGTCCTTGGCCGCGTCTTCCGCCGACCTGGTCTGGCGCTGCAGCTCCTCGACGAAGTTCTTGGTCTGAGCTTCGAGCGTGAGCAGGGTGCGATGCTTGGGCCGCTTCTTCCGCAAGGCCACGAACGATTCGTCACCGGCCAGCACATCGACGCAGTTGAGCACGAAGGTGACGTTGTCGAAATCCAGGTTGCCGACCTTCTGCCGCCGCAGTTCGAAGAATTGCTCGGAGATGAGGTCGAGATCGGCAATGGCAATAACCTTGATGGTCGCCGGCTTGTCATCCTTCTTGGGCTGGTCTTTCTTGGGCTCGGCTTTCTGGGCGTCCTTCTCCTTGTCGGCGGCCTTATCCACCGCCGCCGTTCCGGTCAGCCGGGCAGCCAGCGTGTAGCTGGTGTCCGTGGGGACGTGCCGGCGGCGGGGGTTAATGCCCGAGATTCCCATGAAGCCCTGCTGGACCGCATCGGTCCAGGAGACGACGCCGCCCGCGTCATTGGTGCGGAGCAGCGGGACGAATTCCGGTCCGGAACCCCCGCTGCGGGGACGCAAGAGTCCGGGGAAAAGGGTGACGATCTCTTGCAGCCCCGACGACGCGATCTGCTCGGGATTGAACGCACCGTCGGCACCACTGCCCTTGCCGATGAAAACGATCTCCGGCTCGAGCATGGCAAGCTGCGGATGCGGATTGTACGGGTTCCAGACGATCTCTGTGGTTGGCCAGTCCAACCCGATCAGGTCGAGCAGGGGCCGCAGGTTGCCCTTGGGCTCGGGAGGAGCACCGCCGCCGAACGGTCCTCCCGGCGGCATCTTGGGAACCTCGGGGGCGATCTGTGGATTATCGACGGGCAGGGGATCGAGGAACAGGAGCGCCGGCCCCCCCTTCTTCACATACTCGGTGAGGTTGTCGATCTGCCTCTGGGTCAGCGAGGACGGCTGGGCGACGATCAGGGCATCGAGTTCGGCGTTGATCGGCGAATCGGCCGCGACCGAGCTCACTTCGTACTGCTTCTTGAGCTCGGTGACGATCGACCATTCCGGCGTCTGGCCGAAGCTGCGCGTATCGAAGCCGCCCATCATCTTGGCGTCGGTGCTCAGGATGCCGACCTTCTTCCGCGCGCTGCGTGAGACCACCCGGATGGACCGAGTCAGCTCGTACTCGACGGGCAAGCCCCGATCGAAGAACGGAATGACCACTTCCTCGAGCCCTGAGGTGAACGCCACACCCAGGAAGATCTCCGAGAGCATCCGCTTGGCCTGGTCGTCCGAGGCAACCCGCTTGGGCTCGATGGCGAACCGCTTTTCGGCCTCGCGGGCCGCTTCCGAATAGAGTTCCGTCGGCACCAGGTTGAGGCGGATCTTGCCCCGGCTGCGGGCCTCGTACTCCCGCAACAGCCCCAGCAGATCGGACTTCGTTTCCACGTACTCGCGGGGCACATCCGGACTGTAATAGGCCTGGATCAGCACCGGCTTGTCGTCGGGAATCTGCTTGACCAGCTCGATCGATTCGGGCGAAAGAGTATGCACTTGCTCCGAGCTGGCATCGGCGCGCGCGCCCAGCCGCTGGATCATCACGCTCACGCTGAAGAGCGCCAGAATCACCGCCAGGAAACGAATCGCCGAATGAGCCCACAGGCCCTTGCTTGCCTCACCCCCCGCCCAGTGCCGGCGCCCCAGCAAGACCATGTTCAGGTAGAGCATCGCCACGGCCAGCGAGATGAAGTAGAAGAGGCCCGAGAGCGAGATCACGCCGGCGCCGAAGTCGCGGAACTGGGCAGGAACCGACCAGTCCTCGATTTGCCGTCGCAAGCCGGCGCCGGTGGGTGTACCGATCCAGTCCAGGAATACCGGCACGGCGCAGAGCAGGGCGCCCAGGATAAAGGCCACCGTGACGTTCGACGACAAGAGCGAGGCGACCATGCCGATCGCAATCAGCAAGACCCCCATCAGCCAGTAGCCCAGATAGGTGGAGAACATCACCCCGAAGTCGGGATCACCCAGGTACCGCAGCACCAACAGGTGGCTCAGAGAGAAAGCGAGGGCCACCGTGTAGATTCCCAGCGCCGCGAGGTACTTGCCCAGAACCACATCCACGTCGTGCGCGGGCAGGGTGAGCAGAAGCTCGTCGGTGCCCTGCCGCCGCTCATCGGCCCACGAGGTCATCGTGATCGCCGGGATGAAGAAGAGCAGCACGTAGGGCATGTACTTGTTGAGCTGGTCAAGGTTCGCCAGGTTGTTGGCAAAGAACTCGGGCTGCCAGAACGCGACGGCCGAGCTGATGATCACGAAGAGCGTGATGAAGACGTAACCGGCGGGATTGCTGAAGTAGCTTTGCAGGTTCCGCTTGAAGATGGCCCAGATCACGTGGAGGCGGAACGGCCGGGAGCCGCTGTGTCGTTCCGGCGCTGCGGCCGGCGCCTTGCTGGTCGGTTTGGTCTCGAGCGTGGTCACCGGGGAAACCCTCTTGGAAAAACAGTGGCCAGTGGCCAGTGGTCAGTGGTCAGTCAATGGCAGATGGCAAATGGCAGATGGCAGATGGCTCTCCGGCCTTCACTTGCCACTCCTCCCGATCTTCACTGGCCACTGGCCACTGGCCACTGGCCACTATTCCGAGCCCATCACACAGGCTGTGCCGTCAAGGTGTAGAAGGACTGTTCCAGGTTGCCGTTCATTCGCGCCAGGTCGGCCGGCTTGCCGTCAAAAACGATCTTCCCATCATGGATGAAAAGGACCCGGTCGGCCACCGGCTCGACCTCCTGGAGAATGTGGGTCGAAACCAGAATTGTCTTGGACTTGCCCAGGTCCCGGATCAACGACCGAACCCCGCGAATCTGGTTCGGATCGAGGCCGCTGGTGGGCTCGTCCATGATCAGGACCTCGGGGTCATGAAGCAGCGCCTGGGCCATCGAGACCCGCTGCCGATAGCCCTTCGAAAGTTTGCCGATCGGCTTGTGGGCCACGGAATCCAGGGCACACTGGCCGACGACGGCATCGACACGACTGTGCAGCTTGGCCCCCAAGAGGCCGCGGGCTGCGCCGAAAAACTTGAGTAGGCTCAGCGGCGACATGTCGGGGTAGAGCGGGCCGTTCTCGGGCAGGTAGCCAAGGTGCTCCGCGGCGCGGATACGGTCGGACTGGACGTCGATCCCCGCGATCCGGGCCGTGCCGTGCGTGGGGGCGACAAAACCGGTCAGCAGCCGCATCGTCGTGGTCTTGCCTGCCCCGTTGGGACCGAGAAAGGCCACCACCTGCCCCTTGGGGATCGAGAACGACACGTCGCGGACCGCCAGGAACGACCCAAATTGCTTGCACAGCCCATCGGCTTCAATCATGACGGACGTGGACATGCCGGTATCTTCCTCCCAAGCCTCGGATCAACGTCGGCCATCACGTCGAACTCATCCGACCGATCACGCATCGAGCCCGGTCAAGCGGGAACCGGCCCATCGATCGGTCACACCACGGTGCACGAATGCATGGCGCGTGGGCCTCGTTCTCTGTATTACTACGAGGATTGGCCGAACGGGTTCATTATGCACATCCCGGAATCTTAACGCAACCGTTACCTAGCGGCCGACCGGTGCCTACCGAAATTTGCCAGATCCTCGTGGACTCGGGCCCTGCCACCGTGTCAAATTGAACGATCGATCCCTGGCTGCGATCGCGTGCGGGCTGTGGCTTTGGAGGCCAGATCCTTACGCTGTCGCTTCACTGTGGCCTCTCCCTCAAGAGAGGGATCAGCGCATGAGAGCCCCCCGCCCCCCGAACCCCTTGTCGCGTCCCGGCGTCCTGAGACTTGTCATCACTCCGGGGGTTCGATAGGATAAATCCGTCGAAAGCGACGCATACGCACCCGTAGCTCAATTGGATAGAGCATCGGTCTACGGAACCGAAGGTTACTGGTTCGAATCCAGTCGGGTGTAATCACGACGGCAAGCGAATCAAGCCGACAGGAACCGTCAAAACCCCGTCTTTTACTATGCGAAACGCTTCATCATCTTCCCCTCATCCGACCCCTTCATCACGTCAGGATGCGATTGTAACCGACCCAATCCGTCCCCCAACTGCTACCCAAAATGCTACCCACCTGCTACCCGATGACCCCGGCCTTGCCGCCGTGGTCGATGCTTGGCCCGACCTGCCCGAGGCCCTGAAGGCCGGCATCCTGGCGATGGTCAAGGCCGCGCGTTCCTGAGTCACCCCGCCCGGGATGAATCGGGCCGCGCCCCGCGGCCGCCGCATTTGCGCCAGGAAGGGCCCGCGGGATGGGACGGGGAAAACCATCGAGCTATCACGCCATGGCTCGACAGGCGACGCCAGAGCCCTGTTATTTGCCTGTTCTGAGGCAACGGTCCCCGCCGGCTGCGCGTGCGATAATTGGGCAACGCCAGCAACAATCCACCCCCCAACCCCTGGGAACATACGCATGAGTCGCCATCACCGGCCGCGAAAGCCGTTCGATTGGCTTGGGGAGCGAAAGCACCGCCGCGGCGCCCTGAACCTGATCCGCCAGGCGATCCGAGAGGGTTGGCTTGACGGCAACGAGCAAAGCGACCGGCGCGACCGGCTGGTTGCGACCTTGGCCGGACTCCTGGATGTCGAGAACCTGCCGACGCTAGAAGTCATCAGCCTGTGCAAGACGTTCCTCGCAATGACCGTGAGCGACATGGATAGTGAGCTTGCCGCCCTCGAGGCCGCACGTGCCAAGTGCACGGCCGACAGCCGGTCTCGACCGGTTTGAGCGCGGAATGCGGGTTGCCCCCCCCGTAGGTTGCCCCCCGACCCCCCCAGGGGGGGTTCCTGGGGAGGTTTCTCCGAGTAATCGGGCCGACGCCCGCGACGCAAGAGCCGCTTTCGGGTGTCGGATGCGGCGCCAGGGCCGCATGCCTCTACTGCAAGTTTACGGTCCTGAGTGGTGGAACTGCCGTCGTTTGAGATAGGTGTCCAGGCGACGCCAGGGGCCGCGAACTGAAGTTATCTGAAGGAGCTCTCTGTCCGCCGTTATCGCACTCGGCGTTGTCGAGCGTGCCCCGGGCCGTGCGCGTCAATTCGCGTTTCCGCGCACGACTACCCATTTCATGCACCAAGCTGATAGTAGGGGCTCGATCCAATCCCGCCCCACCGCATGCCGCGCGTTGGAGTCGGCGCCTGCCTTTCTCTCTTCACGTGGGTGAACTGCATATATGCGGTTCCGCGCTGCTGTAGAGCAGCGGGCAGGTTCGGAGTCTTGGTATGGTCATATTGAGAGCATTGCATCTTAGAACAGGAGATTCGTTCCATGTCCGGCGAGCTGGTTCCCCTCTCGACTCATCCCGACGCCACCCTTCCCGCCATCGGCACACCCGATGTAGTCAACGCCTGGTTACGGGCCCGGAATCCGAACACGCTCCGAGGCTACCTCTCGGACCTGAACACATTCCGGGAGTGGTTGGGCGCTACCTCGACCGCGGCCGCGGTC
Organism: Isosphaeraceae bacterium; assembly: GCA_049516015.1. Lineage (GTDB taxonomy): Bacteria > Planctomycetota > Planctomycetia > Isosphaerales > Isosphaeraceae > Aquisphaera. The sequence continues at coordinate 25,947 of JBEKTN010000004.1, read as the reverse complement.
GAGGTACTTCTTTCCGCCGGACAGGCCGGCGCCAACCTGATGACGATGAACTATGCGGCCGCCCTGGTCGAGCGCGGCTTGGCTGGCGCGACGATCGCCCGCCGGCTGGCCGCCTTGCGAAGCATGTGCAAGATTTCACGTAAGATCGGCCGAACGAATTGGAGTCTCGACGTCGAGGGACCGAAAGTCGAGGCGCGCCGCGACATGAGAGGCCCGGACTTGCTCGACGTCCGGCTGCTCTGGCGCGCCGCGATTGGAGCTGGAACCAATCCCCGGGCCCGGAGAAATAGAGCGATTCTTGCGTGTTTATTCGATCTCGGCTTGCGACGCGCCGAGCTATGCAACCTCGATCTGGCGGACGTCGAGGCCGGACCGGGGGGATTCCCCACCGTTCCGGTGGGGGGCCGGCCCGCGGGGTCGGGCCGCCCCGTTGCGGTCTGGATTCGAGGGAAGGGCCGGACCGAGAAAGAGCGCATAACCCTGCCCGATCAAACGGCCGCCGCCCTGGTCGAGTGGATCGAGGCCCGCGGCAACGAACCCGGCCCGTTCTTCCATCGCCTCGACGGTCCCAAGCCGGCCCCGGACGTTCGACTTTCCGGGGAATCGATCCGCCGGATCGTTCGCCGATTGGGCAAGTCCGCCGGCTTGCCCCGGGACGTTCGCCCCCATGGCTTGCGACACAGCGCGGCAACATCGGCCCTCGATGCTGGCCGCGATCTTCGCGACGTTCGGCGCTTCACTCGCCATCGGTCCCTGGAAATGGTCCTGAGGTATGACGACATGAGGCGAGATGTTGCCGGGGAGATTGCCCGCGATCTGGCCCGACGGCGCGACCAGGGACGCGATTCTTAGTCGGATCGGAGCCAAGATCCATCACTCACCTTGCTTCGACTTGGGAATCTCGCCACGGTGCGCGCCGGTCGCACCGCACTGGGCACATCGCATGTAAGCCCCGAAAACCCGTGGCTTGGGGCAATACCACTCGACCCGGACACTCCCACAGTGTCGGCACGCGCGGACTTCGGAAACCTTCCTCGGAGACATCACTCACCCCCTCGCACCGGATCGTGCAACTTCCTACCCCGCCCTGCAGTGGGGTGTTTTCATGCGCCCCGCCACGGTCCGGATCGCCGCCGAGCTGGCCGCCGCCGGCCGCGGCGGAGAATCGCACCCAGCTCGTCAATCCACCCCGTGGCACCGGCGAACCACAGAGCCAGGCCCGCGGTGATGAGGCAGAGCCAGGCCATCAGCGCAATGGCGCCTCCGGCTCATAACCGACGCTCTTGGCGTATTCAATCAACGCCTGATCAATGACCTTGGCGACGTCCGTACGACGATGTGCGGCGAGGCCCTCGAGCCAAGCCTTCCAATCCGGACCGCCCTTGATGACGGCAGCGATCGCCTTGCGGTCTGCCTGTGGCTTCATGGCCGCCGGCTTGGCCGGGGTCGATTTCTTCCTGGTCATCGTCATCGTCTCCATCGGTCAACCCCTTCGATCGCGTCAATGCAGGTCAGACTACCACACGCCAACCCAAGTATATACCCGTCTTGCCCTGACATCTAGTACATGGTTGCACAAAAGGATAAACCCAAGATAGCTCAGGGTTGCTTTTGGTATATACCCTAGCGTACAATACCTCTGTCGGGTCGAGCGTTCGACCCGCACGGTTCCCCGCAACCGAGGGGGACGGAGTCCGAACGGAGGACAGGATCATGAGCCGAAAGACCAGGCGATCCAGGAAGGAACGCCACAAGCGCCTGATGCGGCGTATCACCTTGCTCGAGCAAGCGAACGCCGACCCGAAGCGCCGCAACCGTAAGACCCGACTCCGGGAGATGTGGAACTTGGCCATTACGGACTTTCGACGTGAGGGAAAGGAGGCGAGCCGTGCAGACCAAACGTGAGCGCCTCGAGCAGCTACAGGCCCAATTCGACGAACTTACTGCCTCGCTCGAGCTGAGTGGCAAGAAGCGGGACGGAACGACCTGGCAGACTGACCGGCTCAAAGCCCGGGAGCAGATCCGCAAGGAGATGGAGGATCTCGAGTCGATTCCGCCCGTGCCAAGCTACAACCCCGCGGGGTCCTGACTTTGACCCGTTTTCGTGTTCGCTTTACCACCAACACAGGAGTATCGACCATGCCTGACGCACCAGTACCCGAGTCCAACCGCAACGAAGCCCTGCGGCACATCGTCGACCTCACGCAGTTGCTCAACGGCATCTCCAGCACCGCGGCCCACCTGGCCGCCGCCCTGCGGCACATCGCCGAGCTCACGCAGTGGCTCAACAGCCACCCGCTCACCCCGCAACATGCTCAGCAGCGAGCGGATCGGGTCCGCGAGCTGGAACGCTGGCGAACCTACCTCGCGCCCCTGGACCGGGCGCAGAGGAGGCAGCCATGAGAGCTCGTTACTGCCGCCACTGCGGTGACTGGGTGCCCCACGACGCACCGTCTGCGATCTGCGGCCGCTGTGCCTGTGTCCCGGTCGCTGAGCGCGGCCCGCACCGCACCACACCGCCGGCCACACCGCCGGCCAGAGTGCCCGAGACTGTCGCTCTCCCATCACCGGCCTCATGGATCCACGCGGACCGTACCAGCGACTGCCGCCCGCTGGCAGCAGATCCGGACCCGCTCGCGGGGATCCGCCGCCACTTCCTCTCGCGCTCGTTCGGGCCCATGGCGTTCACCCAGGCCCGCCCCTGACACGTACGAAAGGGGGCGTGGGCCGCTGACACGGTCCACGCCCCGGAAGGCTTCACCTTGGACTGCCGGGCCTGCCCGGCGAAACTTCGGAGTACACCAATGATCGCATCTTACGAGCCAACCGGCAACGTGATCCTCGACCAGCTCTGTGACGCCCTGGTCGAGCACGACCCCGACGACCAGGACTTCGGCGATCCAACCAACTGGCCGGCGTGGACGAACGTCTGGCGCGCCGAGCTCGGCGCCCCGCTGTGCTTTGCGGAGAGGATCCCCGACGAGGTCATTCACGATCCTGACCAGGTCGACCTGGAATCATGGATCGAGCTTAGTCCCGATCTGGACACTCCGGACAGTAGGACCTCCGCCGACGAATCCATCGAGCCAGAACCTTCCGATATCGACTGGATCGTTGAAGAAGCCGCGCGCCGCGAATACGAGCGGATGCACGGATTCAACGCCCGGTTCGTCTGACGCCGTAAACGCCTCTGAGAGCGGCCGTGGGCTTGGACGGGGTGGATCGTCCAGGCCCGCGGTCGTTCTCTTCACCTTGCACTCAGGAGACACGCTCATGACCCCAATCCCTTGGCATGCCTTCATGGCCCAAATCGAGGAGCTGTATCAATCCCCGATGCGGGCGCCGCAGACTCGCAAACAATTGGTCGCGATTCTCCGGGCTCTCGAGCCGTTGGGGGTTCAGACCACGGCCGACTTGACCCCTATCCTGATCGCTCGCTACATCACCGCCAAGTCGAACGAGGTTTGTTCCCGGACGGTCCACTCGCACTTGCTCCGGATTCAGACCGCGTGCAACTTGGCCGAGTCAATGGACGCCCTGGCCGTGAACCCCTTCAAGGTCCGGTCGATGCGGCAATGGATTCGTCCAGGCCGGCCGATGGTGAAGACCTACCATACCCGTTCCGAGATCAGGGCTGTTCTCGACCTGATGGCCAATGATGCCCGGGAACGGAAGGGATGGGCCCAATGGAAGGCCCGCCGGTTGCTGGCAATGACAACGCTGTTTGCGTTCTCTGGCGTCCGCCGCAATGAGGGATTTTTCTCTTGGGTGGAAGATCTCGATCTTGAGTCGCGTATGTTCTGGGTTCGACCGAGACTTCGGCTCAAGACAGAAAACTCGGAGGCTCCCATCCCCCTACCTATCGCCGCGATCGAGCCCCTGCGAGATTTCCTGGCACACCGGCTCGATCGTCCCCCCGGTTTTGTACTTCCGTCGGAAGTACCTTGGCTTTTTCCGAACATGGCAGGTACCCATGCGTGGCATGGCGGAAGAGCCGAAGCCACACCCCTGGGTAGGCTTCAAGCCGTTGCCAGGCGAGCCGGCGTCGAGGATATGACCTGGCAGTCATTGCGCCGATCCCTGGCAACGGCACTCGAGGGGTTTGGATTGCCACAACCGTTGATCACCAGGACACTCCGGCACACCTCCGAAAGAATCACTCGGGAGTGGTATCAAGGCCGCGATTTAGATGCCCTCTCACAAGCCGTTGAACGGTTCGACTTTTGATGAGCGAACTCGCAGCACTCTCCAGACCGTGCTTCCTAATGTGGTCCAAAGGGCGCTCGGCGGAATCCATTGCCCGCCTCTATCGCGTGGCTGTGGCGGACGTCGAAGCGATCCTTGGAAAGCGGCCACTACCACCGCGACAACGTATCGCAGGTCAGGGAATGAGGGGAATCGGTCGTTGGGTGCACGTCAAGCATGCGCAGGGATGGACGATCGAGGAGCTGGGACGGTACTTCGCGGTCCCCGAATCCGAGATCGTCCGGACCCTGAAACACCAGCCCCCGCCCCGACCATCGCGGGCACTGAAGCCAGGTGAGAAGCGGCGGAGAGTTGAGGAGCGGATTCGACTGAGGGAAGAGGCCAGAGTACAGCAACAAGCCCATAGCTGGGATCGCGACGATTGGCGGTACCGCGATGATCAACCCGATGCGGACCGCATCGAGGCACTGACCCCGCCGCCGGCTACGGCCGGCCCCGAGCTGGTGCACCAGGCCGGCGCCGCGGAGATCCCGGCGACGCTCGAGGCGCGGACCCTCGAGCCGTGGAACGGACCCGCGTCACCATACGCGAGTGAACCCCGGAAAATCACACCCGCGGTTCTGGCGGCCGCCCGCAAACTGCATCAGCAAGGTCGTACCTGGCCCGCCATCGCCGCCGAGCTGGGCTGTTCTCGAAATGCCCTTTTCTATGCTCGGAAGCGAGAGCTGGAAAGATAAACCGGCAGTGGTCACAGTCCGCCAATTTTCCACACTGGCCCAGCGCGCTCGACGATCGTGATGACCAGGCCGCCGGCGACAACGGAATCGCATGCTTATTGTTGCATCGAACGACGGACCCCGGCCGCGGGCCTTCCCCCCCTCCCCTGCCCCGGGGTTGGACGTACCTCGAGCGCCGGCAGGACTGCTACCCTCGACACAGCTTGTCCCGAGAAGGTCAACCAGCGTCGGAATTCCTTACCTGGTCGACAACCTCGGGACGATTCCTGTTCACGAAAGCTTGGGGGTTGTTCGCTGAAACTTTCCACTGTCTGAGATGTCCATTGATGAGCTCAGTGACCAACTCGCCAGGGGGGCGGTTCGCCTTGATCGCATGGAGCAACAACCGCTCGTAAGCACCGAGGGAAACTTTGACATTCAGCCTGCGGAATAGGTCCTCTTGACCATCTTGAGCGTCGGCGACGCTCTCTCTCTTTTTCGCAGCCATGGCTTTGCCCTCAGGGGTGGAAGTCCAAAGGGTCGCGAGCGGTGACGCGATTGCGGCCCTTTGGTTCTATCGTGCCCGAACGCCGCCAGAATCATCCCATTCCGCCGATCCCATCGGCGAGAAATCTCAACGCGCGGATGCGGTCGAGTTCTCCGATCCGGCCGCCTCGACCGACCAGGCCGAACTGCCCGGGATCGCCGCCGGCATGATATTGAAAGCAATGCCCCCCGAGCTGGTCGACCGCCCCGAGCTGGGGGAGCTGGCCCGCCGCCGGCGACCGACCAGGCCGCTCGGATCCGGGCCCGCGGTTCGCAGCTAGCGCTAGAGATGGAACCCGCCGCCGTCCGCCTGGACGGCCCGCCCTGAAGTCCGCGACGGTTGGCTTGATGGATCGGACGGAATGGATCAGGAACGCCATACAGGCCGGTTGTGGGGGTCGCATGGCGACCGCCTCGACCCTCGATGGTGCGCCCCGGGCCCTGGTCGTTCCCCGGGTCGAGGCCGCACCTCGACGCCACGGCCCGGGGAATGACCCTCAGGATCTCGACCAGGCCCGCGCCCCGAGCTGGCCAAGGTCGAGGCCACACTTCGACGCCACGGCCCGAAGCTTACCAGTGGAGGGAATTCCTCGACCGAGGCCGGCCGAAGTGTAAACAGAAAGTACCCGGCCAAAATTCCCGTTCCGCGCCTTGCAAAATCGCGACTTGGGACGCAAAATAAGTGTAACGAGTAACGTATAACTTTATTGCACCGCTAGGGCAGGGGGAAGTCATGGGCAAGAGCCAGGCCGCGGACGATGGCAAACACGATGCCCTCTACCTGAGGGTTTCCGGTCGAGGCCAAGACACGGCAAGCCAGGAACCGGACCTGAAGCGCTGGGCCGACAGTCAGGACGGCCCGGTTGTCTGGTACCGCGATAAGTTCACCGGCAAGACGATGGATCGCCCGGGGTGGAACAAGCTGGCAAAGGACATCGAGGCCGGCAAGGTTCGCACACTTGCTTGCTGGCGCCTCGACCGATTGGGACGGACCGCCAAGGGACTGACCGCGCTCTTTGAAGAGCTTGTGACCCGCAAGATCAACCTGGTCAGTCTCAAGGATGGGTTGGACCTCTCGACCCCCGCCGGCCGCCTCATGGCGAACGTTCTCGCCTCTGTGGCCGCCTATGAAACCGAGGTTCGCTCCGAGCGCGTCCGCGCCGGTCAGGAAGTGGCCCGGGCCGCCGGCAAGCACCTGGGACGGCCCGCCGGAATCCGAACCCCCATCAAAGTGACTCGGGAGCAAGACACCATGGTTCGACGGATGAAGACCGAGGGGAAACTGATCGCCAGCATTGCCCGGGCAACCGGATTGTCCCGAGTCACGATCTATCGGGTTCTCGATCGACCCGCCGCCGCGAAGTGAGGCCCGGCCGCCGAGCTGGCCCCGGTCGAGGCCCGCGCCCCTCGACCAGACCGGGGAATGATTATCAGGCCCTTCGCTCGCCGCCTGATGTTCCATCCAGGTGAGCGCTTCCCGTACACTACTGGGGAAGTCGGGAGTAGCTACCCGACACATGGCCGTTCAGGTGGGCGCGCCGACCCTTTGACGGCGCGTCCCACCTGATGGCATCAGTCAAAGGGATAAGCCGATGTCGATCAACTCCAACGGCCGCCCCGCCGACGCGTCGATGACTGACCCCCGGGGAAGCCGCGATCCCTGCCCAGGGCCCATGGAAAGCCATGCGGGAAGCCAGCCCATTGCGAGAACACCCGCGCCGGAGCAAATCCTCTTCATTGCGATCTCGGCAAGCACCCTGGCGCGCGTGGCAATGCCTCCACTCCATGAGGACCCCCTCGATCCGCACTACCAGATGTTGACGAGGCCGGAAATCCTCGTGTGTGTTGACGACCTCATGAAAGCCTTCGGCACGCTGTGGGGATTGCGGGATTTCCACTTCGTGGGATGGCCCGCGGAAGTCCGCGAAACGCTGTTGTTCATCTATGATCATTTCAGACTGATGGTCGAGAGATTCGACAGTTGGTACGAAACTTATGGACGTCCAGACTTGGCGGCCACCTATGTCTACATGCTGGCCAGACCCCTGCCTAGGCGCCCGGCTGACAAGGATGAGCGTAGTGAGTCCGTGAAGTGTTTCGAAGCCTCCAGGGAGTTGTGTCGGGTAAATGGCGTGACGTTCCACGCTCACGAATCCGCTTTGAAAAGGAGCTACACCGGTGATGCCGCCGATCTGATCTTCTCGGCTTTCGAGAACGAAGAGGTGCTTCAGGAGATTCACGCCACGGCGCACGCCTTGATGAAGGTTGTCCGGGAGGAGTGTTCCCCTGCGTGGCGTGGGTCGGTTGCCTTCCTGGATGAGCCGAGTCAACCCGCTGCGGTTCATCGTCCCGAGCTGGTGGCCGCGCCTGGGGATGGGATAACCGCGACGAACGGCCGCGCCCCCACGGCCGCCGCCGCAACCCGAGCGGATTCGAATGGCCACGCTCCCGAGGCCCCAGTCGCCGCGCCCGATAATTCGACATCCGAGACGACACCCCCCGGCCCGCCGGTTGTCCTGAATGGTCCCGATGAGGAAGTGTCCGTGTGGGGAAAGCAAGTCGGTGTGTTGACCCCCACCCAGTATCGGGTGGTCGAAGCGCTCGTGAACGCCTACGCGGCGGGGGAGAGACTTTCGATAGACCAGCTAGTAATCCGCACGAGAGACGCCAAAGGGAACGACTGTTCTCCTTTGGACGTATTGAAGCGACTTCGGGGAAACCCAGCTTGGAGCCCAGTAATTTCCATGGCCGGCAAGGCATGCCGTGGCTACAGTCTGAACCCCCGCCCGCATACTCCCGCATACAAAACCACTCACAAAAGCCTAGAAAACCGCTCACGACCGCATACCGGGGGGTGATCGTATCGTGACCCCTGGTATGACAGACCATGCCGGGAGAAACCTACGATGCCGCCAATCTTCGTCGATGCTCGCGACCTGGCCGAACGGCTTGGAGTGCGTTACGACACCGTTCTGACCTGGGTGCGCCGTGGCAAGCTTCCCCACATCCGCGACGGTCGTGGCCGCTACCTGTTCAACCTGAACACGGTCCTGGAAACGCTCCGTCAAAAGTCCCTGGACGCACGGCATGCGGCCGCCGGCAAGGCTGGTGTCCGATGACACCAGCCCCCCGCCGCAAGCCCGCCCTGGCCGATCCTGGCCCCCTCAGACTGGCCCGACCCCAAGGGGGTTCCCCCCGCCATCCTCCGGATGCGGACCCGATCGGCTCGCCCGAGGATCCGCGCCCCCAGCCCGAGGCCTTGGCCCGATCCCAAGGGGGTTCCCCCCGCGGTCGAACGTTGCCCGCCAGCATCGAGCCGATGCTTCACATCGACGACCTGGCTGAGCTCTTGAGCTGCTCTCGCCGGTTAGTCGAAAGGATGCGATCCGCTGGAAAAATTCCCAAGCCGGACATCCACGTCGGCCGCTGCCCGAGGTGGAAGCCCGCCACGATTCGAGCTTGGATCGAAAGGGGTGGCAATCCATGACTTTACTCCGCGCGTCGTCGCGCGAACGATCCGCGTTGCCAAGTCCCGACGGACAACCAAGGCAGCGGTTCACCCACGGAGTAACCTGCCCGGTCTGTGGCGGTTGTGACAACGCTCCGCGCGGACAGGGGATACGCTGCCCTGGGTTCATCCAAGGGGACTGGATCTATTGCACCCGGGAGGAAAACGGCGCCGGGTGCAAACATCACCCAAACACGGAGCCCCCGACCTGGTCGCACCGACTTCGCGGTAAGTGCCCTTGTGGAGTTGAGCACAACCCGGACTTGGCGATCAGGAAGCCTGGCGTGCGCAAATCCGATGGCAGGAAGTTCGAAGATCAGTACGACTACCCAGACAAGGGAGGGAAGCTTCTCTACGTCAAGAAGCGATGGCGGTTGCCCAGCGGGGAGAAGACGTTCTCCTATCACCATCCGGGCCCCGATGGCAGGTTGCTCCCTGGCCTCGGGGGAAGGAAGCCGGTTCTCTACAACTTGCTCGCGATCGCCGCGGCCGCCCCCGGAAGCGTTGTCTACATCGTGGAGGGAGAGAAGGACGTCAATCGCCTCAAGAAAGAGGAGAAGCTGGCGACATGCAATCCGGAAGGCGCGAGCAAAGCCCCGACAGACGGAAGGCAGGCCAAGTGCAAATGGCTCGATCGGTACTCGGATGAGCTGGTCGGGTTCCACTGCCTGGTCATCCAGGACAACGACCAGGCCGGTCGCGATCACGCGCAGGGGGTTGCCCGGTCGCTCCACGGCAAGGCCGCCAGCGTCAAGATTCTCGACCTGGTCAAGCTTATGTCCGATCTCCCCAAGAAGGGCGATGTGAGCGATTTCCTGGACCACGGTGGGACCCTCGATCAGCTCGACGAGTTGGCATGCCAGACGGTCGAGTGGAAGCCATTGGCCGAAGAGCAAAGCCAGGCCGTCACATGTCAGGAACGGTTCGCCAACTTCCGGGCCCGGATCGTCCGGGAGATCGTCAGGCATGAGGCCGGCGAGACTACCCGGCACGTGGAAGTGGAGGCGATTCACGATGATGGCACGGTGATGATGGCAACCGTGGCCGCCGAAGACTTCGAGTCGATGGGTTGGGTGTCATCCCAACTGGGGTTGAAATTCGTGATCTCGACCGGGCAGGGCATGAAAGACCGTTTCCAACATTCGATCCGGGTCAACTCATATCCAGGGGTTAAGGTGCGGGATGTCTTCACGTCGGTTGGCTGGCACACGGTTGCCGGGAAGAACTGTTACCTTCACGCCGGTGGCGCAATCGGGAGCAACGGTGAAACCGACATCCACCTGGATGTGAGTTCTGAACTCACCTTGTACCGTTTGCCCGCTCCCGATTTGAGCCGGCTCAAAGAGGGTATAGAGCGCGTTCTCGCAATCCTCGACAACCTGGGTAACGATGCCGAGCCGGTCGCATCGATTCTCACCAGCATGCCTTACCGTGCTCTGTTGGGGCCAAGCAGAACGGTTCCTCACTTCGCGGGCACGACGGGCACGCTCAAGACCAGCACGGCATGCCTTGCGGCAAGGTTCTACGCGCCCGAGCTGGAGTATTTCGACTCGATGCCGCTTTCGTGGCAATCGACTCAGGCCGGTTTGGAAAGGCTTCGGTACGTGGCCAAGGATTCGCTACTGATCATTGACAACCTGATCGCTGATGGAGAGCAGGCACACCGTGACCTGGCGAAAGCCGATTCCGTGATCAATTCGCAAGGCGATCTGGCCGGCAAGGCCCGCATGAAAGCTGATGGTTCGCCCGCTCCAAGACTGGATCCGCGCGGTTGCATCATTTCGACCGGCGAGTGCGAACCACGGAGGAAGTCATCTGCCGGACGAAGCATCATCATCGAGTTCAAGCCAGGCTTGATCAACCTCGATGGTCTCAAGCGATGTCATGATGACGCCCGCGATGGTTGGTACGCCCTGACCATCGCTTGTTACGCGGAATATCTCGCGAGCCCTGGGAGGTTGGAGGCGCAGCGCATTGAACTGCGGCGATTGGCTCAGAGGCACCAGGCCGACGCGATGGAAAATTACCCGGGGTGTCACTTGCGCCACGCGGAAGCGGTTGCTGAGTGGACGGCGGGTTGGGAACTCTTTCTGCGGTTTGCCATGGAACAAAAGGCAGTCATCAAGCGGAAGGCTGAGTTCTCTTTGACTCGGGTGCGCAATCAGCTCTTCATGACGCTACCAATGCAAGCCGAGATTCAGGATGAGGCCGATCCCGGGGAGATCTACATCAACATGATCCGAGCCCTCTTAGGCTCGAAGCGCGCTGTACTGGCCGGCACGGATGGCTTGCCGCCCTCTGATGAACTCGCTCCTGCTTGCGGTTGGACACAGGGAGAAAGAGTCGACCGTGGACCTCAAGGCTATGACCGGTCGGTAATGCCGTGCTGGGAGCAGGCTGGCGCAAACAGAATCGGCTGGATCGACGGCGACATGGTGTATCTGGAACCGAGCGCGGCTTATGCCGCCGTCGAGCGGATCGCCCGGGAGCAGAGCGAGGTGGTTGGGTCGAAGAGGCAAGTCCACACCAGGCTGATGGAGTCAGGACGGATCAAGACCGACCCGCCAGTGTCAGGCAAGCGGCGAAGGTTCACCAGGCGCGCCACGGTCGAGGAACACCGGCGAGAGGTTCTCTGGATGCCTCATGATGTGCTCTTCTTGGCCATGCCCTGAGGATCACTATGCGCCCGGGAGAGCTATGCGGAACTTACTATACGCGTATCTATCCTGTGGAAAGTGTGCGCCTTGTGCGCCATTTGGGGTTTCGTGGCTTGTTTACCTGGGTTTTTCGTGGCGCACAACGAAAAACCGTTGTGCGCCACTGTGCGCCTTGTGCGCCACCTTGTGCGCCACCTGCTTTCGGCGCAACCATCCCCGAAAAGCCGCCCGGAGCTGGCTTGTGCGCCAGTCTGGGGCACTTGGCGCACTCGAAAATCGTCTTGTGCGCCCCTGCAAAGCGTTGGACCTCATCAGCTTGGGTAAAAGTGGCGCACAAGGCGCACAGTTTGGGAGGATAGACACACACATGACCGGGAACGAGCTACGCAATCGCGCCGAGCAAGTCCGCCAGGCGATCCCGCCGAAGCGAACCGCAACCCCGCCAACGGAGAACGGTCCCCGGATCGGGACCATCCAGCGATCGGCTGATGAGGAGATCCGGGTAAATTGGAGCGAGTTCGAAGGGAAGCCCTTCATCAGCCTGCGCCTTTGGAAGCGCGGCGACGATGGCCAGTGGTGGCCGGACGCGAAGCGCGGGATGAGCGTTCGCATCCGGGAGCTGCCCGACCTGGCCGCGGCGATCGCCGAGGCGCTCGATCTGGCCGAAGCGAATCAACGCCAGTGGCGCGAGAGCCAGGCGAACCGACCGGCGCCCCCGATGCCAGGCCGGAGAATGGACCCGGCAATCCTGCCCCCGGCGAACGGGTCGAAAGACTTTGACGAGTTCTCGGAGGATCAACGATGAGCAAACCGCCCCCGCCGCAGCGATCGCCGACAGGCCCGCCGCCGATCCTACTGCGCCGGCAAGGCCGCCCGGCGCCGAGCTGCGGACCGAACCACGCCCCGAGACTTCCGGTCACACACACCGCACCGGTCGCCAAACCGGCCGCGGTCGCCAAGCCCGCATCGAAACCGACCCCCGACCCCAAGCCTGAACCACCGCCGGCGACTCCCAGGTTGCCCATGTGGGGTGCCGAGCTGCCGGTTGTCCCTTTGCTCGAGGCCGACGCCCCGGCGGACGCCTCGGTCCGTTTGGGAACCCTTGTGTGCACCAGGCACGCACGGACCGGCCGCCCGTTATTCGTGCTCTGCGTTCCGTGCGATTGCGGCAGGCACAAGCACACCTATCCTTGGCGTGGCGACTGGCCGGTTGACGCCTCGGTCCGGAGCCATCAGGCACCACGATGCCGCAAGCACAAAGCCCCGGGAGGAGTCTGGCTTGCTCTGGACCCGGAGCGGTTGCCGATCTCGCACCAGGCCAGCCAGGAAGGCCGGGAAGCTTTCCTTGAGTGGAAGGCATGGTGGAACACGTTGTCCGCCGGGGAGAGAACGGCGATCAGCAAGGGATGAGTGGCCGCGGAGCCCCCGGAGAAGGGATCGGAGCATCGACGATGATCCAACGCATTCCACCGCCGAAATCACCGCCGGATGCCAAGGCGATCTTTCTGCGTTGGCTGGCCGCCGCGAACGCTGGCGATAGGATCGGGGCCAACGACGCCCTAGCCGAGCTGGAAGAGCTGGCCGTATCGCCCCGGACAAAGATCGATGATTCGCAAGCTGGCCCCGATCGATACGCCGCTAGCAGGGTCGAGAGGGGTTGAGCTCATTCTACGACGTCACGGTTGGCCGTGAGAACTCAAGCCCCCGGGTCGAGGCCCCGGGTTCGAGGCCCGCGCGAGAGACGGAACCCCCGCCGGCTGTCCGAGTGATCGCCCGCAACACCGTGGAGATCATCGAGCCCGACCCATCTTGAACCGTCCCGACCCGACTGATGAACGCATTGACCGAACCCGACCCCCGAGGCACGATGAGGGGTGAACGGGAAACGAGCCCGCTAGCAACGAGCTCGCCCCCTTGATTCGACCCCTGGCTTAGACAGGAGACGAACCCGATGGCAAGTATCTTCAAGCCCGCCGGCAAAACCAAGTACGTCATTCTCTACGTCGATGAAAACGGCCGCCGTCGCAAGCAAACCGCTTGCACTGACAAGGTCGTCAGCCAGCAAATCGCCAACGAGCTGGAGAAGCAAGTCCGACTCCTCCGTGCTGGGTTGATCGACCGCAAGGCCCTGACCTACCGTGATCACGAGAATCGGCCCCTGGCAGACCACCTTGCCGAGTGGCAGGCCGACCTGGTCGCCAAGGGCTACACGAGCAAGCACGCCGGTCAGAGCGCCGACCGTGTGCGACGGCTGTTCGCCGTGATGAAGGGCGCGAAGCCCAATGACATCGATGGCAAGACTCTCACCGCCCCCCGGCAAGCACGGGCCAAGACCGCGATCAGCGCTCTGGTAGCCAAGGCCAGACTATCGGACATGGTTGCCGAGCGAGTACAGACCATCCTGGCGACGTTTCGGGAGTCGGGACGATCGGCCCAGACCTGCAACCACTATCGCGCCTGCGTTCGTGCCTTTGCCCGTTGGACCTGGAAGACGGGGCGGTTACGCGAAAACCCCCTAGTGAGTCTGACCGGTTACAACGCCAGGGAAGATCGCCGTCATGACCGCCGAGCCCTGGGAGTCGATGAACTCCGCCGGCTGATCGATGTGGCCCACTCCGGCCCGCCGTGGCGGAAGATGACCGGCCCGGTACGCTCTCTCTGCTACAGGCTTGCCGTAGGGACCGGCTTGCGATACTCGGAAATCGAGAGCATCATTCCCGAATCGTTCGACTGGTCAGAGAGCCCAGCGACCGTGATGGTTGCCGCCGGTTACACGAAGAACGGCGAACCCGCGATCCTGCCTCTTTCCTCCGACCTGGCTCTTGACCTGCACGCCTACGTCGCCAGCCTGCCCCCTGGAAGGCCGATCTTCCCTCTTGCCCCGGACTGTGGAGCGAAGATGCTTCGCCCTGACCTCAAGCGGGCGGGAATTCCCTACATCGACGCCAGCGGCCTGGTGTTCGACTTCCATGCGCTTCGTTGCCAGTGTGCAACCCTGGCGGATCAAGCCGGAGTGACGCCCCGAGTAGTTCAGAAGCTCATGAGGCATTCGACCCTGGAGCTGACCGGCCGATACACTCGCCCCCGCGCCGTGGACATTGACGCCGCCGCATCCATGCTTCCGAGTCTCAAGCCTGAGTCGGACCACCCCGAGACCGTGGCCCTGACCGGGACCGATCCATCCCCGGTTTTGCCGCCGATTGCTACCCAGAACGCTACCCGTGCCGACGGACACGACCCAAACCCTTTCGCCGAAAGGCTTACGGCGAGTGAGCATCGGTCTACGGAACCGAAGGTTACTGGTTCGAATCCAGTCGGGTGTAATTGCAGCAAGGCTCGTCGGTCTGAGGCGGAGCCTCGTTAGTCTCTGGCCGGAGCTGGCGTCGGATCCGACGTTCTCTCCCCGGGAACTGGTGACTGCCATCAACCGGCAAGGCGGGTTGTTCCCGGGACCGGGGCCATCAAGATCGGCTGCTCTGGCGATGTCGATCAGAGAATCAGAAACCTCAGATGTGAATTCAAAGGTCCAGTTGTGCTTCTCAAGACAATCCCTGGCGGATTCAAGGAAGAGAAGGAAGTCCATCGCCGATTTCAACATCAGCGGTTTCCGAGGACGGAACAGTTCAAGCCCGGTCCGGACCTCATGGAACTCATTGGCAAGCCATTGCTGGTGAGTGTCAATCCCGAGACGGTGGAAGCGATCTCGGGACACAATCAGTCGGGCAAGGCCATGACGAACCTCAAATGCTCGCGCGAGTGGAAAGCGTGGGTCGACGGCCTGGCCTTATATTGTCGTACCGACATTGCCAAGTTGATCGACCGGGGACTCATCCTGGTGGCGAAAGCTGAAGGATATGAGAAGGAGGTTCCAACAAGATGAGACCTGTTGATACCGAGCGGAAAGTTAGCGCCAATTTCGAGCGATAAGGGAGCGCCACTCCGGGCCGTGACGAGGGTGCCGGCGCGGCGGGCGCGCTAAACGAACGAACTCGGCGCGCGGCGTTTGTTGCGTGGAGCAGATCGCTGTGACGGGATGTGGCGTGACGGCGTATCCCCGGTCAGTTCTGGGGCGCGGACGAGGTTGGTGAAAGCCCCCGTCGTGGGCTGGGCCACCGCCGAGTCGCCCGCCGCAGGCTGCGGTGCTGACCACGACGGGATGACCAGCTTGCACAGTCAAAGCTCGTAGTCGAGCCGCTGGCGGCACTGGTTCAGGGCCTGGGGCAGTGTTGAGCCTGTTACGAACGATCCGGCCGCTTGACCAGGCGATCGCCCGCTTGCGCTCGCGGTCAAGGGCGGGCCGGACATTCCGGCCATTCACGACGGTTGATCTCATGTACCTCATTCGCGCGGGTGCCGGCCCGGCCGGATCGACGACTTCACGCGCTGGGCGAGCCGCGATTGCTGTGTTTGCTCACATGGCTTTCTCCTTGTTCCAGGGGCGCCGCACGTGGTTCATCAGCCGGTCGACAAGGCCCTGGCCACAGCGCCGTCCCCGTCAGGGATGGTCGGCCGTTTCCTGAAGCCTCAAATTCGTGCTCAACACGAATGGCCCGGCTTCGTGACGGCGAACGACCATATCGGACGACCTCCGGGCCTCGCGCTTGTTGATGAGCCAATGGCCCAACTCCATGGGGCGCAACGCAGCTCTGAAGCGACCAGCTTCAGCATATCGCTCGCGCCTGCGGGCACAAGCGAGGCGAGCAAGAAAGCTGAAATGGCCTTCATGCAGTTGGCTCATTTCGGCCAACGAAAGACCAAGGCGCTCTCACCCACGGGAGCTCCTCTCGGGATCGAAACGAGGAAGGAGATCCAGAATTGCAGCGCGTTCTTGAGGAACGAGACAAAGAAGGAGACGGTTTTGAGCCAACCCGGGGGAACGACACAAAGAAAGAGACTCTGGAGGTGGCGCTCTCCTGATGCTCGAAAATGGCGCTGATTTCCTGCTCGGTATCAGAACCTCGAGAAACAGGAATCCACCCGGCATAGCCACTTCGCCAGGTTGCTTGGTACTGAGGAGGCTCGCCAGTCCCGGCAGAACCGAGATGCTGCGGCCCGACGCAAAGAGCTCGCACACCTCGAGAGGATGATCAATCAGCTTTCGCGAACCTTGGAAAAACCGGCGGCACCTTGAATGGCCGATGAGCGTTGCTATGCACCTGATAGTTATGCGATCAAGCTTCCACAGCTTTGTCCGAACCGGCCAGTCGTTCCGGACTCGAGGCGGCCGACCAAGCACAGCCGCAGCGCGGCGGCCAAGGTGAAGATGAAAACCGCGACCTGGCTGGGGGCGCTTAAGACGTTGCCCTCCCGAGCCACACGGCCTTGCTTCAGGCCTGTCTCGACCAGAAAAACAAGGAAGGGGTCACCTGGAGGCACCGGCTCGTCCTTGCGTTGTTTGAGTAGGCCGATAAGGGAAACCTGCGAACCATCCTGGAGATCTGGCTCCGGCTTGAAGGCAAGCCGGGGGCCGATGAGCACTAAGCCACGTCTCCACTGGTCATCGACGATGAGCTTGCCCGCAAGATCCTCCAGATCGGCCGTGAACACGAAGATCCCGCTGCTGATTGAATCGGTTCGCAATCGCCCTCCCAAGACCAGCATCGAACTGGCCGACTAGGTCAGGCAGTACACCAGGGTGCGGATCCCCAATAGGCTGGTGTGCGTGGGCCACGCCGCCCCGCTGGCGATGTTCAGCTACCATGTGCTCGAGCGTCCCTCGTTGGCTCTCTGGCACGGGCCGCGGGGTAGCGGAAAGTCGTTTCTCTCGGCCATCGACACGCACCTGTGCAGCCGGTTCAAACCGCGGTAGGAGACGATGATCCTGGGTGGGTCACGGGCCCAGTCCGAGCAGATTTATCGGGCACTCGCCGAGGCGATCGTGGACGGCCGAGGCAGGTTCGGCAGCGACGCCGCCACGATCACGCGGCTGCTCAAGACCGAAGCCTCCTATGAGAACTGTTCGCGTGTCGCCATCCTGGCCGCCAGCCCGAGCAGCTTCCGCCGAGCGCAAGTTGCAAGTCTCAAGCTCGATGAGGTGGAAGAGATGATTCCCGACATCTGCGAGTCGGCCTTGGGCATGGCGATGGAGCTGCGCGGCTGCCGCGCCAGCTTGCTGACGACGTCCATCTGGCACCGGCTGGGCGGGCCGATGTCGTCATCGGTTGAGCGCGATCGCGGCGGCGAATTCCCCATCTTCACTTACTGCATCTTCGAAGTGCTGGAACGTTGCCCCGAAGAGCGCAGCGGCGTGACCCTTGAGGATTGCCCCGACTACCCCCTGTTCACCTGGTGTCACGAGGACGGCGATCTTCATCCCCTGAGACGGCCCAAGGCGAAGTGCAGCCGCGACCACTACGCGATCGATTCGTTCATCCAGAAGCTCAGGGGCGTCTCGGTGCTAGTCTTCGCCAGCGATTATCTTTGCCGGGGATCCTGGCCCGAGAGCGCCTGGTTCCCCCAGTTTCTTGAGGCTGACAACGTCATGCTTGACGCCGAGTTCGACCCGGCGCTCCCGGTACGCATCACCGTCGACAGCGGCGTCTTCACGGGCGCAGTCTTTCTCCAGGTGCGAACGGCTTCCAGCGGCTGCTGCTTGCACTGCGATGAGCAGGTGAACGTCTTCGCCAACTACCTCGCCCAGGGCCGGACCGCGGAGGCGTCCGCCCTTGCGATCAGCAGTTTTGCCGATGAGCTCTGCGGGTCGGCACGCAGGCGAATCTCCACCGATTCGGCTGGCGGCACGCGGAACCCGGTCGGCCCGACGGTCATTGCCGAGTACCAGCGAAACGGCCTGGTGGGCAAGAGGGACCTTCTTCAGTGGCCCAAATGTCACGGCTGCGTGACCGATGGCCTGGGTCTGATCGAGAACCTTGTCCGCTCTGCCGATGGAAACGTCCGGCTGATCGTCCACCCACGCTGCAAGCACTTAATCGCGGCGATGCGAAGCTATGCCAGGACCCGCCGGGCGGGGCAGTGGATGGACTACACGGCTGATCCCCAGCATCCCCACGAAGACCCGATCGATGCACTTCGCGGCGGCCTCAATCTCATGCTCCGCGAGGGCCTAACGCCCCAGCAGGGCTTCATCAGGGCCAAGGCGGAGTGTCTTTTATCCTCGTAGATTCCGCTCTGCGGACCGGAAGTCCCACCGTCCCGCAACCTCGTCAACTTCAATGGTCCGCACATCGGTCCAATAGAATTTCACCATGCCACTTACACCGAACTCAGCGGCGCTGGCCTATCTGGCGAGTCAGACGGGCATGCCGCGACCGCGACTCCCAGACGGGCAAACGATCGACCAGCCTCATCCCGAATGGGTCTTGTTCCGGCTTCCCTGGCGCTGGCTACTCGACTCCTGGGAAGAAGGTGAGGCATACCGGATGGCCTTCTATGGAACTGATATTCATGGCATGCCCGTCCGCAACCTGATCCGCCACAAGCGCGAGTATCCCTGCTCGTTCGACGCGAACTACTCGCTCCAGACCGGGGGCCTATGGGTACCGATCAGGCGAACCAGGCAACCGACGACGATTACGAACTGCGCCGTACCCGTACCCCGGTGCCCACCCTCGTTGCCGAGGGGGCAGAGGCCCATCTGGCGCGAATCTGTAGCCGGAAAGCCCATTGCGACGGCCCCGACCGGCTGTTCGCATTGTTGAGAAACACATATGTATACCTTTAATAATGATATACCTAGATGGTTGTGATCTCGATCATCCTACGGTGCCGGCTGGCGAGGAAGTCCGCACCTAGGCCGATAAGGTTCGCCTGGGGCTCGACACCTGCGTGGCCTCGTACATACTTCCCGAGAACCTGGCCTGGTGAACTCTGGATCGGCTGGGCAATTATCGGGAATGCCTCGTCCGTGACGTGCAGGACAACAGCTCGATCTTCTGGTGGTACTGGGACGCGTTGTCCTGGATGCTCTTCGACAAGTCGGGCGTGCTCGAGGTCGGACCGGTCGAGCACCGTTACGGCCGCGTGCCGATCGTTCGAGTTTTCGATCGCCGCCAGCCCCGATTTCGGAATATCGGCCTGCCCCGTTACGAAGCGATCGCCGAACTGCAGCGCGAATAGTACAACCACGACAACGAACTGATCCGCTCCGACACGACCCAGGCGCATCCCGTCTTGCAGGTTCTGAGCAGTACGTCCAACCTGACGGCACGATGCCGATAGGTCCGAACCGGCTGCTGCCGAAGAAGAAGAACCCGAGCGGGGCCAGCGTGACCTATGAGGGGTTCACGTTGTGCAGTTTCCCAAGGACGGCGCCAAGTCGATTTGCCTCTACAAGGCCGACCTGCGCGACGCGGCCGACGGGGCCACGGCTCTTGCTAAACCGGCCGGCGCGGGAGGGTCCACGGGGCCTACGGTGGCTCAGGGCGGGAACTCCAAGCGGCTTAACCAGGTCGCCGGCAACGACATGTTCAGCAAGATCGCCGCCATGCTGGGACGGGCCGAGCAACAGATCTCGGAACCGGCCCTGCTGGTGCTCGATGAAGGCCAGCCCCGGTCTGACCGAGCGGCGATCAAGAATCACTACCCGACTCAGTTTGACCTGTTCACAGCCGAGGAACTGGCCAAGACGATCGCCCAGTTCCAGGGCATCCTCGCCGCGGCAGGCAATGCACCGTCGGCGAGGAATCCAATACCAGCGTCGTGGCCGTCACTGCCGACGAAACCCCGCCCGCACTGGTCGAATCGCTCGAGGCCATCGCGACCCACCAAGAGTCTCGAACGGCGATCACGATCTGGATGACGCTCCTGCGGCATTCAGAACTCATTTCATACACCACTCCGTCCTGCAATGTTCACAGCCAACTCAGCAGTGGCTGGGTCAATGATTATTGGGAGAAGACAGAAATGACCGTCTACTATTACGACCTGTTCACCGGGACCGCCGGAACCCTTCTGACGAGCCACACCGCCGATAGTGGCGCGACCTGGCCGACTGATGCAAGTCACCAGGTTGGCAGTGGGTCGATTGAGCTGGATGGTAACGGGATGATTTTTGATCCGTCGTCTGGGGGGGCCTGCAATCTCCCTTCGGCTGCGATGCCAACGACGGCAAATTTCGAGGTTCTGTTTACGTTAAAGCGATTGACTGCCGTTTCAGGAGCTCGCGCGGGGATTCTCCTGTGCGTAAGCTCCCCGCTCTCGTCATTCACAGATCCGTATACGTTCGTGTTTGCCGAATCGGGCACGCCATCATTTTATTTCGCTCATACCAGTGCGGCCGTTTCGGGTCTGTTCACGACAGTTCCAGCGGTTGGGACGCTTTGGTACATCAAAATCGATGTCACCACATCAGGCAGTAACACGACATTCGTAGCCTCGTATTCGACGCGTTCAGGCGGTCCATGGACATCAATGTTCATCAACTTGACTATCGACACACAAGGAGATAATATCGCGATTGGTCCGTTGCTGAATTACGACGGCACAGCAGCCATGACGGCCACAACCGGCCCCCATATTGGTCAACTTGTCGTCCAAGATATTCCAGCCACGACCGCGACTCTTTCAGGACCGACTTCTGGCGATACCAGCGCTCAGTCCACGCCTTTCACGGTGACACTGGATAATCCAGCCGGTTACGGTGGCGTGATCATCACCCCAGCAAGCACGGGAATTGGTGATACGTTTCAAGCGATGTTAGGTGGGGGCAGTGTCTCGAGCATCACGATCCCCGCTGGCTCCACGTCCGTCTCGTTCTACCTGACTCCTGGCGGCACAGCGGGCAACCGCAGTATCTCGATCACGAAATCGCCGGCGCTCACCTATTCCGGTTCGCCCATCACTTACGATGCGACAATCACTTACGATGCGACAATCTCCCCATCTGTATCGATCGGTGATCCTGGTTTTGAGCAAGTGGTGGTTGGGTCCGGCAACTTCCAGTACAACCCTACCGGCTCAGCATGGACTTTCTCTGGTAATTCAGGCATATCTGGCAACGATAGCGGTTTCACATCGGGTAATTCCAACGCCCCACAGGGAGTTCAAGTTGCCCTTCTCCAAGGCACTAGCTCCTTCGGTCAATCGGTCGCAGGTTGGTCGAGCGGTTCCTACGTGCTTAGTTTCTATGCCGCCCAGCGTGGAAATGATGGTGGTCCCCAACATCAGAACTTTAATGTGTTGATCGATAGCAATGTCGTCGGCACATTTACACCGACAGGCGCGTCTTATGTAACCTACTCTACTTCTGAGTTTTCTGTAAGTGCCGGATCCCATACGATCACGTTCCAAGGATTGGACACCGCTGGAGGCGATAACACCGCCTTCATCGATCTGGTCGCAGTGTCCCTTTGGATAGCACCAACGTTGGCCACACTTTCAGGTCCAGAAAGCGGTGGATTGAGCGTTCAGCCAGAATTTACTATCACGTTGAATTCAAGTGCTGGGTCCAGTGGTCAGATCTTCACACTAAGCAGCTCTAATGGGTCAGATACATTCCAAGCGACTGCGGGCGGCTCCAATGTTACGACTATCACGGTTCCTTACGGATCGTTATCCGCGAGCTTCTGGCTCACTCCAAGCTCAACAGGCACTCGTCAGATTACGATTGCGTCATCTAAGATCACTGTTTCATACGAATATGGTGGTTCATATCTTACCTACACCGAAAGCACTGTAAGCGGCCAATATTTCTATGACTCCTTCACTGGAACGCCAAATTCCCTCTTGACCGCTCATACTTCCGATAGCGGCGCTTCATGGCCGAACGATGCGAATCACCTGTCAGGCACGGCCTCCATTGAACTCGATGGAAACGGGATGATCTTCTCGACGAGTTCACGTCTATGCGCTCAAACCCCGTCTGCAGTAATGCCTTCAGGAAGCTTTGAAGTAACATATACATTCAAAGATTTCGGAACTATCAGTAATGTCGAAGCAGGAATTACCCTGTTCGCTGGCACCCCATACTCATCGATCACCGGGACTCCACCGGTCAGCGTTATCTCGCTCATAACCGTGACAGGCTTAGGAACAGATTGGTTTACATCAGGCTTTACTGGTGTCTATACGCCAGGGTTCGATAACACGTTTGCTCCGGTTGTGGGCCAGCTCTACTACATGAAGATTCTGGTTCTTTCGGCTTATGGCACCACGACGGCATATGGTTATTACAGCACAAACGGAACGACTTGGAATCAACAAGAGTGGCAGGCTTCCTATTCGTTTGCAACTCCCACTTACCCCATGGCAGTGGGTGTGTTTTTCAACGGCCAAGGAAACGCGTCGACTTCCACCACGGGCCCCCACATCGGGGCGATGACCGTTGAGGACATCGTATTGGGGACTCCTAACAGCCAAATAAGCAATGCCTACGTGTCATCATCGGGCGAATCCATTATTCTGTTCTTTGAGACCAGTAGCACGTCCGCCAATCCTCAATTCATGTTCGCGGCTCCCAGCGTCTATAACAATGGCACTAGCATTGGAAGTTTAAGCAGTGCAATTCCATTCATCGATGGTTACGCGCCGTTCATGGAATTGCCTTTGCCCGCCCCGGTCAGTCATAGCGATACCATGACGATGAGCACGGCCTCGGGTTGGATGCTGCTGGAAAACGGGGGGGTGGTTGGTGCGACGACAAATCTCGCGATCACGAACAACGCCCCGAATGTAACCACGTCCCCGTCCACGTATTACTCATGTTGTGGCACGGATAGTCTTACCAAGAGGCTCAAGCCGGGATTCAACATATCACTCGGCGGCTTTTACAGCGGCGACCTATCTCAAGTTGTCAAGAATTCGAGATATCGTTTATGGAATAATGGATCTCCCAATTATCCGACAACCCTCGGCTCAGCATACACCATGGATTTGGTTGACGTGGGTGGCGGTTCCAGCGATGATTCTCGTGGTGCTCCGTCTGCCGTTGGATATTTTGCAATTGGATATGATGATGAATATGGTGCTAACAGTGGGACGGCAACGCCTCAGCTTATGCTTGTGAGTATGTCCGGAACCGAATCAACAGTCGCGCAGATCCATTCGTGTGACAACACCGGGACCGGCGGCCTCAATCAGTACTATCTCTTTGAAGTAACACAGGCATCCGGCAGCGCGACTGCAAACGTTCCAATTGGTCTGGAGTATCCCGCTGGTTCCGGTAACACCTATATCGCGAACCTGTTCATCCTGGGTCCCGGAGAATTTACGTTTACATTGGGGACGCCACTGACATTTGACCGATCGCATCCTTACGCATTATCAAATTCATTTCTTGCCACGATCCCCAACGGCTGCGGTTCCATGAGGTTCATGGATTCAGTTCTCGGCCTTGGTTCGGCTGGTCAGTCCAACATCACTGAATCATGGGAATTGAACCAACTTAGGGACTTTTCGTGGAATAATCATCGGGTAAACAATACGATTGGGTTTCAACAGTTTGTACCGTTCACGACGTCCACCTACCCGTATATCTACGGAGACCAGTTCGGTTCTCCTTGGACCGCTCTTTCGTCGCCGGTCTCGACGGCGATTAATAGTTCGCAAACGACGATCACGCTCGCCGACGCCGCAACCGAGATCAACGGCGGCCCGTTGTTCTACGGGCTGATGCTCGCAATTGGTGGTCAAGGGGGAGCGGGCACTCTCGAATATATGCGCATCACCGGATCTTCAGGCACGTCGGTCACTGTCGTCCGAGGATCAGCGTTCAACCAAATTCTCTCCAGCCCGGTGGCCCATAGCACCGGCGAAACAGTGACTATCTGTAATCGGCTCGCGTGGACTTCATTATCTACATTACCAGGTTGGTATACTGGCCCTGGTCATCAGACATGGGTGGTCCTGATCTCGACTACGGCGGGCGTACCCACTCCTCATCAGTTGAAAACTGGGCAACAAGTCACAGGATTCAACTCAAGTTATCCAAGTATTTATTGTACCGATGGTACAACAATTGCTGGAAACGCCAATGGAAGCATCTTGGTTGTCGGGTCAAACGCCTTCGTGGTATCGTGCTGGACCGGAACATCGAACGCGGTCGTGACGCTGAACGGATCATACAGTCTATCACCCGCATCAAACTATTGTGCAGAACAGGTCCCGGCAGCCGGATTGCCGTATGAGTTTACGGGCATTATAACGAGTCAGGTCGGCTGCAATCTTCATGTCTGTCTGCCGTTGCTGGCTACGGACAGTTGTGTTTACAGTATAGCCAACAAGCTCCTGGAATACTGCACGGCCGGGCAGACGATTTACGTTGAACTGGCGGATGAGCCATGGATTGGCAATAGTATTTACTCAACACTTATTATATTCGATCAATTGAATGGACTGAACGGTTATATTGATGCTTACGTTACGAGAGTCGGTCAGGTCGGCACGATCTTTCGCACTGTGTTTGCGAGCAATCCCAGCCGGATACGTATGCTTATCAACGCAGGCCCGTCTGATGGGCCGGCGATGCTGAGTTGTGCTGAGACGAACTCAATTCCAATCGGCGCTTATGGTCAGGCTGTGTATACCGACATGGATTGCTCGTCTCCGTCTACGGTATTCTGCAACGCAGCGACAATAAACCAGATTGCTGACTTGTTTATCCATCAGATCTATTACATGCCCGGGGTGGCGAGTGAACTGAGCGGTTCCTCGCTGGCTATTGCGAATTACAATACCGCTACCGGTGGAAATTGCGTGTTGTATGGATATGAAGGTGGGTACTCGATTGCATGCTCCACCGGTGCCACAGGACCTTCCGAAAGTAATGAATGGTACAACTGGCAGGTGACGCAGGACGTGCGATACCTGCCAGTGTGGCGAGTCTACGAAAAAGATTTCTACGCTTTGTTGCAGAATTCCGGGTTCCAAGTGTTCAACACCTATGCCCATACCCTCTATTATTACTATCAAAATTGCTGGCAGATATATACGTGGATGGGTCAGGCGCCAGGTGTCGGGGATGGCACGGATGGGAAGTTTGACAATCGCACTTGTCTCGAAACACCAGGGTATTCCGGCCCGGTCTATTTTACCAAAGCTTCTACTGTAAGCCAGGATCGCAACTGCGTTAGCGTGCGTGGTCAAGCGCTCTTAGAATGGATGCAAGATGCTTCGGCGTCAGCCGCGCTCTCGGGGCCAACGTCCGGGGCCCTTGGCTCTCAGTCCATGGCGTTCATGGTCAGCCTCAATCAACCCGCGGTGCCGGGTGGGGTGACTGTTACCCCTGCCAGCTCTGGCGGCTCGGACACGTTCCAGGCCGCGTCGGGGGGAAGCAACGTGTCGAGCGTCACGATCCCCGCTGGCTCGACGTCCGTCACGTTCTACCTGACACCTGGCGGCACGGCGGGCAACCGCAGTA
>JBEKTN010000003.1:0-66210 GCA_049516015.1 Isosphaeraceae bacterium | reverse complement strand
ATGCCCGCGAGGAGGAAGCCGAACACTGTGCAGCCATGGGACCGTCCTTGTTTCCATGGGGGCCTTGGGGAAAACCGCACCATGATGACAAAAGACGGTCTCATGTTTTAGGCCAATTCCCTGGCATGGTACAAAAGCGGGTTACAGCTCAGGAACGAGCCAGGAATAGCTTCCCTTTTTTCCTCCGAGTCCGCACGGTTGCCCGTTCGCCATTCTGTGGGAATTCGTCGCCTGCCGGGTGCCCAGGCGCCCCTCTTGGCTCTCGCAAGGAACCGCCGCATCATTGTTCCGCCGCTGGAGCATCGGCCCCAACTGGAAGTTCGAGCGGAAAGCCAGGGGCCTTCACAAGGGAACAGAGAAGAAGATTTCTCAGCCACGGATGAAACACGGATGGAACACGGATAAGAAAGTAGCAGAGCTACAGACTACCATAAATGTGTATATGTAAATTATATAGTCACATTTACGCATGTGCTTACCACCGGGCCCGTCTACGACTTCATTGAATTCCAATCCGTGTTTCATCCGTGTTTCATCCGTGGCTCAAGAATCTCTTGCTTCACCGCTTTCGGGGACGAGTGTTCGATCGGTGGCGAAGCAACAAGACCGAGCCAGCGTTCCGCATTTCCTCGACAAGCCCAGGGTTCGGCCGCTCCCGACTGAGCTTCAAATCGGGAACTTATTGCCGGCCCATTCCTCAGGGTGGCTGGGGTCGACGCCCGAAGGGCGACGCCCCCAGATCCGAGGCCTCCGCGCTGGGGGCTCGTTGGCTATTGCAAGCTCGACCCCAGCCACCCAGCCGGAGTCGAAGGGGCCAACCACCTTATCGGGGTGCCGGAGAGCTGGTGGCCCCTTCGGCGCGGCCTCTTCCGCGCGCAACTTGCAGGCGCTGCCAGCAACATCCTTTGTCACCACTCGGGGCGTTTTTGTCTATTTGAACGCCGCGTTTCTCGGATTTGTCGAGACAATTTACGATCCATCTGTTCAGATAATGGATAGCTAACTTAAGGCCCTGTAACGACTTCTGTCCTCGCTCGGGCGTTTTGTCTGTCTGAATTCCCCGTTTTCTAGACAATTCTAGACAATTTACGGTCCACCTGTTCAGGCCATTGAGCAGCTGAAGTGAGCAAGCGGTCGGAGCTTCGCCTCGGCTGTCACCCGGAAACGCCCGTGATTGAACCGTGCCAATTCCCTCACGGAAGGCCGACTCCAAGCCCTTACCAGACAACAACTATAAGCACAAGCCACCCATATTCGCGATCGGCGTTGGGTGGCCCCTCCAAGTCGTCTGCCACGGAAGGGCCTTAGCTCGCACTTTGTAATGATTTGCGCGATCGGCCAGATGAGTTAGCGGAATCGATCACTGAGGCCAAACCGCTATGACGAAAAGCCCGAGAGCCGCGGAACCAAGAACAGGCGCCGGGTCGACGGAAAAATCATGAGGAAGGCGAGATCTCACTCCCCTTTCGCGTAACGAGAACGAACTATTTCGCGAATTAAAGCGCAACGAAACCGAACAGTCGTCATTGCCCATTTCCACCAGGCTGTGCAGATTGCAGTAACAATAAAAAGATCGAGATAGTATAATGATAACTATAATTAATATTTGCACTATATTAATTATTCATTGGCTAATGTGACTTCTGAAAGTTGGCCCAGTTTACCCAGATTCGCAAGTCGCATGCCGACCAGTTATCGGTAATTCAGTTTTGTTCCCTTTCCTTACGCGAAAGTACAGATCTCAGAAGAAACGGCCCTTAATCTTGGCCATGTTGGAGCGGGGGTCTCGGGAATCGCCAGAGTTCTGGCACTGTCGCGGGCAAGTCGAAGTATTTCTCTGATTTTTATTGGCATGTCGAGCATAGCCTGGCTATCATAAGCGTACTTGCTTAACTGGCCACGGAACCCTTTCATCGAGCCATAGTTCAGCGCTCTGCGCCGCGTGTCCCCGGCGGCTAAGAATTGGCCCCGCCACACTTTCAAAGACATAAAAGGTCCAAATATATGCCATTGATCCAAGGGAAGGGTATCTGGACATACCATCTTGATCAGTTGGCAGATGGCACGGATGCGGTCGATGCCCTCGCCCAGCGTATCGCTAACGCCGGCTGTTCGCACGCCGTCGTCCGTATCGCCTTCAGCGACGGGCTCTCTCCGTACGGCGGGCGGACGGTTCGGCTCGTGAGGAAGCTCCACAACCTCGGTGTGAGCGTCTGGGGCTGGCACTACATCTACGGACGAAAGCCGGAGGACTCGGACGGAACGACCCGGCCGAAGGCCGAGGCGCGGGTCGCGGTCAACGCGATCCAGAGTTTCCAGGTCGATGGATATGTGCTCAACGCCGAGTGCAACCACCAGTGGGTTGTGGTCCCTTGCTCAAAATACGTTCAAGAGAACGAACTGTCGAAGCGGGCTGAAGCACAGCTGTTCATGTCCGAACTGCGATTGTTGATGCGCAAGCAGGGTCTGGCTCACGTTCCGGTCGCACTCAGCTCGTTCAAGTTTCCAGCGAGCGCCAAGCGCGAGTTCCCCTGGCAAGAATTTCTCGAGGTGTGCGACTACAACATGCCCCAGCTCTACTGGGAAGGGCAAACCAGCGACGCCGCCGCGCAGGATGTTGTGGGCAAGGGTGTGCAGGAGCACTGGTCCCTCACGAATCCGAGTCAATTCACGATTCCGGTACGGCCCGTGATCGTGACCGGCGCGGCGTACAGCGACAACCCGTCCGCCTGGCAGCCGAGCAACACGCAAGAGAGCAAGTTCTTTGACCGAGCGCGCGATCGGGGCGGGGCACCCGGGGGAGCCGACCCTTTCCTTGCCGCCGCGAACTTCTATCTGCTTGGGAATGACGGCCACGACGCGGACTCCTTGCCAACGAATGCTCCGGCTGGGGCGCCCACGCTCTGGGACACGATCGCGGCCTACGACTGGCCTCACCCCGACCCGTCCCCGGGTAAGACGCTTCCCGCCGGATCCACCGAGGCGAACCAGGTCGGGGTGCCGACGCGCACGATCCTCCTGATATCGGCCGATTACAACCTGCTGACGGTCAACACCAACCCGGATGTCGCCTTCGGGACGGAGACCAGCCCGGCGTTCGGAGACCCGCAGCGGATGGCCCCCGAGGTGAGCGACCGCCTCGACGAGCTGGTCCGGATGGTGGTGGCGGAGTGGCCCGATTTGCCATCGCGGTCGCTCAAGGTGGTTCACGCGTGGATGTCGGCGGGGGCCCCCGACGACGCCGGCGGCCTGAGCACTCACTACGAGGGCCGCGCGCTCCATCTGGTGTTCGAACCGGCCGCCCCAGAGCGGCTGCGACGCCTGGCGCGGCTCGCGTCGAATGCCGGGTTCGGGTGGGTCAAGCACGTCTCGGCCGTGGGGCAGAATCCGGCGGCGGTCCATGCCACGACGCGCGACACCCTCGCGGCCTGGACCCGGGACAACCACGACGCCGAGGCCGCCCTCTGGGCGGAGGTCGAGGTCGTCGCGACGGCGGCCGTCGGGTTCTGGGTCGCGTTCCTCGCCGCCCGGGCTGACAACCTGGACAGCAACGCCCTGTCCCAGCGTCTGCTCGCCCTTGTCCGCGCGGTCTCCTGGGCCAGCAGCCGCCACGGCAGCGACCCGCTCGACCCGCCGTCCCCCGGCGCGGTCCGCGACCCGATGCGCATCGCCGACCCCGCGTCGCCGTTCTGGAAGCAGCTCAGCGGCTCGAACCAGCCCGGGGTCGAGCCGGCCGGCACGCAGGTGGTGCAGCCTGCCGCGTCGGCCTACTTCTCGAATTCGTACACGCTCCCGCAGCTCCCAGCGGCCGTCGAGGCCGTGCCGACCCGGCAGCGCATCGACTCGGCGGCGACCACGCCGTTCATCCCCCTGTTCCCTGTGGACTCGCTGATCTTTCAGTTGCGAAACAAGTTCCTCGGGCGCCTCGACCCCGGGTTCCACGCGGGGATGAGCTACCTCTGGGGCACGCTCTGGCTGCTCCAGCAGGTCAACGGCGCGCCCAACCTGCCCGCCGCGACGGCGGCGACGTACGACTGCGGGCCGGCCGACTGGCCGCGCCTGATCGGCGGCGCGATGATCGCCAACGGAGGGAGGACGGTCGGCTTCCCGGTCCGCCTGCGCCGCGCGCTATTCGACATCCTCCCGGCGACGGCGTACCGGATCCCGCGCGTCCGGGTGAGCGGGGGGGTGTTCGAGGGGCGCACAGGCGAGGTCGTCGCGGAGTACCACGGGGCATTCGGCAAGGGGTGCTGGTGTCCCCGGGCGGGGCAGTTCGGCGGCCGGGCGCCGGCGGAGACGGCACCCCGCGACGCGGTGCTGCTGTTTGCCCGGCCGGGAACGCGCATACTCGCGGTGGTCGCCGGCGAGCTGAGCTACGTCGACGACGCGCCCCTCGGCCTGTTCGCCCGGATCCAGTTCCCCTGGCCCGAGATCGGCTCGAACGAGGTGTGGGCGTTCACGTTCGGCCCGCTGAGCGAGGCGGTCGGTGGCCCCCGATCGGTCGTCCTCG
This sequence comes from Isosphaeraceae bacterium, assembly GCA_049516015.1. Taxonomy (GTDB): domain Bacteria; phylum Planctomycetota; class Planctomycetia; order Isosphaerales; family Isosphaeraceae; genus Aquisphaera. The sequence continues at coordinate 61,700 of JBEKTN010000003.1, read as the reverse complement.
CGGACGTGATCGGCGTCGCCGGAGGCGACGACACTCAGAGCCTCCGGATCAAGCTCGAGCGGGTCTCCGGCGATGCGACGAGCCCGCCGTACGTCACCATCGACCCGATTCATGCCCTGAGCTGGGACAACCTGGAGCCGAACCCGCAACAGGTTGTGTACGACGACTACTCCGCCTGCGCCGGCTGCTTCGCCCAGACCGACGCCCCCGCCAACGTAGACCTGGGAGATTCTGACCTGGACCGCGCGCGGTCGCTCCAGAGGATCATCCGCTGGGTGGTGCGTCATGTCGACGCGTCGACGAAGGAGGGAGAAACCGCGGCGGCGTTCCTGCGGCGGGTGGCCTGGTTCGAGGGGGATCGGCTCACCGCGCGGCGGGACGCGGCGGGGGGCCGGCGCCGCGGGTTCGTACGGTTCACGTCCCAGCGCGCGCGGTCGGCGCTCCTCCACGCCTCCACCCGGGTCTGGCTCCCCGTCCTAGCGGACCTGGCGGGCGTCCCGCCCGACGTCCTCCGCCGCGACGCCGAGGCGCTGACCGACCTCGACTGGCCGCCCGGCAATCGGGTGACCCGCGCCCTCACGGAGAGCGACGCGTTCACGCTGCTGCTCTTCCGCATCGCCCTGAAGCAGGTCCCGCAACCGATACCCGACAGGTTGGTCCAGCCAGACCATTGCGATCAGGTCTCTTACTGGGCCGACCACTTGCGGGTCGAGTTCGCCTCCAGGCCAGACCGCGACCAGCAGATCGATCGGTTCACCAGCGAAGGTCAGGCCCTCGACCTCGACCTGCTGGCGTGAAGGACATCGCCCCCATGCCGATCCAGTACATCGCCCTCAGCCTCGACCCCTATCCCGATTCGCCCGGACCGACGGCGATCTTCCCGTTCCTCCGGTGCGAGCCAGGGACACCCCAGCTCTATCGCTGGGCCATGCTGGCCCCGACCTCGAACCCGCTGCTGCTGCATCTGCTCGACACGGTCGGGTTCGTGTTCGACAACGCCGCGACGCCGACGGCCGCCGATCTCCCCACGACCGGCACCTGGCAGTTCGCCTACCTGCCCGATAGCGTGATGCAGCCGCTGCAGGACGGCAACGGCAGTCACGTCTTCGACCTGTCTCACTACCTCACGATCACCGTGCCGTCGACTTCCGACCTCGTCCTCCGCCCCACGCAGCTCGTCGTCGTCGTCGCCGACCTCGACTCGAGCTTGTGGCGCGGCGGCACCGTGAGCCTGAAGGGGGTCGAGTACGACAGCACGGACACATCGTTTCGGTTCGGAGCAGCCGATCCCGAGGCGCCGGACAAGGTCCTCGTCGGCGGAGGGCCTCCCTCCCCGGCGCGGCAGCCTCGCGCGCCCACACCCGACCATCCGACGGCGACGAGATACTGGGAAAGGCCCATGAGCGATCGCGCCGGCCCCCACGAGGCCGCGCGAAGCCACCTGACGGACCCGCCGATCAGCCTCTACCCCGGTTTCCAGATCACGCTGGTCAACACCGATCGCTTCTTCACCGGTCCGACCGCGCAGAAACCCCCGCCGTTCTCGCTCGCGGTGAGCCACGAGGGTGGTTGGCAGGATGGCGTGTTGCTGGCCAACGGCAGCGAGGCGATCGCCGGGTTGGCCGGCCGGCTCGACCTCGGGCCGGAGCTGTCGTTGAGGGTGTACCGGGACGAGGGGGGGGCGACCGACAAGTTCCGGATCGAGTGCGACCTGGTCGACGCGTTGATCGACGTCCCGTTCGGTGTGGCGGGACCGACACGCATCGACCTTGGCCCCGACGGCCTGCGTCTGGCCTTCACTCCGGACTCGCTGCGACTCTACTTCCGGCCCGACGACGTGCGCCGATTCGCGGCCACCGCAAGGATGCCGATGATCATGGCCCTTCCCCAGGGGGGCGGCACGGCGCTGCCGCAGGTCGTCCGGGCGGTTGCCCAGGATGGGACACTCCAGGAGGAGCTGTTCCGCCTGACGCTCCGCTACGAGCTCCCGACAACCGTCACCGTCTGGGACGATGCGCGCGATTTCGTGGCCGACCTCGGCGCGGGCACGAGCGACGACTCCACATTTCAGTTCGGGTCGAAATTCGGGACAGGCTCAACCCTGCTGCTCGATCGGCTCGATGACTTCGACTCCGGGCTCGCCGACTTCACTTCGAACTTGCGCGGGCTAATTGAGGACACCAATGCCGAGGTCCGGTTCGCCTTCGGGTCGGCTAACGACCTGGGCCTGCCGCCCGCTGCCGGGATCGGACACGTCGTGACTCTCACGACACGCATCACGCTTCAGATCGGCTCGGCGCAGCCCGGGCTGGACACGCTCTCCATGCTCCTCAGCGTGCCCTTGCAACTCCAGGACGAGAGCCGCATCCCCCGGCTTGCGAGCAATCGACTTTTCTTCTATCTGGAGCCGTTCTCCGGCGCAGGCCCTGCCGACGGCTGGCAATACCTCGACTTCGATTCCTACCTGCTGGCACTGCCCGCGCGACGGCCAGACCCGACGCAGCAAGGGGCCCCGAGTGCGACCGAGACGCACCACGACGGCTACATCGACCTCGAGCAGGTCGGGTTCTCGCTGGATTTCCTCGGGCCCGATGACGGCTCGCTCACTCAGACGGGGGCCCAGCTCTACTTCCCCGGCGGGGCCAGCTCGGGCGCGCCGAACCCGGATGAGCTCGCGAACCGATTCCTGCTCCGGCTCGACACGGTTTCTCCGAAGCTCTGGCCCCAGACGGGCGAGGACTCGGTCGTGCTGCGGGTTGACCGCACCGGCCTGACCTTCCTGGCGACGCTCTCGCAGAGCCTGGTGCAGGTCGAGCCCCCCGACAAAAACGTGCTGAAGCCGCTGCAGATGAGGCCCGTGGCGACTCGACAGGGAGTGATCAGCCGGATCGTCGTGATCGAGAACCAGGTTCGCGAAGCGACCCTGCTGGCGGACCTCGTGCTCCCCGGGTTCGACGACCTGAAGGCCCAGGTCGAGGCGGGGCTCCGGCAGGAAAAGCCGCGTCAGCCTCCATCGCTGTACGTGGCGATCCAGCTCGAACAGACCGACGCGGCGCCGGTGGCGCAGTTCGCGATCGGCGGCATGCAGCTCAAGGTCACCGAACTCGACCTCCGGCTGACTTGGGACCGGGCGAAGCGACAGTGGGGGTTCGGAGCAACGGCCTCGGGCGAGCTCAGCATCCCCTTCGGCCCGGACGGGGCGCCGGTCCTAGATGGCTTCGCCATGCCCCAAGCGATCAAGATCCGCGGGCTCGACCTGGTTGGGCTGAACGCGGTCGATGCCGAGGTCCCGGTCACACTCACACTCAACGAGCCGCCCTACCGGTTCTCGATGCTCGACGACCGGTTCTCCGTGGCCGTGCAGTCGCTCGCGCTGAGCTGGCGCGGCGGGCAGCCGTTGCGGCTGAGCTGCGTCGACGCCGCGGTCGGGCTCAAGGCCCCCGAGGTCTTCGGCCTCAAGGTCGAGGCCGGGCAGGTCGACCTGGTGTTCACTCCCGGGACCTTGCGGCTCCATGTCGAGGTTCCCGAGCCGCTCACCGTCACGGTCGAGCTGGGCAGCGGGGTGATGTTCCTGGGTAAGATCGGCCTGGTCCACGACGAGGCCCGCGGGGTCCGCTATTTCCTGGCCCGCGGGCAGGTGCGCATCGACGGGTTCACCTGGGTCGAGGCGCTCGTCAAGGTCGGCACACTGAGGAAGCGGAGCGGGGCCAGCGCGTCCCAGCTCGTGATCTTCGGCGCCGCGGACCTCGACGTGGAGATCTTCTCCGGGGTGGTCGCCAAGAGCCTCGGGGCCGGCCTCGCGGTGAACAACCGCCTGAAGGCAATCTCGCCGCGGCCGACCGCTGATGAGCTGCTCCGCAACATCGACCAGCTCCAGCCCGACGACGACAAGAACTGGGTCGAGGTCGACGACGACGGCTCCTACGTCGAGATCGTCGCGACGACGATGCTGGCCTCGAACAGCGGGGGGACTGGCACCGTCAACACCTACGTGCTCGCAGTGGTGCTCAGCTTGGACACGAACCTCGACGTAGTGGCAGGCGCCAAGCTCTGGCTCCAGTCGAGCGTCGATTTCGTCCGCCAGAATATTAATAACCCCGTGCTCGTGGGGGCGATCGCCTTCGTACCGCGGCAGCGCACGCTCACAGCCGCGTTGCAGACGCGTCCCAACCCGGCGATTCAGACGAACGCGCAGCTGCAGAAGATCTTGAGCAACACTACATTCCGGCTCGCGTTCCGGATGGCCCCGGGGCTGGTCGACTACGACCTCCAGGAGATTTCGTACCACGACAATTTCCTCGGCGCGACGATGCTGTTCACAGGTAGCTACCGGGAGGCGGTGTTTCGCGACACAGTGCTCGTGAAGGCGGGGTTGTCGGTCAGCGGTGGCTATTCCAACAACCTTCGGTGCGGCCCCGGCGGTTTCGCGTTCGATGGCTCCCTGGCGCTCCGCGGCGATTTCGGCGGGCTGCTCTCGAGCGCCGGGATCGACATGTACGCGGCCATCGACGCCGGCGTCTCGTTTCGGACCTCGGCGTTCCTTGTGATCTGCTGGACGATCACCGTAAAGGTCTTCCGGAAGCGCTACAGCAAGACCTTCTCCAAGACGTTGCGGCTCGACGCCCGCCCGCTCGAGCTCCGGTTCCGTGGGGCTATCGCAGTCCGCCGTGACGGCGTGCTCGGATTCGCGGGCTCGGTCGGGATCTCTGTCTCCATCTTCGGCTACCGGCTCGCGATTGCGCCGTCGCTCGCGGTCAACGGCGGGGTGATCGGTCAGGTCCGCGAGCAGGTCTCGGCGTTCGAGCAGCGGCTCGACGAGTACGTTGACGCGCTCTCGACGCAGTCGGCTGTGGCGATGCTAGCGGCGACCCCACGACCGCCGCTGCGGCTCGACGCGGCCGACGGCACGTGGCTGCTCTACAAGACCGTCCCGAGCGGCAGCCCGGCGACCTGTTACGTGCTGCTTTTGCCCGCCACCGACGCACTCTGGCTGACCCCGAGACGAGGCGACAAGCCCTCCGACGCGCCGCCCGACCCGGGCCTTCCAGGTTCACCCCCGCCGTTCTACGACCACGTCACGGAGGTGACGCTGCTGTCGGCCAGTACCCCCCTGGTGACCCTGAACCCGCCGTGGCAAGCGGCTAACACCGTCAGTGCCGGGTTCCGCGAGAAGGTCGACGGGCTCCCGGTCGACCAGCGCGACCAGCTCTACGACATTGTGCCGCTGTTCTTCGAATCCACTCTCAGTGGCCAGTCACCCGATCCGGGCACACCCTGGTCGAACATTACTATCGTCCGCGACCCGCGGGTCGAGACCACTGACCGCCGCTTCCTCCGTCCCGAAGACCGGAACCTGCCGCCCGGCGTGCTCTCCTTCGAGATGGACCCGCTCGACGACGTGGCCCTCGCGGGCATCGGGCAGCCCGACGTCTTCGAGGAGGCAGCGCGGTACGAGGACTACGCCAACCGTGCCGCCCGGATCGAGCGTCATCAGGGCGAGGACCTCGACGAGGTCGAGGCGGCGCAGGCGGTCCGGTCGCGGATCGTCAGGATGCTGCTAGAGGACCTCCGACGGCCGGGCGGCCCCTCCCAGTTCGGCGAGTACGCCCGCGATACCAGCGGGACGACGCCGGCCGTGCTCGGCTGGATCGTCGCGCTCGACCCCAATGTCGCCAAACAGGTGGCGCAGGTCCAGGTCACGCGAGTCGGCAGCGACGGGACGCTGTCGACCAAGACGCTCGTCGTCACCCCCGGTGACGACACGTTCGACCAGGTCACCAACCCGGTAACGCCGTTGCCGATCCGCCAGAAGTTCCAGGTGACCGCTCCGAAGCAGTCCGGCGACGACAAGGAGCAGGCGCGGGTGCTGGTCAAGGTGCCGATCAAGCTTGCCGACGCGCTCATCCAGGGCGGGATGGTCGGCCTCGGACACTTTCAGGTGTTCCGCCGGGTGGGCAACGCGACGACCTGGTCGCTGCTGGCCGACGAGGTCCGGCCCCGGATCACGATGATCGACGACGTACGCCAGGAGGTCCGCGTTCAGGGAACGGTCCTGGCGGTCGACAGCGACCCGAGCAAGCATCGTGTCCAGCTCGACGAGAAGGCCTCCGAGAACAGCAGGGCGTACCTGGGCTGGCAGGCCATGCTGCTGCCTCTGGGCGAGTCAGAGCTCGTGCTCCTTCCGTACGACGTGGCGAGCTACGCGGTGATCGACGACGGTGCCCACTGGCTGACGTTGACCGTCGATGCCAAGCACCCGTGGCCACCGCCGGGAGTCGATCGGGGTTCGGTTTACCAGCTCATCGAAACGGTCAAAGGGCGGGTGGCGCTGGTCGAACCCTATCTCTTCGGCGACGAGTTCCCCGTCGTCGACCGGGCATTCACGGAGCCGGTGTTGCCAGCCGGCGCAAGCCTGACTGTCCGCTACATGCTGCGGGTCGTGCCGCATGGTGATACGACGGTCCCAGACAAACTGGACGATCCGACTGATGGAAGGCTGATCCCGCTCGAGACGGTGTCGCTGTACGTTCCGCCGGTGGACCCGTTCCCGTCCGACCTCGGTGCCGTGTTCGCGGTGCGCGACCTAAGATACCCGCGCGACCCGAATACCAAACAGAAGGGGTTCCCATTCCAGATCGTGACCACCGGGGGCGAGGCGCCGGGGTTGCCTCAGGTCGGTGACCATCCGCTAAGTACGAGTGACTTCGAGCTCTGGATCGAGCCGGTCGTCCGGAAGCAGTCGGGGTTCTACGTGGGGGGCGAGTACGGGCCGGCGCCCGCGCCGCAGCCCGATCGGTCGCAAGTCGGTCTGGCTGACGTCGACGCGACGCCCCCGCCCGAATTCACCCGGGGCAAGTTCCGCGCCGACGTCCTGGCCGATCCGGGGAGCGCCGGCACGGGCAAGTTCACGATCGCGGACCACCCGCTCTTCCGACCCGGGTTCGGCTACCGTCTCTACGTCCGGCACCTCGTTGGCTCGGGGAGCTCCGATTCATCGGACGATGCGGTGACCGACGCCCTGGTGACACCCTTGCCGGCGTTCCTCGTCCCGGAGCTGCCCGGCGACGGGTTCGCGCCCACCTCTCTCCGGCCGGTCGACCAGTTGGAGCATATCCCGGCCGACGACTACGAAGCGATCCGCCTCCGCACCGCGACGCTCGCACCGCTCGACGCCTTCTCCGCTGGGGACCGGTTCGATGAGGCGCTCCAGGTGAACCTCTTGACCGTCACCGCCGACACAGTCTCGGCCGTTCAGGGGGGCATCGAGGTCGTCGTGCACGACCGCGACGACTCGTCGGCGGAGTCCCGCGTGCTCTGCGAGACCATGGAGGAGGCGGTCTTCATCCACAGCGAGACGCAGTTCGCCGAGACCTCTTACTGGGCCCTCCCCCCGGGCCTACGGCCTTCGGACCTGACGCCGCCGGACCCGGCCGCCAGTGTGACATTCTTGCTCAAGGATACGGATATCCTCTTAAATTATTACTACTATATTGACAGTGCGGAGAACACGGTCCTGCGCGACCTCGCGGGGCACTGGGCGACGCTCGACGCGGCCCTGCAGGCGCGGAAGACGGCGGGCTGGCGGTCGCTGCTGGTCCCCGCCGGCAACTGGGCCCGTGCCTTGCGGCGTTTTCTCCGCTCGCCCTTGAACGTGAACGATCCGGATACGCTGCGCGACGTCGCGGCGATGCTCCTGGCGCTCCGGCTGCTGGTGCTCGGCCTAAAGTTCAACCCGGCCGATGTGGGGTCGTGGCAGGGAGCGCTTGACGACCTGAATAAGCGCGTCGATGCCGCACGCGACTCGACGACCGATCAGGTCCCCGCCGACACACCACCCGACGACGTGGCCGCGTTCCGCGACAGCGACCTGTCGCGCCAGCTCGCGGCCATTGCCTTGCGGCGCAGCGCCGTGGCCGACGACCTGCTCGCGGGCCTTGACTCGAACATCCCGTTCTATTCGCTGGCGCAAGCAGCGCGAGACGCGGCTCAGCGCCGCGACCCCGATTCCGTCGAGATCCTGCCGCGCGGTTTGCGATGGGCCGAGATCGAGGCCGACTACTACGCCACATCGAGCGGGGGCGATCCCATCCATTACCCGGCGACGGATTGGCTGATCCACGCGCTTCCCTCGAACGCCCCAGGCGATGACGGCGCGGCGGCGCTGAGCAAATTGGCCGGGGATTTCGTCGACCGGGTAGTCAACAAGCCCCCGCCCGACCGCCTGCGGGCTCTGGGCCAGGTCGCGCCTCATGCCTCGGGCCTGAGCCGCGTGCTCGACGGGCTACCGTACAACGGCCGGCCCCCGATGCGGCGCTCCACCAGACGTACCCGACCAGCAGGCCGCGTGCTCGACGGGCTACCGTACAACGGCCGGCCCGACACACGGCTCGATATCGACCTGCGCCCGCATCACGGCTTCGTGCCCGCCGTCGCCGCCGACGGCTCGGCCATCGCCACGGCGTCCTCGCTCTTGGATTACCTCCCGGACGCCGCGAAGCTGGCCCTCCAGCAGGGCGGCGCGCTGCCGATGCCGTCGCGCGACCCAGACACGCTCGCCGGCCAAGTCGTCAACCACTTGAACCTCCTCGAGCGGCTCGGTTTCGCCGTCGACTTGCAACTGACCAACGCACTCGGAGAGGCCCTCGATCTGCGCGACATGGTCGCCGCGCTGCGCCGCGCCGCGCGGCTCCTTCCGCAGTTGCTCCTCGATCCCGGCGAGCCGCCGCGGGTTGGCGGCCACGATGCCCGGGTCGTCGTCGGCCTGCAGTCGGGCTCGTCGCTGCGGGCCGCGGGGAGCACGCCGGTTGGCTACTCGTTCGCGAAGCTCGTGGTCATGCCGCGCGAGCTCACGGTGCTCCTGACGGATCGCGGCCTGGTCGAGTTCGGCACGTCGCCCGGCCCGGCACCCGATGACGCGCAGCATGTCCTGTTCCTGCTCGACCCCTCCGAGGACTGGCAACTGCCGGACCCGAAGGACTACGTCGGGCTGACGCTCGTCATCACCCAAGGCACCGCGCAGGGCGAGGCGCGCACCGTTGTCAACGCCCAGACCGTGAACAAACAGAGGATCCTCACGGTTGACTCTCCGTGGCCGCCTTCCCAGATACCCGACGCGACGAGCGTCTATTCGCTCCACGACGCGCGGCCGCTGGTGGCGACTGGCCCGGATTGGCTGACGCTGGTCGAAACCTGGATGAATGTCCGCGCGGTCGTCGTGCCGGACGGCACCGCGCCCACCGACCGGTTGACACTGTGGTGGCATGTCCGGCAGGCAGCCCGGTTCGTGCTCGCGTCGGGGCCGTTCAGCGACGCGTACTTCGCCGAGACGGCCTCGTTGCCGCCTCCGCCGGCTCCGCCCCTTCCTGCGGTCCTTCCCGAAATTCCCGTCCTGGTGCTGGAGCCGGTAGCGACTGGCAGCCGCGCGCTGGCGGCGGTCGGGGGCCGGTGCCAGTTGAACTGGATCGTGCCCGATGCACACGGCCACCGCTATCGCGTTGCGGTTCGGTTGGTGTCGCGGTACGGGCCTATCGTGAGCTGGGCCGAGCGGCTCACCCGCGAAGTCGAGGTGTTCCCCGACGCTCCCGACGGGGCGGGCGACCCGCCGGCGTGGGATTCGACGGTCCAGCGCGTGCTGCCCAGCGACCGGACGGCGGTGTCGGACCCGCTCCCGGTCGTCTGGATTCCGCACCCGACGGAGGTCAAGTTCCAGTACCAGCTCCCGAGTGAGGGGATCCGCGCCGGGCTGAACCAGATCTCGGCGATCCGGACTGGTTACCGGGGTTGCCTATGGCAGTTCGATTACGACCTCATCGACACCGGGGGTCCCGCAGACCCGCCGGTGACGCTGGAGACGCTGCTGGCCGCAGTCACGACGGGTCCGACACCCGCAGCCGCCAAACTGGCAATCGATCGCATCCCGCGGAACGCCTCCGCCACCAACCGTCTCCTCGCCAGCGAACGGCAGGTGACGCTGACCGACCTGCCGTTCTATTACCACTACCGCCTCGAGGTGCGGGCGGCCTATGAGTCGCGCAAGACCGCACCCCCCCAGGCGCTGGACCGCGGCGCCGCGGCCGCCGGTCTGGTGGCGCGTCGTCCGCCGCGCGACCCGGCGGGGGACCCCGGCGCCCCCGCGCCCACAGCGCAGCGGGCACCGGGCTTCCTGGGCACCTGGCCGCCGGCGATCCACGCTATGACGGGCGCGTCCCTCCCCCCGGAGGTCGCGGCCGACCTGAGCTTCACGGTCTTCCTTCCGAGCAACCGCGACCACCTCTCACCCTGGGAGGCCGACGCCAGCCCCCCGTCGTTGACCCGTTCGCTGCTGGGCAAGGATGTGGCCGCCAAGGACCTGCCCGACTTCGCGGTGCAGTTCCAGATCCTCTACGGCCTGACCGCGCCGCCGCCGCCTCGCGCCGTAGGGGACCTCGATGCCGCTGTTGCCGCTGACCGCTACGGCCTGACCGCGCCGCCGCTTCCTCCTCATGCCGCCCGCAGGCAGGCCGGCGCGACGCAGGGGCTCGTCTACCTGCCGCTCTGCCTGGTCGTGGCGCCGTGGAACCCGGCGTTCCAGCCCTCCACCGGGATTGCGACCGACCGGCCCTATGTCCAGCTCTTTCCTAGCGGCGTGGATTTCCTCGACGCCAACGGCAAGCCCGTCGTTGATGGGAACGGCGTGCCGTTGCCGGTGATGTCGGTCGCCGTGCAGGCGTCGCCGGCGACGCCAGGGGCGCCTCCGGCCGCGCCCTCGTATTACGTGACGTTCACCGTCCGCGTCCTGAAGAAAGCGGCCTACTACAACGTCGCGGAGCAGTACGTGCTGCAGACGCTTCGCGACGGATACAGCGGCCGCTCGACCTCGTTCCAGATCGTCTGACCCGCGTCGCACCGAACCGATTCCCGGGAGCCACCATGAGCGACTACAGGAAAGCGCAACAGCCGAGGACGTCGCGCACCCGAGCCGGGAAGGCTCCCGCGGAGCGGCGCACCGACCAGGCGGCGCGGGCTGACGTCGTGGAACTGGGGGGGCGCTGGGTCCGCGTGGAAATGACGCTCGACGACCCGCACGGGCTCTTCGACGCCCCAAGCGGCCTGACGCTGTGGGCGGACCGGGCCTTCTTCTGGGCCGAGAATCTAAGTCTCCCGATCAGCAGCGTGTTGCGGCTGGACGCGGAACAGCTCCGCCTCCGCGTGGTCCCCGCGCCCAGTTCGGCGGTAACGCTGCTGGGCCGCGCGTACGCCGTCAGACACGCGGCGTTCCTGCCCGGCGGCCCTGCCGATCTGAACTTCCTGGGCCGCGTGCAACTCGATCCGGATCCCAAGGCCGGCGCTGCCTACGTTCGCGGGACGATCACCGCCGGCCCGCTCCGGCTGGTCGAGCCCTCCCTCCTGTTCGAGCCCGACGACGCGCGGCGGCTGCTCGACCGCCTTTGGCCGGGCGGGGTGATCCGGCAGATTGTCCTCACCGCCGGCGCGCTCCAGATGGAGGTGGTGCAAACCGCTTCGGACGGCTCGACCGTGCACCGGCGGATCGCGTACCGGGGGGCCTGGATGGGTGAAGACGTCAGCGTGCGAATCTGGGAAGCGATCGCATGCCCCGACTCGCCCGACGTGGCGGACCCCGCCGACCGCCTCCAGGAGGTGATCACCGATATCACCAACCTGCTGACAACCGACCTGCAAGTACCGATCCAGCTCGCCGCGGGAGGGGCTGCGCCCGGGGTCTACTACCGAGTGACCCGGACCACCAGCGCGGGGAAGACCACGTCCCGGGTCGACGAGCTGCTGCGGCCAGGAGTCACCCTCCGGTTCGCCGGGCCTGACGGGACCGTGACCGAGTGGGTCCCGGCGACACTGACCGTCTCGCAGCAACAGTCGCCCCAGGATACGCAGTACCTCTTTTCCAATGTCGACGAGATCAGCGCGCTCATCGACTCGGGCCAGCGGGCCGACGACCGCATCCCGTCCGAGCTGGTCCACGTCGTGGCGAACTGGGTCAAGCCGGCCCACCCGGGCGATCCGTCGGTCTTCCTCAGCCAGGCTCCGCCGCTGTATGCCTCCGGGGCGGCCGATCCCACGTTCGTGGTCAAGAACTACCTTTGGCAGCCGGTGCGGCCGGTGCCGAAGGATGGGTCGGCGGCCTGGAGCGGGCTGCCACCGGCCTGGGCCCGATACCGCGTGGGGGACGTGCCGTTCACGCCAGGCGCCATCGGCCTCGACCGGCCCCGGCTCCCGAACTGGAGCGGCCCGCTGACACTCCTCGATGAACGCACCGGCGCCGACCTCGCGACGCACTGGCGCATCGTGCTCGACATGGAGGATCTGGCGACCGTGTCCCTGCGCGTCGCCGCCACGATTAGCCACGACGGTGGCGTCGCGCTCGACCTGGTGGGCCCGCAGACTCTGGCCTATTCACCGGGCATGAAGCTGAGGAGCCAGGACGCGACCCTCGCGCTCGATGATCCGGGGTCGGTTCCGGCCCCCCTGGTTTATGACGACGAGCTGGAGACTTCGTCGCTGGTCTTCCAGCACGACGGCGAGGTCGTCGACGGGCCGCCGGCGCTCGAGTCCCTGCGCGTCGAGCCGTGCCTGACCGGGGCCGTTCCGTTCCAGCTTTCCGCCGGCCGCGACGCCGCCCGGTTCTACCCGATCGCCGAGGACGCCCTGATCGACCCGGCGTCGGCCACCGGTGGCAACCTCCGCGCGGTGCCCGCAGACCGCCTCGTCGTGCTCTCCGGAGTCACGCCGGCGGATGCTCTCGCCACCCGGCTGCCGGTGGACAAGCGCACCGCACTGCAGTTGACCGACGCCTACAAGGGCCTCGACGTGCGAGTCAACCCGGCCGGAGGGCCGGCGCAGACCCACACGGTCACGGGGTTCTCGGACGACGGCACGGGCGCCTGGGGGGTGACGGTCGACCCGAAAGACGCGTTTGTCCTGCCTCTGAAGGCGGGAACGCCCTACGCGCTCGTCGTGAGCCAGTCGACACTGCCCCGCGACCCGAACCATGGACTCGTCCCGCAGGGGCTCATGAGTTTCACCTGGGAACCGGCCACGGGGACCGACAACAAGCCGCGGCTGACGGGACTGCGGTTCGACGTGACGTCGCTTCAGGGGGGATCGCTCCCATCGGTCATGGCGCTGGCTCCGTGGGTCGAGTGGGGGTCAATGGCGCCGAACTGGCTGACGACGAGCCTTGCCCGGCTCCATCACCGCAACCTCGTGCTCGAACATCCCGAGATGGAGGTCGCCCTCGAGGACCGCACGCCCGACGGCCCCACCGGCTCCGGCGCACAGCCGGCACCGGTGCTGCCGTACCGCGACGTGATCCGGGCGGTCCGCGACCGATACACCCAGGCGTCGGGCAACAACCTGCTCGCCTCGGACAATGCCGAACACACCATCCGCAACTGGCTCCCCTGGGCCGACTGGGTGGACCAGCGCAACCAGCCGCTGGCGCCCCGACTCGACTTCCAGCCGGCCACGGCGGCCTCGGCGCCGGCGGTGACGCTCTCGGCCGTGGGGGATAGCCCGCAGGTCCTCTCGATCGATCCCACCGTCGGCGGGACAAACTTCCTGGAGCTCGACATCGGCGCCGAGCCGTTCGCGGTCAGTCGTCCGACACTCATCCTGGCGGCTCCCGAGCGAGGCGACGGGCCGACTTCGGGGCGATCGCGGGCGGTCAACTCGGGTGCGCCGCTCGTCTTTTCGCCTCAGTGCGTCGCGAGCCTCGCCTCGCTGGGCCCGTCGGCCGATAACCCGACGCCGCTGGTTCTCGTTGGGCGTGCGGACGGAACGGTGGTGTTGACATCCTGGAATAAACTGGTGAACCAGTTCGAGGTCGCGGCCCGGTTCCCCGCGGGGGCCCGTGCGGTCACCGGCGTGGCCCTCGACGCATCCAACAACACGCTCTCGATCGCGGCCTCGAACAAGGATAAGTCCGCCCGGCTCTGGACGATGCCGGCTCCTGGAGGCCTGCTGGTCCTGTCGCGATTCCGCGGGTCGATCGTCCCGGCGTCCACGACGACGACGTTTCCCCACCCCGACGAGGTCACCTGTATCGCTCTGGACGGGCCGTGGCTGCTGACCGGCTGCGCCGACGGACAGGCCCGGCTCTGGAAGGTGGACCAGCCGGCGGCGCCGGTCAAGATCATCGCGCCGGCCGCGGTGCCCGGCCCCCCCCCGGCCGTGACCGCGGTCGGGATGGCACTGCAAGGAACCACCTCAACCCTCCTCGTGGCCGATGCGAGCGGGGAGCTCCGGCGCTTCGACCGCAACGACGCGAGCTCGACCCCTTCGCCCCTGCAGATGATCCCCGACCCGCTGGGCCGCTCCCTACCTTTGCGGCTGCTGGCGATCGACAAGTCATCGGGAAAGGTCGCAACCGGGGTGGGCGACACGCAACTGTTCTTCTGGTCTCCGCGGAGCGCGACGGACGGCACGTTGTCCCTTACGACCACGGACTCCGGCTTCCCCGCGTCGCTCGCTTCCGTCTACGGACCGGACGCCGGCCTGGCCGTCGCCCACGGCGTCGAACCCGGCGAGACACCGATCCTCGTGGGAGGCACCGACGCGATCGCCCGCGTCCACGCGGTCGGAGCGCCCGGCATCGACCGGGTCGTTTTGGACTGCCGGGGATCCGAGGTCTCGGCGGTCGTCGCGCTGTCCGACGGGCTCGGAGGGGGCTGGCTTGTCGCCGGGACCACGGCCGGGACCCTTCAGGCCTGGTCTCTCGCCGATGACAGCGAGGTCGCCAACCCGTTCCCCGACGCGGCGCAAACCGGGGCGATCTACGACAACCTCGGGGTCGTCCGGAGCGCCTTGCCGGTGAACCCTGGAGGGCCGTGGGTCGTCGAGCAGCTCCTCGGCCCCGATGGCGCGGCGCTCATTTCGGTCACCTACGCCGCCGCCGACACCAGTGCCGCGCCCCTGTTCCTGGTTGAGCCCGATTCCGCCGGTTCTCCGCGTTACCGGACCGAGCTCCGCCTGGCGTGCGCCGCGCTGAAGCTGGCGGGAGGGGCGAAAGGGGACGTCGTGGTGCCGCCGCATGGCTCGAACTTCGAGGTGGCTCCCTTCACGCTCGGAGCCTACAGCCTGTGGTCGGCGGCCGAGAACGATCCCACGAGCCGTTTCGGCCAGGCCCGGTACTGGCCCCGGCTCGGCGGCGCGCCGGTCTTCCCGACCCGGCTCAAGCAGCTCGTCCTCGACCCGATCGGCGGCGCCGCGGGCTGGCAGGCCGCGGCGCTGACGTACGAGGCCGCGCTGATCAATCCGCTCGAGCTGACCGCCGACGGCCCCTCCGATCGCGTCCTCCCCTCGGTCCGCGACGCCGTGGCGCGGGGCTCGGTCGTTACGGTCTCGCTCACGAGCACGGCGAACGTGGCGGCCGTGACCCTCGCCGACGGCGCCAACGCCCTGTTCGACTGGGCGTTCGACGTCGATGACCAGCCCGACCCGCAAGCCGGCGCGTTCCCCGGCAAGCTCGCCCGGCTGGCCGGGACGGTGGCTGTGACGCAAGGGCGGGTGGTGCTGACCGTCGACCCGGCTCGCAGCGCCGCGCTGGTCTTCGGCCGCCTCTGGCCGCTCGCGCTTGCCGCGCCGTTGACCCTGGTGACCGAGGCGATCGTGAGCAACGGGCAGGCGGTCGGGGTCGCCTACCGCGCCGCGGGCGCGCCGGCGGGCGTCGCGCTCGACATCGTACAGGATGAGGCGGCCGGTCCCTCGCTCTCCTTCAGCCTCCCCGTGGCGTTGCCGCCGGCGATCGGGACCGGCTACCTGCTGGGCGCGACGGTCGCGACCCAGATCGACCAGGATGGGACCACGGTCGCCGCTCTGGCGCTGACCCTGCGAAATAATAAGGACTGGCCGGCGGGCGTGGTCCAGCCGCTGAACGCCGCGCTCACCGAAGGAGGAGTCTTCGGGTTCGTGCTCGACCCGGCGGTCGCACCGGTGGCCGGAGCGACCCCGCTCAACGGCGTCCTCGTCCTCTGGAACGAGGGCGACCCGGCCAGTCCCACGCTCGGTGGGGTACTCGTCTCCGAAGAGCTTCGACCCAAGGTCCCGGCCCAGCTCGACCCGGCGGGCTGGAAGCTCGTGGGCGATCGCCTCGAGATGACCATCGTCGCCTCGGTCGTCGACCCGGCGGGAGCGATCCAATGGTACCAGCGGCAAGTCTGGTCCTGGGCCCTCGGGCCCGACCCCGCGACGCCGCCCCCCGTGGCGCTGAATCTCCTGATCAACGAGCAGACGGCCAAGGGGGCGCAATCGTTCGTCACCGCCTACGTCGACGTATCGACCGGTGCGACTCCCATGCCCCGCATCCAGGGGCCGGTACGGTTAATGCTCAAGGCAGACGACGGCTCTCTTCTGAAATGGAACGCCGGGCTCGCGCACGCCCGCGCAGTCGCGCCGCCCGTGGTCGCGCCGGATCGGCTCACCGACCTCGAGTTCCCAATGGCAAGCGGCACCGTCCGGGCGTTCACCTTGGCCGAGGCGGTGGAGCAGACGTCCCTATCGTCCAGCGACCCGGTCGCGGCATTCGTCCAGCTTGTCATTGACGCGGCGGGTGTATCGCTGTTTAAGGTGCTCGAGGACCAGGTGCCGCTCGACCTTTGCCTCGAGCCCGATGCGGTCGCACCGCCGACCTTGCTGCCGCCGTCGGTTCCGCAACTGGTGCACCGCGCGGTTTTCGGCGGCCAACTCCGGGTCGCGCTGTGGCCACCCGACCAGGCGTTGGACCCCCCGCAGTCGAACCTGCCGTTCGATCCCGGGACGCACTCGTGGTTACTGAGTCCCGTCGGTCCGGCCGATCGGGGCTGCGTGCTGAACTCCCAGAGGCTGTGGCTCTCGGAAACAGCCACCGGAGACGACTTGAGGACCGAGGACGTGCTTGTCCTTTTCCGAGAGGTGGCCGGGCCCGATGCGACCGCGGCACGGGAGGTGCGGGCCGCGGGGGGCCCGCGGCCGCTCCCGTCCGTTGTGTCGGTGCTCAGTGGAACGGCCGTGAACACCGACGACCCGCTGTTCCCCGCCGAACGGGTGCGCGCTGCGGTCCTGCAGGCGGGCGCCACGGGCATGGTTGTCCGACGAACGCTCCAGCTCGGAGGGCTGGCACGCTACGATTTCGAGCCATCACCGTTCGTGGGATCGAGCCAGGCCGCCACGGCCGTCTTCCTCACGAGCACGCCAGGTCGGCTGGTCGCGTCGCCGCCGGCAACTCCTCCGACCATCGACCAGAGGCTGATCGCCCCGGAGGTCGTCCGGAGCTGGACGATCGCCGACGCTCCGGCGTACGCCCTCCGATCGATGTCGTTCGACCCGTACCGCGAAGACGCGTGCGCGCCAGCCCGTGCGCTGGAGTTCAGCCGCCGGGGCCCGGCCGTGCCGAGTCTCTCGAAGCCTACCGGGAGCGGCGCGCCGGCCCTTGCCTGCCGCGTGGCGGAGGTGCCGGCCTTCCAGGAGGCCGCGCCTCTTTGGTATGTCCCGCGCGAGCTGCCCCCCACCCCGACAGGACGGAACCAGTTCCTGCCGTGCAACGTCCGCCTGCGCTTCGGGCCCGACAAGCCGGGTGCCATGGTCCAGCACCTGATCACACCGCTGGCCGCCCAACCGATGAAGGGGGACCCGCCGCGATGGACCCTGGGCCCGACCACCGAGCTGGCGCTCCGCGAGCCGCAACGGATCAAGGTGTCGGATTGCGTCACGGCGGGCGTCACCGTCCTCGACGCGACGCTCACCGCGGGGGCCTTTCCCGACGACCTGCGGCGGCTGTCCGTCCACTGGAACGAGCTGATCGGCCGCGTCACATTCGATGCCAGGCCGCTGCCAGCCACAACCAGCCAGCTCCTGCTCCGAGCCGGCAGCGCGTACCGCTTCAGCTCGACCCCCTTTCTCGCCGTCGTCCAGTTCGACCAGACCGTCTTCGCCCTGCGGCCCGATGACAAGACCCTGCCGATCTACCAGCTCGAGGCGGGCGGGAACACGGTCCGCCGCGCCCCACGGATCTTTCTCATCACGCGGTTGCCCAACCTGGGAAACCCGATCGACTTCGACGACGGCACCGGCCCACTGCATTTCCAGCCGTACGTCGTCGTGAAAAGTTCGCAGCCACTCAAGCCGGACGGCAACGCCCTGCTCGGCGAGCTCTTCCAGCAAGTCGCGGTCGGCGGAGGCGGCAGCGACGGCCTGATCGTCTGGGAATACTCGCCCACGGCCGACGCTGCGAAGCGGCCCGAATCGCCCGATGCCGACGTGTTCCAGTTCGTCTGGATGGCGACCGACTCGAAGGGCGCTGTCTGGAGTGCGCCGTACGCATCGGGCCCGGTGGTGCTCAACCCACTGGGTGCGAGCCCGCTCTTGCCCAAGCTGGCCGCCGTCGTGAGCCAGTTCCCGCCCCCCGCGGGCAGTCCACCGCTTGCGCGCACGGCGTTCTTCGGCGACGCCGCGCCGCCCGACCAGGCCGCGCCCCGGTTCGAGAAGGTCGCCCCACTCTACAACTTCGTGCTCGAGGTGAGCGACCTCCGCGAGACCGTTCAGTTCACCCGGCGCCCGGGGGACGGCAGCGCCACGTTCCGCCTCGACCTGATAAAGTACCTCGTCCCCGGTCAGGTTGTCTCGGGGTCGTCCTCGGTCAAGTCCCCGACTCGTCTCATACTCAGGAACGTCTACGAACATCGAGGTGATCGATGACCATCGACGAACTGTTCGATTGGCTCAGTAAGCCGACAGACTCAGATCCCACGAATCCTAATAATTATCTCGAGATCCACGACCTTTTCCTAGGCCAATCCCGCGACTTCCAGGGAGGCGGTTGGACACTTGCCTTGGCGGAGTACTACACCCCGAACACTAAAGGCGCGCTGGTGGTGGACCTTCCGCCCGAAGAGTGGCGAATGCTGCAAATACTTCCGGTCCCGTCCCGTCTGAACACCGCTTCCGATGGCAGTGCGATTGGTATTCCTACCAACGGTCAACTCCTCCTCTGGACTGCCTGGTCCCGAGGGCTCTCGCCACGGGCGTTCGTGGGCTCGCTCGACGGCACGTCCGACCTGAAACTCATCCTCCGATTTGAGCCGATCCGTTTCCACATACGGGCCGACCGCCCGTTCGAGGTATCTACCCTTGATCGCAGCAGACAGGTACAGGCTAGTTTCCCAGCTTGCAGTTCCGTCGATGAGGTCTGCCTCAAGCTTTCTAGTGCCTACGCAAGTTTTAGCGTGGTTGTAAACGATGCACTCCGGGCCGTCCCGATCAAGCTGCCTGAGCTGCATAACGTGACCTTTGCTGGGATTCTCGACGAGATGGCTTGGCGGCTCCAGGCCGTCTGGGACTGGTTCGACACGAGCGATGCCTCAACCGACGGCACCATTGCCGAGGTGATTGTCGTCCCCGTCGGGCCCGCGGTGGAGTTGGAATACCGCATGCCTTGCCAACTACCATAAGGAGGAAGCGAGCATGCCCACAGTCGACCCGTTCGGTTTCTTAGATGCGGCAATGAGTCCTCGTAGTGGTGACTGGTCTCTATTCAAAGAGACCATGCTCCCCGACGCGGACACGGATGAGGGTGGCTGGGCCTTAGCAATCTCTGATTTCATTCCAAGGACTGACGACGACGGTAATCCATTGCCGTTCCCGATCCCGATCTTTGCTTTTCCCCCCGCGGTCTGGCGCGCCCGTCGTGCTACAGTCGTGCCTTTGCGACCCAATCATTGGCTCGGCCCGTTCCCTACTTTCGGTGAGGCTATCCTGGGCAGCGCATTCGCGGCCGGGCTTTCGCCTCGCCCGAGCCTGACCACCGCATTCGGAGTCTCACAGTTAGTTCTCAAGTTCGTGCCCATCGGGAACAGCCAGGCATATTCCGCCATGATCGGCGTTGACCTGCTCAAGCGCGCCGTGGTCACGGCCACGATCCCTTTCAATCCGGGAGTGGACAGCCCGGCGACGCTGGCCGACGCCCTTACCGAACTCCAGACCGTTTTCAACTTCCTTGAAGCCAAGGCCGATTGCGAACTGCTTTCGCGACCTGTGTCGTTGAAGCTCGAAGAGCCGTCGGCGGTGGACGCGCTCGACCGGCTAGCGTTCGCAGTTGGCGCGGTTTGGGATTGGTGGCCCTCACCGGACAAGCCGGCCGACCACCTCGAGGCTCACCTCCGACCGCGATTGGCTTCGCCAGGTCTGCGTCAGTACGTACCAACTATCGATTAACCTGCTGGTCGTGTCGCCTGATTTTGACAAGGACACTCGGTCGCAATCATTAAGTCGGTGGGCAGACGATCGAGATCCGTCGTAGAACCAGTCGTCCGAGTGGGACGGATCGATAGAGAGCAGTCGCGGACTCAATCGCAGGCTCGATTCAAGGTGAAGTCGCGAGCGGGCGTTTGCAGTCGATGGGATTCAGTTCTGAGACAGATGCTCTTCTACTCACTCACGCGAGGAGGGTTCGATGTCAACTCTTAAGCGGGGCGTCACACAATGCCTATCGGAATTTTTGTCACCTATTTTGTTAGAATGGTTGAAACTTCATGCTTCGGAGGCTCAGCCATGTCGCGTCCACCGCCGAATACAAAGACTTCGGCGGAATCAGGAAGGCCACCAAACTCCAGCTCAAGCGTGATGGCAAGAAGTTCCAGGACATGGAAGTCACCGAGTTCAAGGTTTTGGATAAGCTGGACCTCTAAACCTTCGCCGATGGGTAGTGACGCAACGAGCGACTCGGCCGTGATGAGATCTATTGGACAAAGAACTTCGCTGTTCACCATACCGTTTGAGGATCAGGAGGGTGACATGGCCGAAGTCTACGAGAACCTCCGCTGCCGAAGACAACAGCGAAAGCACTGTTATCCCTAGAGGAAGAGTGCCTGATGAGCACTCTCCCAGAATCACAAAAAGCTATTTAGCAAAGGAACTGGCACCATCGCTGGGGGCAGGTCAGCTCTCGATATTCGGGCTGGTGAGGAAGATCTACTCGAACGGTGAAGTTCTGTCTGACAGTTCAAGGAAGGTTCCGGAAAAGCAAAAGCCAGGTTGGGAACCACCTTATCGGTTGCAGAGGGCCCAAAAGAGCGTCCGGTCAGCAGAGTTACCCTCCGCTTTGGATTTTGTCACAAGCGTCCGCCTCAGTTGTGAACGTCGCGATCTGTGCCGCCTTGTCGCTATCGCTGTCGAACTTGATCTTCCAGTGATCAGCCCAGTATTGAGCGTGATCACCAGTAGACGTGCCGATCGGGTCAGAGATCCTTTTCAGGGCGATGCGTGCCATATACGTGCCGAAGAGATCAACGGTATCGAGCAATCTCGCGACGGCGTTATTGTCAGGGAAAACGGGGTTGGTGGGGTCATTCTGCATATCTGCGAGTGCGTCGAGGATCTGTTGCGATGTAGTGCCGTCGCCCGCCGCAGCTGAGAGCTTATCGACCCACGCATTGTCTTTAGCGAAGCTTACAGCGTCGATCGCCTTCTCTCGCTCAAGTTGATAAAAGCTTCGCGCTGGTCCTCCCAAATCTTGCTCCCTCTTTGTAATCTTCGCGCCTTCGTGCCAGGCCAAGTGCAGCATGAACTTCTTCTTGTTATCCCCTGGGTCAGCATCGTCTAAGTCGTTGACGACAGAAGTAATCAATGCGTAGAGGGTCTGAATCCGCGCCAGGTCACCCGCACCTGGGTCAACGTTGCCGCCTAGAAAGAAATCGCCGCCGTCCGCGTCCGGCCCGGTTCGGCATTCGTCGAATTCGCTCGCATGCATTGGAAGCACCCTTTGGCCAGTGGACTCTTCGAACCTCCGCTAACGGTCACTGGTTCGTGAAAGTTTCTCCCCAAATTTCAGATCTCCCGTCAGCCGTTGACGCATTGTAGCCCCCCGCGGACCGGAGTACAAGAGTCCTATCGTCACGGATCGGGAAGATAAGGGGACGGGAGTGTTTTTGGGCTCTCGTTCGGGCCGAGGATAGCGACCGTCCCTCCGACAGTGGAGAAAATGACTCCCGCCCCCTTATCAGCACCCGGGAGATCGTACGGAACCAGGGCCGTTCTGTACACCGAAGAGTGAAGTCTCATCCGTTGGCCGGCAGGTCGCGGCGGATGAAGGCGAAGAAGGAGAGAAGGATGCACCCCGCGCCGATGCCCGCGAGCACGGCGAGGTTGAAGAGCAATGACTCGCCGGTGGAGACATCATCGACAGGGTTGTAGAGCTTGAAGATGGAGACCCGCTCGAGGTAGACCCGCCAGGTGTACTTTTGCAGGACCGGGATCACCGAGACGACCCAGGCGATGAACCCTGCGAGCGTGAGGACCGAGCCGATCATCGTCGCACGCCAGCGGACGTAGTCGACGGCCGAGATAAGAAGCGTGTACCCGTAGATCGGCAGTCCAAGCGCCGCGAGATTCAGCGCTGGCTTCGCCAGGGTCCAGAACTCAATCGGCACGCGGAGGAAGTTGTAATGCGCGCCGATTCTCGCTCCCACCGCGAGCGCCAGCGCCAGGAAGAAGAGCCCGAAGATGGCCATGAGAACATGAGTGAGGAGGTACGACGTCCGTGAGACGGGTCGCGACAGGATCAGGTCGAGCGTGCCCCGCTCCACCTCGGCGGCGACGGCGATCGAGCCGCGGGCGATGGCCCAGATGGCGATGATCGAGACGATCAAGGGGTGGCTCCAGAAGCTCATCATGATCGAAACCGAGGGGGGCTGTTCCTCCAGTCCCATGTTCCTGAGCCATCGGAAGCGGTTGTCCTCGGTCTCTGACGAGAGGACTTTGAGGATCTCGGTCTCGTTGAGCGACGTCACGAAGACGAAGAGCCAGCCCAGGCCGAAGAGGGCGGCCGCGGAGAGGATCAAGGTCCCGCGGGTGTCGTGAACGTGCTTGCGCAAGAGGGCGAAAAATGGCTTCATGACGACATCACCGTCTCTTCGTCGATCGCGTCGGGTCCGTGAAACCGGTCGTAAAGACTATGCAGGTCCTCGGTGCCGATCGCCAGATCCAGGATGGGCATCGTGTCCAGCCAGTGGAGCAGGGGACCGATCTGGCCGCGGTGCTCCAGCAGGAGGGTCTGGTCGTTCCGTTCCCGCACCGTCAATTCGAGCTCGGCGGGGAATTCGGCGGGACCCTTGCCGGCAAACTTGATCAAGAGCATGCGCAGGCTGCGCCTGGCGTGCATGTCCTCGATGTGCATGAGCCGTCCCCGGCGCAGGATGGCCAGCCGATCGGAGACGGCTTCGACCTCGGACAGAACGTGGCCCGAGAAGATCACGGTCTGCCCCAGCGAGCGCGCCTCCCGCACCAGTCGCAGCACGTCGCCGCGGGCCGAGGGGTCAAGCGCGGAGGTGGGTTCATCGAGAATCAGGACGTCCACCGGGTCAGAGAACGCAAGAGCCAGCGCCAGTTTCTGCTTCATTCCGGTGGAATAGGCACGCACCTTCTTCCTGAGGTTCAACTGCATCACCTGCTCGGCGAGGGCTACCGCCCGGTCCAGACCGTCCCCCTCACGCAGGTCGGAGAGAAAACGGAGCAGCGCCAGTCCCGACATCGAACCGTACATCCGGAGCTCGCCGGGAAGATAGGAGACCAGGCGGCGGACCTGCAAGCTTTGACGCCAACAGTCCAGTCCGAAGATCGTCGCCTGTCCGGACGTGGGATGCAAGAGCCCCAGCAAGAGCCGTATGGTCGTGGTCTTGCCCGATCCGTTGGGCCCCAGCAGCCCGAAGACCTCGCCCTGGCGCACCTCGAGAGAGAACTGGCGAAGTGCCACAAAATCGCCGTAAGCCTTGGTCAGTTCTCTTGTTGCAAGCACTGCGGTCGATATCATCCCGCCCCCGAATTACCCTGCAACTGTTAAAATAAGCTGGGCTCCTAGCAGCACCGTGGGCCATCTCCGACGTCTCAAACCCGGCGGACCGACCAGCTTAGCGTCCAGACCGATCGGACAACCAGCCGTCGAACCCAAGGATCTGCCAATCGATCCTGCCGGTTCTACCTTCTGAAGGAACGAGGTCCTGCCAAATCAAGAAAACAAAACGTTTAAGGCTTGACGATCGAGTTTTATAAAGCAAAAGATTAGAAGCGTGGAATGAAATGTCCTGCAAGTCGGATCGCACGGTCACTCGATGGTGTGCAATGGTAGCTTATCGGGTGCTTGCGGGCGAGATGTCGCAGGGGGCCTTGGGTTGATCAGAAGTTCCGGTCTCGCCGTACTGGTGAAGAGACCGGCAACGGCCAAGTTTGCATCCCGGCAGCGAGCGTAGGTCACCGAGCGTGTGACTGCTCATTTCATGCAGCCTCAGGGGAACGACTCTCCACTTTGCGGTTCAGGTCAATGACGACCGGCTCGAGTTCTAGGAGGAACCCGCCGATGGGCCAAAGTCAGCGTTCCAGCAGGCCGAGTTTTCAGACAGTCGGCCTTCGCCTTTACAAGGGCGATTCACCTTCATGCCGACCAATCCGGTGGCGGATCAATGGTTATCCCGCGACTCTCGTGATCTGGTCGGCCGACGAGTGGGAACACCTCCAGAACAGACCGTCGGATGCCCAGTTTCATCCTCTGGGGGTCTGGTGTGCGTTGCGGCTGGATTGAGACGCGGGAGGAATCTCAAGGCTTCTTTTCCGGTCGCTGGGTACCCGGGCCAAGTCGCAGCAAGACCTCGGTGCCAAGCGGCGGAACGTGTGCGGTGTCGGCAGAGAAGATTCGATCGGCGTCGCTGGCCGAGCTGGCAAGCGGCAGATCCAGGATGGCGCCGCCGAAGTTGGCGACGGTGATGAGATCGCCCTCGTCGGCGGCGTACATCGTCTTCTGGGTGACCGGATCGGTGTACAGATCGCTGCCGGCAAAGACCCAGTGCTCTGCCAGGGGCTTCCTGGTCTTCTCGTCCTTGACCCAGTCGCGGGCGTCGGAGCGGTGCAGCTTGCCGTCGGTCATCCAGAGCAGCTCGATGGCGATCGGGGTACCGGCAGGGGGCTCGAACTTGGGTTGGAAGCGAACCGGATGGCCCGGCTCGGCGCCGGTCAAGAGCAGCCCGGCGTGAATCTGTCGGGGCTGTGCGTCGGTGGCGAGGATGGCCTCGTGCTCCTTGGTTCCCTTCAGGCAAACCAGGTGTTCCAGCGGTCCCTCGCGGAGCACGACCTTGGCCCGGACGACAAGCTGTTTGTTTCCTGGGTCGAACCAGAGACTGCGCCCCAGGGGCTTCCACTGCGGGCTGGGTTCCAGCGTGTTCGCGGCAGGGCGCTGGGCGGGCTCGACTGCCGGCGGTTCATCACCGGCCAGCAAGACGCTGACGCAATACAGCAGCAATACCATGGGAATCTCACAAAGTGCCGACCGGGAGGCCCCGGACCGGTCTTGATGCAGGAGGCGAACCTGATCGAGCCGGCCTCTCTCGTAGCATGGTCCAACTTGCGGGCTTGATCAAGCCATCTAGGCGTTGTGACGACAAGAAAGGGCCGCCCGGGGGTGGTCCCCGGCGGCCCGGTCTGAAACAGTTTGCTTTCGATCCGGTTGATCTTTCGGATCAGAGGGCCGTGGAGGGAATCCCCAGCTTCTCTTCTTCCTCCTCGAGGATGATGATCCGGGGCGTGACCATGAGCATCAGGCTGGTGCTCACGCGGCCGATGCCGACGTTGCGGAAGAGACGGTCGAGCCAGGGGATCTTCGACAGCACCGGCACGCCGTACTCGAGACGCTGTTCGTTGAGTGACTTCAAGCCGCCGAGCAAGACGGTGCCGCCGTCCGGGACGGTGACGGTGGTACTCACGGTGGTCGTGTTGGTCTCCGGAAGCTGGAGGGTTGCGTTGATGGTCGCCGCACCACCGCCCAGGCCGCTGCCGCCGACGGCGGCCGGAACATTGATCGTGGTGAAGCCGACGATCGTCTGGAAGACGGGGGCGATCGTCAATCGCACGTACCGGCGGTCGGCCGAAACCACCGGGGTCACGGTCAGGGTGACGCCGTTTAGCAAGGGCGATGGTGTCGGCACGAAGGCCACCGATCCGGGGCCGACGATCGGCGTCAGCATCGAGACGTACCACTGCAACTGGGCAGAGACGATCGTGGCGGAGGCGCCGTTGAAGGTGGTGACCTTGGGAGCCTGGAGGACGTTGGCGCGGGTGTCGCCCTGGGCGGCCGTGAGGAAGAAGTAGACTTCCACGTCGCTCAAGAAGGCAAGGCCCAGCGTGGCCCCCGCGCCTGGGATCGCGTTGGTGGGAGCGATCAGACTGGCTTGGGTATTATTGAACGGGATCGCCAGGTTGTTGGAGAAGTTTTGCAAGCCTCCTCCCGCCGTGCCCACGACGATCGGGGTATTGTTGCCATAGGAGCGGATCGGGTTGATCAGATAGGCTGCGGGCGTGGTGCTAGCTGAGCTTGTACCTGTGGTCCCACTTGTGGTGCTGGCCGCGCCTGTGGTGCTGGCCGCGCCTGTGGTGCTGGCCGCGCCTGTGGTGCTGGCCGCGCCTGTGGTGCCTGTGGTGCTGGCCGCGCCGGTGGTGCCGGAGGTGGTGCCGGAGGTGGTGCCGGACACGGTGATGGAGGTGGGCGTCCCGGGCATAGGGATCAGCTCGGCACTGGGGTTCGGGAACGCGAATGTGGTATGCTTGCCGACGGCGTTGGAATTGATCTGGAAGTCGAAGTCAACGCCGATCTGCTCGAAGAAGTTGTCGCTGACGGTGATGAACCGGACCTCGATGGCAACCTGAAGGTCCTGAAGCCGCCGGAGCTGGCGGAGCAGGTCGGCGACCTGCTCATGGACCTCGGCCGTGTGCCGGATGATCAGGCTGATGCTCAGGAAGAAGGGAATGATCGAGCCGGGAGCACGTTCCTGGGCATCGATACCTCCACCACCACCTGGTGGGCCGCCGAACCCCTGGCCGAGGCCATAGGCCGGGGAGATGTCCTGGCCCGCGCTGTCCTGGACCCGCCAGGTACCCGGAGCGATCGACGTCGTGATGAGCTGGATCAGCGGTGTCATGTCAACCTGGGGACGGTCGCCCTTGGACACGCTCATGTCGGTAGTCGCCGCTGCCTGCCCCGGGTTGGCCATAGCGCCCACCTGTCCCATCGGGCCGGCGCCGTCGGCCGAGTTCGGGACGCCAATCTGGTTGGCCACCGCGGCCAGCGGGTTCTGCTGGCCCTTGTTCGAAGGCGCGATCAGGTCGCCGACGTAGTACGTCTTGGGAAACATCTGGGCCGACCCGGCCGAGGGACTGGTGATCAGCAGAACCTCATCTTCAACCCGGTAGGTCAAGCCCAGCGGGCGTAGCAAGAGCTTCAAGGCCGTCTTGAGCTGGACGTTGTTCACGGCCAGTGAAACGGGTGTCGCGGATGTCAAGCCCTCGTCGTTCAGAGCCTTGGGGTCGAGCACGACGTTCAACCCGGTGTAGTTCTGCAGGAAGGTGATGGCCTCGCTCAGCGGTTGCTTGTCCACGTTCAGCGAGATCGTGTCCTTGAGCTTGGCCTCGATGGCCAGCACCTTGGGGTCTTTCTTGACCTCGAGCCTGGCGTTCATCTTCAGTCGTTCGCGAGTCAGGTCCTTGAAGTTCTTGGGTAACTTGATCGAGTTGAGCTGAACTTCAGGATCGGCAACGCTCGCCAGGTCAACCTCCTGGAAGGCTGTCAGCGCTCCCTCGTCCTTGGCCGAGCGGATTGCCAGGTCTTGCTTGTAGTGGCGCTCCGTCTTGGCCTTGAAGACAAGCATGATTGCGGCCACCTCGTTGGGGTCAACCTCGGCGGCTCTCTTGGCGTAGGCCTCGCAATCGGCGTAATTGCCCTCGGCATAGGCCGCCTGGGCTTTGTCCATGAACTCCTTCAAGCGTGCCTTCTTGGCCCTGTCGGCTTCGAGGATTCGCAGCCGCTTGAGCTCGATCTCGCCACGCTCTTGCTTGTTCTGCATCTTGACCTCGAAGGCAATCTTGTCCTTCTTGGCCAGCTCGAGTGCGACTTCGAGGCGTCGGACCATGGGCCGCATCAGGTTGGGTGACAGGCCGGATACCTTGACGGCCTTCATGGTCTGCTCATAGATGGCGATGGCCTTGTCAGGGTCGGTTTCCTGGAGCCGTCGGGCCTCGGCGATCTTGGTGCCGACCTCGGCATTGAGCTTCTGGGCGGCAAGTGCCTCGGCGTCAGGGATCACCGAGCTCTTCTCGCCCACGACGGCCTTGCCCTTGGGTGAGCCGGCCTTGTCGTCGGCCGACAGTTTCTTGAGCAATTCCTGCACCTTGGCCAGCAGGTTTTCGTCGAGTGAGGCACCGGCTGCGGCAACCTCGGTCAAGAGAGCGCGGGCCCGGGCATTCTCGCCGCTCCGCATGGCCGCGAGCGCCGACTCGTAGAGGCTGAGAGCTCCGCCCTGTTCGGCCAGTCCGATCTGGGCGAGCAACTCGTCGGCCTGGCCATCGACGCCGAGCTGACCGGACTTGGCCTCCTCGGCCATCTGCCTGGCGGCAGGATAGTTACCGCTGGTATAGAGTGCCCTGGCCGAGGCGAGCATCTGCTGGCCCTTGCCGGCGGGCGATTGCGTGGCCTCGGGGGGTGCGGGAGCTGGGTCGTTGGGCTGGTCGGCCGGCGCCAGCGCGACGGGCGCGACGGGCGCGTCGGCCTTGGCTGGCTCGGCATGATCGGGCTGGCCCGGTGGGTTCTTGGGTTGATCGGCGGGCGCCAGCGCGACGGGCGCGTCGGCCTGGCCAGGCGGTTCCGGCTTGGGCTGGCTGGCGAGAGCAGGAGCGGCAGGCTGCGCAGGGGTCGGCGATCCATCCGCGCCGGGGGCCGCGAGCAGCGGCTCCGTGACCGGCTCGGCGCCGGAGCTCTTCTGGACCGACGCGTCAAATGCCGGAGCCGCGGTCGCCAGGGCCTGGCCAATGGCCGCCCCGCCTGACTCCTTGTCGCGCAGCTTCTCGGACTCGGCAAACTTCGCAGCAGCCTTGGCCTGGTCGCCCTTGTCCAGCAGGGCGTTGGCCTCATGTTCGGCCACCAGGCTCGGCGGTTCGGCGGTCGGGGTCGCGGCAGGCGAGCCGGACACCGTGCGGACCCGGGCCATGGCGATGTCGTGCAGCACGGATTCGGCGCGGTCGGCCGTGAGGGCCGGCACAACGTTCATCCGCTGGGCCTGTAGCGCCTTGGCCTCAGCCTCGTCGAGCCTGCCCAGCTTCATGAGCTGGCGGGATTCCTGGACCAGCACATCATAGACGCCCTGGCTGGGTTGTTCCCTGCTGGGGGTGTTGCGGATCTTATCTCGCTTGCGGAGAGCTCGGGCCGCGGCGGCGACCTTGTCCGGGTTCTCGCCGAAGAAGCTGTAGCTCAGGTTCCAGCTCTTGACCTCCTGCGCGATGGCCTCCGCCTGATCGATCTGGTGATTCGCCAGGGCGGCACGCGCCTCACGGAGCAGGGCGCGGGCATTCTCGCGATTATGGGGCACGGACTGAGCCGGCTTGCTCGTGCTGGCGAGGTGCTTGGGCCGCTCCTTGTCCAGGTCGGTGCGGACCTTGGTCGGTGTGTCGTCGAACAGGCCCCACTTGATGTCGATGGCCTCGGCCTCGGCGATCTTCTTTTCGGCCGCGTCAAGATTGCCCTGAGCCATCTGTTCCCTGGCTTCGTGCAGCAGCCAGACGGCGTGCTGCTTGACGTCGGGAGTGATGGCCACGTCGCCGGCCCCACCACGGGCTGGGTCCCCGGACTGAATAACTCTTGTGGTCGCCGGCGCTGCCTGCACGGCGGCAGCGGTGGTCGCCGGCGCTGCACCGGTCGTCGCCGGGCCTGCTCCGTCGGTGGCGGTCGATCCAGCCGCGGTCGATGCCCGGACCTTGGAGAGTTCCTTGAGATACGCATCGAGCATGGTCTGTTCGTCTTGCTGAAGCTGATCGCGGTATATCTGGGCAGCATCGAGATACTTTGCGGCCAGCTCGAAATTCCCGCTGTTGAAAAGCCGGGATCCCGCTTCGAGGTACCTGATCGGCGGCACTGGCGCGGGCTGGCGAGCCGCCGTCGCTGTCGATGAGACCGCGTCATCGGGAGATGCACCCTCCGTGGCCGCTCCCCATGCGCCGATGCTCAAGATGACAGTGAGCGTCCTGAGCCTTCCCAACGCGACCTCCTTTCGCCGCCACGAGGACAACCGCCGACATCCCTGTTCGCGGCCCTCTTGAGTTCCCCACGGCGGGAGAGATATCCGGTGCTTGCGCCTGTACCACTCCGGCGCCGCAGAATGGCCGCTTCGCCCAGCCGAGCCATTGGCGGAATCGAGGTGCCGGGTCGCGGAGGCGCGCCGAGAACGGGGAGAAGTTTAGGTGTCGGGTGTATACCCTCTGGGCCATTTCAGGTCAAGCCGAATGGTGAGGAAAACTCAGAACTCGCAAAGTGCGTGCTTCGAGTTTTGGGGATCTGGAATCTGTCGCAGCCGGAACCGCCGCCCCGGTGCGGCTCTCTACAGGCATGACTTGGCGTCCAAGTGAGTGGCTGACGCGCTCGCCACGCCAAAAAAAGACCCCCACCGCGGGGTGTGGGGGTTCAGGCTGGTCAGGTTGAGGGCGGACAGGAGTACCTGGAGAATTCGGAATGGAGGCCGGCAAAAAGCTTATCGTCGGCCGCCGCCGCCCATTGTGCCCATGCCACTGCCCATCATCCCGCCATAACCCATCATCGCGCCCATCATGCCTCCGTATCCGGAGCCCATGGAGTTCTCGCGTTTCTTGTTGGAATCCTTGACCTCGCGATTGTAGTTCCGCTCAATGTCCTTGCGGACCTCGTTGTTGACGTCTTCGGCCTGGCTACGGGCCAGGACGCTGCCATCAGGCCGCAGAAGGAGAGTCAGCGCAGGACGATCCAGCGCGCCTCCCGCAAAGCCGGAGGGCAAGGGCTGCTGACCTCCCGCGGCGTCGAGCACGATCTGGTGGGTATTGAAATCGACCGGCTTGATTTTCTTCCCCGTGCCCTCGGCTGTGGGGATATCCGCACTGCTGACCTCGCCGATGACCTCGCCGGGGCTGGCGGCGAATTTCCTTGGGATCGTCAGGCCGTTTTGCTCTTCAAAGCGGACGACCTGAAAATTCACCTTGAGGTCGGACTTGGCGGCCGGCAGGGTGCCCATGGCGAAAGCCGAGACGTCAGCCGGCATGTTGACCTCGTCAGTCGGCTCGCTCCAGAGGCCAAACAGCTCGGTGGCCTTGGTGTCGACGCCGGGGCTGACGTCATCGCGGTTGTGGTTCGGGTTAAAGACGACGATCCGCACGCGATAACGATAGTTATTGTCAGGACGAGGTGTGAAGTCGAGGGCGCGGACCATGACCCGCTTTTCCTCGGATTTCCAGAACTTGCCCGCGTCGCCGCCAGCCGCCGCCATGCCGCCCATGCCGCTGCCCATCATCCCGGCCATGCTCATGCTGCCACTGCCGCTCATGCCGGCTCTCATCGACTGGCCGTAGGCGGCCATGCCGCCCATGCCGCTGCCCATGTTGCCGGCCATTCTCATCATCTTGGACATGCCGCCGCCCATCATGCCGGCTATTGGGGGCGGGGCCGCGATCTCCTTCTTTTCCTTGGGGACAAGGCTGGCGATGTGGACCTTCTCCCACAAGCCCGCCTTCAGAAACGGCAAGGGATCATTCAGGTTATCGGGCCGCACCGTCTCGGGGGTCAGCTCTTCGTCCTCCTCGGGAAGGTTATCGAGGATCTTGAGGTTCTCCTCGGCATTGACCATCTCCCACTTCGACCATGAACCGTCTTTCTGGCGTGATTGCCGCTCGAGGTCCAAACGGGCGTAGTGCGGATTGGCGACAGCGGGGTTCTTGAGCGCCGCGCGGTAGTTGGCGACGAGCTTGCCGTGGTCGAGAACGCCGGTGATGGCGACCCAGC
The DNA here is from genome assembly GCA_049516015.1 of Isosphaeraceae bacterium. Classification (GTDB taxonomy): domain Bacteria; phylum Planctomycetota; class Planctomycetia; order Isosphaerales; family Isosphaeraceae; genus Aquisphaera. The sequence continues at coordinate 29,887 of JBEKTN010000003.1, read as the reverse complement.
GCAGTCCTTTAGTGACCTCCTTGAACTGTTGCTGCGGGTTTCCGGCAGCTTGACTATCCTTCTTGGCCTCCTCGTCCTTGGTCGAGGTGGACTCGTCGTTGCCGGCGACGAGCTTGGCGGCCATTTCTTTCTTCTTCTGCTCGACTTCTTCCTTCTGTTCCTTCTCGAGATCTGCCTGGCTCTTACGGCTTCCCTTGCGGTTGGGGCGTGCGCCCATCATGCCGCCGCCACCCATCATGCCGCCGCGCTGCCGCCGTCTTCGACGTTTCGGCTCATCCTTGGGGACATCCTTCTTCTCGGTGTCGGGAATCCGGTTCCCCTGCTCGTCAAGCGCATAGACAAGTGCGCCTCCGCGTCCCGGGTACGCATAGAGATCGGTGGGGGCGATGAGCACGGGAGTGTCGCGGATCAGCCCCGCGCCGGGCTCGGGGGTTACATACTCGCGTTCCGGCTTGTAATTGTCTGCAAGGAGCACCGTCTTGGCGGCATCCTGGACCTCCTTGGAGAAATTACTCGGCTTGATACCGCCGGTTTCGAGCACTTTGATGATTTCGTCTCGGTCCCGGCGACGGTTGATGTTGGTGTCGGCGGCCTCTGCCTGTTTCTTGACCTCTTCAGGCGTGAGCTCGATGGACTTCTTGGACAGTGCCACTCCAAGACAGACCACGAACAGCAGCGATGTCAATGCCACGGCGGCCTTATCGCCGTAATGCAAGCCGACTTCTTTCAGTTTCTCGACTGTGGGATTGGCCATGCGGGCGTCTCCTGTTCGTTTCGTCTGCTCTCTAGCTCGGAGAGGCAACGGACTTTTTTTCCTGGCGCTACCGTGGACTTGGACGCTTGACGACCAGAACCAAGAGCGAGCCGGGCTCGCTCAGGGCTTGGGGGTTACGGGATTTGTCTCCGCTCCCTTGGCCGGCTCGGTTTTCGCTGGCTCAGCCTTGACCGGCTCGGTTTTCGCTGGCTCAGCCTTGGCTGGCTCGGTTTTCGCTGGCTCGGCCTTGATCGCTGGCTCGCCACTGGATGCATCGCCCTTGACGGGTTCTCCGGACTCCGCGGCCTTGGCAGCGGTCTCACCCAGGCTTGGTTCGGTCTCGGCGTCGGCCGGAGGCGGGTTGTAGAACCGGGCCTGCCCGTAGACCTTGACTTCGACGATGTCGTAATGGGGGTCGAAGAGCGAGGGGCCCTTGGCCGTCTCGACGGCCTTGGTTTCTTCTTTGCGCACTTCGCCGCGATTCGTGGTTCGTTTGTCGGTGCCTTTGCGGGCCGCAGTTGGGGGACCGCCCATACCGCCCATACGCATACCCATGCCGCCCATGGCGTATTGTTCCTTCATTCGGGACATCATCGAACCCATCATGCCGCCATAACCGGACATCAATCCCATTTGGCGCATCTGGCCTCGCATCATTCCGCCCATCATGGCGTCGCCGTAGCCGGTGGGGAAGTTCGCCATGGTTCCCTTCTCGGGCTTGACGACCCGCGAAGTCGGGCGCTGGAGCTCGAAATCCATGACCTGGATGGCCATGGGGGAGTTTTCCATCTCGACGAGAAGGTCCTGGATGTGGTCCTGGTCTACGAGTGCCGACAGCAGGATCGGGAGAATCTTGTACTGGCCCTTACCGTTCGCGGGCTTGATGAAGAAGATGCTTTCGGTCGCGCCGGCACCGGCACCGGCGCCGCCCATTCCTCCGCGACCCATATAGCCCCGCATCATAGATTCTGGCGAATTGCCGCCACTGCCGCCGGCCGCGGGCGTTTCCTCGGCGGCCTCGGAGCCCGGGGCCTTGATGGCCTCCGATTCCTCGAGCTGCTCACCCTTGGCGATTGACCGCTGGTCTTGCGCCACCTGGTCGCCGACTTCGAGGACGTTAATCTGCTTGACGATGGCCGAGTCCCAATCCTTGGCTTTCTTGTTGACCTGAGCCACGACTTCCAGCACGGTTCGCTGGATCCAGAGCCGTTCCTGGCTCGCCCAGATCGTGCCGAGCTCCGGCAGCTTGGTCGGGTCGAAGACCTGCGGCCGGAGGAGGACCTCCTTGGGCGGCGCGGCGACGATGCCGGTGCCGGTTTCGTAGTCGAAGGCATGGAGGACACGGTAGACCTCATCGACGTATTCCGGATAGGCCTCGATGTAGTCAACCTTGGCGAGCTCGACGGCGCCCTCGGCGACGTTCGTGGGCCATTTCCGTCCCCACTCGCGGAACCGCTGCTGGACTGTCTTGGGCCAGGTGAGCAGGGGCGCCTGCCGGCTGTAGAGCTTTTTCCAGGCCGAGTCGACGTCCTTGGTCAAGACCTCGGTTTTCTCGTCCACGATCGGCTTGTACTGGTCGTTGGGGACGCCTGGAGCAGCGAACTGCTTCACATCCTTGGCGGCCTGGTTGATCGCCTGGGTTTGCTTGTCGGCCTTGGCCTGGATGGGACTGGATCCCAGGAAGTAGGCGATGATCGCGAACAGGGCCGCGACGCTGAGCGAGATCCAGAAGCGGTACTTGAGGCACTGGCGAAGGAATTCCTTGATCTGTTCGACGGCTTGATCCATGATAGTCTCCGCCTTCGATCAATCGATTGGTGAGTGAGCCGAGGTTCCTGTTCCACGAGAGCGACAAGGGTCAGGGCAGGACGTCCGGCCGGCAAGCCAGCGTGGCGACGGTCTTCGCCGCGCCGGGCGGCCCAGGTTCCGATAGGTCCTGGCACCGCGGCGCGGTTTGCAACACGATCCGGTCACTGGGGGGGCTTGGCCGCGCCGGGCGGCGTGGGCACCCCTGGGGCAGCCGGCACGCCCGGAGGCGCCGCACCCGGAGCTGCCGCGGCCCCGGCCGTTGCGTCCGCAGCCGGAGTGGCAAGCGTGGTCACGGCCTTGGTGATCGCCGCTTCCAGTTCCGAGGTCTTCTGCCTGGAGGCCTTCTCGATTTCCTCGGCGCTGGGAATTGTGACCGCCGAGCTGTTCTTCTGGCTCTCGGCGTGGTTCATTTTCTCGAACATGTCCTTGGCCTTGGCGGCTTGCTCCTCGAGCTTGGCCTTGCGCTGCTCGGGATCCTCGGGCAGTTCCTCGGCCGGAGTGGGCTTCCAGACGAACTGGATGAGAAAGTCAGTCCGCGTGAGAGTCTTGATAAGCTTCTTGGCCTCGGCGCCGGCGCCGGGGATCATCCCGGCACTGCCCATCATCCCGACCCCGCCCGAGCCCATCATCCCGGCCCCGCCCGAGCCCATCATCATCCCTCGCATCATCTCGGTCATGCCCCTGGGACCACCAGAGCCCGACTTAGCATAGCCGCCGCCCATGCCCCTGCCCCCGCCAGCGCCACCCTCGGCTTCGGCGGGAGGAGCAGCGCGGTCAAGGACCGGCACCGTGCTGCTGGCGAGGTTGTTGTTGGCGCTTCCCTTCTCGCTGGTCCAGCTGGGGTCGATGGACATCCAGGCCAGGGCCACGTGAGTGACCCCGTAGAGACGCAAGAGCGGTGAGTTCAGCTTGTGTAGCACCTTCTCGGTGATGAACTGGTAAGGGCCAAACTGGGTTCGCCGGGGATCCTTCAGCGGCAGCTTGATCTGTTCGGATGGATAGGAGTTGTAATGGTGGCAGGCGATCTGGACGATCCAGCCCTCACCGCTGGGGGCGTTGGCCGGGTCCACGTCGTAGGGATGCATCAGCCGCTTGAATTTGGGGTCGAGGGTGTCGAACCACCCGGCGGCCACGTCGGTCCGCCAGACCGGCTTGATCAGGTCAATGTGGACCCGCAGTTTCTCCAGTGTTTCCTGGTTGGCCGGATCGTCGGGGTTGAGCTTGTATTCCGCGACCGGATCGGGCCAGAAGCCGCTGATGGTTTTCAGGAACGACGGCCAGAGCGCCCGGTAGGTCGGGTCGATGATCAGCGCCTCACCCTCGTCGTACTTGTCCTTCCACTGGGTCTTGGCCGCGTCGAGGGCGGTCTTGATGGCGGTTCCCCGCTTGGTCACGGTATTGGCCTGAACAACGGCAGCCTGGAATTGGGGCGTAGAGACCTTGGCCAGCAGGCGGAAAGGGCCCAGCAGGAAGAGCATGCTGAGGGCGAGCATCACCAGGGCCGAGGAGGCCAGTGCCCAGGGCTTCTTGGCCCGGATCATCCGGATCCGCTCGATCTCCGGCGGCAGCAGGTTCGTGCTCAGTCCGCCCTTACCCAGGCCCTGGATTCCCATGCCGTAGGCCACGGCGAACGACGCCATGTTGTCCTGGAATTGCGGGGCCGCCTTGACCTCTTCGCCGGCCAGCTTGGCAAACGCGTCAACTTTCTCGATCTCCTGGTTGAGATTCTGCTGGAGAAACTTCTGCAAGCCCGGCAGCTTGAATCCGTTGCCCAGGCCGAGCACCTTGCGGATCTTCGCCGACCGGTTGATGCTGGAATAGAACCCGATCGAGCGATTGACCTCGCTGGTGAAATCGTTGAACACGCCGCGCATCGCGGTGAAGATGGCCCGGGGATCCGGCGCCTTGGTCGCGTTCCGCTTGAGATGCTCGGCCTTGGCGAAGGTCAGCTTCAACTCCTTCGTCAAGGCGCGGGTGAAGTGGTTGCCGCCGATCGGTACGTTCCGCTGCCAGATCCGCGTGCCGTCGGTGATGATCAGGTCGGTGTTGTCGGCGCCGATGTCGAGGACGACGACCGAGTCTTTCGAACCGCTTCCCTTGAGCCGGTCGAAGCAGATGTAATTGTAGAGCGCGATCGGGCTCATCTGCACGATATCGACCTCGATACCCGCCACGGTCAGCGGCAAGATGGCGCGGGTGATCTGGTCACGCTTCATCGCGAAGAGGCCCACCTCCGCCATGGTGAACTCCTCCTCGCTGACTTCCTCATCCCCGCCGATCTGCTGGTAGGACCAGACGACCTCGTCCAGCGCGAAGGGAATTTGCTGCTTGGCCTCGAACTTGACGATGTCGGGAATGCGCTTCTTCTCGACCGGCGGGAGCTTGATGAACTTGACCAGTCCGGCCTGGCCCGGCACCGCAATCGCAACCTTGCATCCCTTGACGTCATTGCGATCGGTGAACGTGGCGAGCGCCTCGCGAACCAGCTCTTCGGGATCGGCGTCGGGCTGGCTCAGGATCTTCGGGTATTCGATGAAGTCGAAGGCCTCGGCCACAACCTCGTCCGGATTCGGTCCGGGCACCAGCTTGAGGGCTTTGAGTGCGGCCTGGCCGATGTCGATCGCCCAGACGGCCTGGATCTTCGGCATACGGTTTAACTCCTATCGGGCAATTGTCAGTTGTCCTTGGTCCTTGGTCCTTGGTCCTTGGTCCTTGGTCCGTTGTGGCTTTGCCTGGGAAACAGGCGGGACGACGACGGCAAAGGCTGATATCAACCGGGGATTAGAGGCAGGGCTTGGCACGACGCAACAACGGACCAAGGACCAAGGACAACCATGCAGTGATGCAAGAATCTGCTTCTTTCGGTCCCGGTGTAAACCCGATTCTTGCAGCGTCACAGTCTTTGATGTTGGGGACTTACGAAAAGTTCCGCCCGGCATGCCGGTTTTCTACCCTAAACCCTACCCCCGCCTGCCACCGAATTGGCTTAGGAACCAGTCAACTGATCCACTGCTCAACTCTCTCCTGCTCTAGCTTCCCCCGCCTTCGCCGAATCGGCACAGGAACCTGAAGGATCCCGCGACCCGAAGCCTTCGGTGAATCTTAACATGGGAGCGCCCCACCCGGCGGTTCGGCATCGACAAACTTGTGCAGTGCATCATCTTGAGCACGGTCTGTCAACGACTTGCCGGACTTTGGGCCCAAGGGCCCAAGGTAGCGACTCCACTTGTGAAGAATTCGTGGAAACCGACTTCGTTTTCTCGGGCTGATGCGAATCGTTGCCTGCTCAAGGCGATTCGTCAGGAAAATCTTCCTCTTCGATCAAGTCGAACTCGTCGTCCCCACCGTCGAAGTCAGCAAACTCGTCCGAACCGGCGCCGCGTGCTTCAATCATGAAGTGTCCTCCCGCCTCCTGGATTCGTTGCATGATGGCGCTGGCCTGTGCGGGCGACTCGTTGGGTCCTTGGATGTAGAAAGGCAAGCCCTCGCGGCCGAATGTGAATTCGTGAGTGCAAGCCTTCGGATCGATCCCCTCGAGCAGCATCGCGGCATGCCGGTAGTCGGGGTGAGGTGGGAAGCCGAAGGACTGAGCGTACTCGACCGCGCCTTCGAGGATCTTCACCAGACAGGCTGGAGAGATCGGGATCATCGTCTGGGTTTTCTCCATCCTCTGGATCAGTTCCTTGAAATCCCCGGGCGCGCCGGCGCTCCAGAAGGCATTCTTCACCCCGAGGCAGTAAACATCCACCAGATAAACCCCAAAGACGAGCCGCCCTTCAGCCTCTTGCCGTGCGATCGCCAGGTAGCCGATCCCGTCCTCCCAGAGCTTCGCCCCGACGAGGGCGTGGACGATCGGCCATTTTTCCGCATGCCGAAGTCGGACGGTGGGGTCTTTCGAGTCGCGTTGCAGCAGCCTGGAACGCTTCTCCGAGCGCCTCGCCTTTTGCTTCGCCAGTTTCTTTTGTTTCCCGGCCCCATGCCTTTTGACCATATCCTTGCCCTCCTGATCTTGCTCGATTGTGCAGTCCATGCGAGGTTAACCTGTTCCGTGATCCATCACGAAGCCGCCCGCGACGAGTTTCGATCGCGCACCCTGACCTGAACAGGATGATGATACCAAAGAAGGGCTGCCCCAGACCACGACATCATCGCTCGGCCAGCGAGGAGCGCGGGGTCAAGGAGTGCGGGGGGCCGACCATGAGTATTGCTGCATGACACCCATTCTGTGATTCCTCCTCGGTTGCGATGTGTGCAGGAGTGGTGTAGTCTCAGGTTATGGATTTTGAGATCCTTGGGGAGTTGTCTGTCGTCGAGATCATCGCGGTCAATCTCTCGGTCCGCGAGAGTGCCGATTTGAAGGCCCGTTACGGGGGACGGCGCTGGCGGAAGCTCAAAGGCATTGGCACGGTCAGGCTGGCCAGTGGCAGCGTCCGCCGGGCCGAGCTCCACTGGTACGAGGCTCATGGCGTCGGCAAGCGGAAAATGAAAATCAAGAGGCTCCTGGATTAAATCGATGGCAGACCTACAAGTCAGACCGGTATTCGCCGTCTGCGTCGCCAACGACGGCTGTGACGACCTATCAACAGGGATGCTCTATCGGGTGTTGACCGACGAGGCGGCGGCCGGTGAGGGCCTCGTGCGGATTATCGACGACTCGGGGGAAGACTATCTCTATCCGGCGACCCGCTTCGTCGTGGTCCAGGTGCCGCAGTCGGAGGAGCAGAAGCTACTGGCGGTTGCGTCGGCGGATGCCCTTTGATTGATCGGTGGGACCGACACGGTCCAGCGCTTCCCTGGCCGATGCCCCCAAGGTTCTGAAGGCAGACTCGGGCCCTGTGCTCGATCGGTCAGCGCGGCCGCGTACGGGACCGGGAGCTACCGCCGACGGGTACTGGGACCGGACGGGCTGGTTGCCGTGGACGGGAGCGAGGGATCGGGAGAGGAGGGAGGTTGACGAGCCGACCGGTTTGCAGGCGACTGGGCGATGTCAGAACCGCCTGGGGCTTCATCGGCCTCGACGAGCTCGACACGAAAGTCGTCGAAGAAGGCTTCGCCGTAGCCGGCCAGGCCAAGGGTCACGGTGAAGCTGCAGTCCGTTGGGGCCTTGCGGTAGATGACGACCCGGGAGAAGCTCGGGATCGGGTCGGAAGTGCGATACTGGAGCTGCTCGCCACCCAGCGAGTCGCGGACGATGATGCCGCCCATGCCCGGCGCGCTGGCGATCGACCGCTTGACCTGGACCGAGATGCGGATCAGGTTCTTGGCGTCAACCTTGATGGCCGGAGAGCGGATCGCCGCGACGGGAAAGTCGAAGAACGGCAGATTGTTGTCGAGGTCTTCCTTGTTCTTGGGCTCGACGTTCATGCGGATCATGCGGTCCCCCCGCTTACCCTCCCGGGGCACCGTGGACATCTTGGCGGTGATCCCATCGAACTCGTGATCCACGTTGACCCAGCCAGCCTCGGTCATGGCCTTGGGGTCGTCGAAGCTGCCGCTGGGGATGCGGTTGGCACCGAACTTGTAGCCCGGTTTGCCTTTGATCCAGTCAACCCAGAAGTAAAGCTCCGGCAACGTGTTGAACGCGACACAGGGAGCGCAGCAAACCGGCTTGATGAGGATCGGTATCGGTTGTGCCGACTTATCGGCAGGCTTGGATTGTGCCGACCGGTCGGCGGGCTTGGAAAAAGAACTCCCCGCAGCACCGGAAAGCGTGCCAAACGCTTTGACCCAGTGACCGTGCATGAGGGTTCGCAGCGGCCGGCTGGCGCGCCGGGCTTCGGCCCAGGCCAGCGCGAAGTCCTCGCGTTCCTGGGCTTCCCGGGCAGACTTGATTGACGCCTCGGCCTTGGCCAGCAGGCCGCGCTCGTCGGTGGGCTTGGCCACGATTCCCGCGTCGGCCCGTCGCTTCAGCTCGTCCGCGGTGATCAGGTGCTGGCCGTCGGCGTTCAGTCGGCCGTTGATCTCGGCAACCTCCTGAAGCCTCAGCTCGGCCTGTTCGATGGCCAGTTGCACCGCCAGGGGGCGAACCCGGGCAAGGGCGGCCTCGACGCGCTCCTTGAGTCCCAGGTCGGTCGTGCAGAGAATCATCGCCGTGGTGGAGAATTCGTCGAGGATGATCTGGGTTCCACCGGGGGCCCGTTCGCGTGGTAGCAGCTTGACCTCGCCGGGGCTGATCTCGAACGCCTGTGCGCTTTCCGGCATGTTCGGCCGGATCACCAGGTTACGGGCGGCCATTTGCGGAGGTTGAAACTGAGCATTGGCGTCATATTCGGCCAGCAGCAGAAGTGCACCCTTGCGCTCGGCGGCGATCGCCGCAGCGAGCAGTCCTGGTTTGGGTGCGAACTCCTTCTGTAGCTTCACCCGCGTCCCCGCTGGCGAACCCGGCGGGGGCAGGTCCGGAGGGTCGGGGTCGAAGACGTTGTAAACCGGTATCGGATCAGCACTGCGAGCCAGGATCGACTCGCACAGGTCGATCTCCTCGTTGAGGAACGCCAGTTCGATCAACAAGGCTCGGCCGGCAGGACGAGTCAGATCCGCGTCACCGAGGTACCCGAGACCCCGGTACCCTGTCGACAGCGCCATGTAGGTCATCAGGCGAAGCTGTTCGGGACCAACCTGGGGAACACCCCAGGACGGCGGTACGTCGTCGCCCCAGATATTGGTCCGGACGATCGCGGGGGCCGTGGCGGGGATCCAGGCCCAGAACAACCCGCCCAGGTTGGATCGGGCCGCCAACTGCCTGCGCTGCTTGAGAAAGTCCAGGCCTTCCAGAAGATCCTGGCACGAAGCCCAGAGTGGCGGCTGGATGCCGATCGTATCGAGGTTGCCCGGCGCCCTGGAGAAGAGCGGCAAATCGCCGTCCACCAGACCGGTCGTGATCCGCGAGAACTCCGCGGGGAGCTGGCGCATCGCCGTGACCACTTTTCGTGCCCTGGCAAGCTCCTCGTCGCGGGACTTCATTTCTCGCTTCCGGCCCAGGCCCTCGCCGATCTGCCAGAAGGCAACGACATCCTTATGAGGGTAGGTCCCAACCTCCGCGAGCAATTCGTTGGGATCGGTCTTGGATGAGATTGCCGACAGCCGCGGCATCAGCAGAAAGCCCTTGTCGATTGCCGTCTTGATCCGCTCCGGATCGGACTTGCGGTCGTCCACCAGGAGATCGAACCCATATCTCCTCAGCTCGGTGACATCCGCGCCCGGCGCGTCGATCGCAGTCGGCAGCCAATCGTGATACTTGCGATCTTCTCCCCGCCTGCGCAGGCGATTGCGATCCAGGCGGACAATCGGGTCGATGACCGTCTTGCCGGCGCTGGGCCGTGACCCCGCGACCGATTTGTCCGGTGGACTCTTCCGCGCCTTGGGCGTGGTCCAGGATTTCAGCAGCTCGCCGGGGACGGGAGCGACCGAGAGGTCGTCGAGGAAGACCTCCGAGGCCCCGGAACCGCCCATCAAGTTCACCACCAGGCGTTCCAGATACGCTCCCTTGAGGCTCACCGGGCGCCGCGACGAGGCGCGGAGCACCCGAGCTTGACGCTCAATCGACGGCAGCATGTCGGTCAGCTCCAGCCGCTGCCAGCGATCGACCCGGTCGTAGATTGTCCCCTGGATCAGGACAAACGACGGGGCCCGGGTCTCGGAGTCGATATCGGCCGGCAGCACGACGCGCCCGAAAAGCTGAACTCCGGCGCGACTGGCCCGGACATGGAGCACCGCTTGAAGCTTGTCGGTGACCGGGATCTTGGGCAGCGCGTAGCTGACGAAGAACTGGCTGCCGGTATCGGCATCGAACTGAAAATGCTCGGAGAGATTGCCGTCATGAGCGGCGCGAACCGACCTGTCCTGGGCAATCAGGTTGATCGTCGTATCGGTATGCTCTCGCTCCCAGGCGACCTGGGGAGTCTCGAAGCTGTCGTGAAGGCTCGCGGGAGGCTCTTTCGGCTCCTCTTCGCCGCCCTTCGGGTGAGCCCCCAGCGCCACCAAGAGCCCGGCCGAAATCACGAGCGCGATCCATCTGTGATTGACACGCATCGGCTCGAAACCTCCCTGTACTCGGCCAACTTGCTCCGCGGACAGGAGCAAAGACGCGCCGGACCGAGCCGCCTCCTACAGGATTCTCGAAGCAGGCGGCTCCGTCCCCCGATCCGATTCTTTCGGCATCGCGAGGAATCATAGAGAACCTGCGGATCCTAGCCAGGTTGCCCCAAATCGTGAAGGGCAAACCGGCACCAACGCGGGGCCGACCGCCAAGGCCTGATCACGACTGATACGGCCCCGCGCCGAAGTGAGCGTCTCGGTCCAGAGAGAAGCGAGTGGTACGAGACGACGGAATAATGTTACCCATAGCTCCTAAACTTACAAAAGAATCACCAATGTCCGCATTGCGGGTCCCTTGATTGTTTCGGTGTTTGTTGTCAAACATCGCCGGTCTGGACTCTGCTCAATGTTCCGTCCGCGATAAGCGACTCAAAAACGACTTCGATCTGGCGAGGTCCCCTTCCTCCATCGATCAACACTCCGAGTTCCATGTTCAGGCTAAAGGCATACTTCGTCAGGTTCGCACTGGACAAGAATAGCTGGTTTCCATCCCCGACCACGCACTTGACGTGGAGGATGCCGAGCTTACCTGTGGCATCAGCCTTCCGATGCTCTTTCGGCCAATAGTAGACGGCTGAGCACTTCGCAACGTCCTCACCCAAGGCTTTGAGGTTCGAGTATTCGTTCTGCACATCGAGCCTGTTCGGAGTTTCGACAATGACCGTGATCGCCACTCCCCGTTTGGCTGCTCGGACGACTGCGTCTTGGATATTCGGGATTGAATAAACGGCATAGCTCGCGAGAAGGATGCGACTCTGAGTGGAGTTCAGGACTTGAAGGATCGCTTGTTCGGTTCTTCTCAGCGGGATGACACTCTGGACCGGGCCAGTCCAAACCACTTCGACCGCTTGTTCTTCCCGGTTTTTTCTCGCAATGTAAGAGGCCGTTACAAGGACTGCTGCGACCGCTTGAGGAGGAACCTCCGGGGCCTTTGAACGCCATCGGTCCAGGAGGGAAATGACCGCTCCCCGATAATCGGGCGTGGGGATCGCAAGGGCAATCTGTCCTCTCAAGCTGGCCCACTCTGAGCAGTCGCTCCTTCCAAGTCGGGCGGCCACCGTCTCGACCACGGAGGCTGGAAGCCCGTTCGCCAGCCGGGCTGCTTCCTCAGCGATCAGGTGGAATCCCTCCATCTCTTGGTCTCCGTCACTTTCGAAGCAGGAATGGGCTTGGAGTTCCCCAGTCCGTAACCACGAGCAGACATGGATCAGACCCCCAACGACGCTTTGAGTTGGCCTTCGACTTTGGCCAACTCCGTCGCATCGAACACCATCCAGCCCCGCTTCTTGAACTCCTCGCTCACATCGATTCCCTCGGGAAGTACCGCAACAATCTTTCGATTGGGCCACGCCAACTCTGCTTGGGCACAGACACGTCCCTTTTCGTCAAGGAGTTCGTAGCCAACCTCGGGCTGAGGAAGGCCCTGTTTCGTCCACGAACGTACAAACTCCTGACATCGCTCATCGCAAAGATCCACGAGTTCATCGGTCTCGCTCAACTTCGTCTCGACCGGCCTGGCCGGAGTCATCGTCTCATCGGTCTCGGCGATGATGATGGTCTCGGGCACATCCTCGACGAAGTTCGAGAAGAAAGCCAACTCATCGGTCTCTACCGTGGAGACCAACACCGAACGGTCGAGGTACTTGTTACCCCGCTCGCATGAGGTCTCCGGCAGGAACAGGCAGGCGTGACAGGCCGCGCCGTGCATCGTCAGCCCATCCTTGAGCGGATGGTGCTCGGCGCAAAGAGGATCGGAAGCGCAGAGCCGCATCGACTCAAGGGCTTGATCGAGATGCCGGGCCAACGTCTTCGGCTGCCCCAAGGCGACCAGGCCACCGAGAGTGCCCTCGCTGTCCGGGGCGGCAGTGTAGAGCAGGATTCCCGCCATCGGTTCGACATCTGTCCCCGGTGGCCGGGAATAGATGCGCTCTCGAATGCTCGCCGTGGTGTAGCCGCATTCGACGGCGAACTGGCGGATCAGGGCATGGGCCAGCGAATGCAGCAGGACATACCGCATCGTTGGAAACCCGTCTTCCGGGTACTTGTGGCCACGGTTCTTACGCCACCGCTTGTGAGCTTCCAGAAACTCCGCTTCCCGTTCCCTGGTCTTCTTCACCCACGACTCGATCGCGTCCTCCGAGAACTGGAGAAACACACCCTCTCCCCGCACATCCGCGGTCGGCACCCATTTCGGCGCCGTTCGAGTGAGTGGGACTCGCTGCTCCCTGGGGAAGTCTCCAAGTTCGGTGTAATCGCCCGGTGACTCGATCCGGGTGAAGCCGATCAAGGCACGGACTTCCCGCAGCCGCTCAGCAAGGACCACCTTGGCGAACACCGTGCGGTACGCTCTGGGAGGCTCGACGACTCGGAGCTTGAAGTTGCGGCTGTTGAGGTTCGGATCGGGGCTGGAGAAGACCTCCCACTCCGGCTCCCTCAAGTCTGAGGATTCTGAGTCATCGTTGCCGCTGCATTCCTTCTTCTTGCCCACAGCCTCCCAGATCTGATCGTCGGAGTAAGCGTAGAGTCCCTTGAATAGCTTCCGTCTGAGCTTCACTTCACGAGCCGATTCGCACTCCTCAAGGTCGGTCCAATTCAACTCGACCAACTGACCGAGCTTATCGGTCGTACTGGGAATGGAAAGCACCGACAGCGTGATTGGGAACCAGCTATTCGATGCTCCCAGCAGGATGGCGCGCTGGGTGCCATCGCACTTCTCTTCGTCATGTTTTCGCAGATGGGGCCAGCGACCCCGGCACTTGCTCAGCTCGTCTTTCCCTTCGTCGCTGAAGGCATCCGAGAGGCGGCGTTTACTCTCACATTTCACGCACTCAACCTGGATGTCGGCGACTTCACCCGAAGCCCCGAATTCACGAAGGTGAAGCTCGTAGCGGCAATCGCTCTTTCCTCGGTGGACGAACTCGACCCAAGGGAAATCATCCAGGTGGCCGTGCTGGCACGCCACGAGGAAACGGGCAGGCACGACGGTCGGAGCCTTGCTCTGCCTCGGACAAATCCGGTGTACGTATCGGCTGCGGTCTCGCCGATAAAGATCGAGCTTCAACTCGAAGAGTCCTGATTGGAGTGGCGCCAGGAGACGGCATTGGGGACAGACGTGCCAGCGGGGGAACGGGGCCACCGGCACACCGATGTTCGCCGTCTCATCGAACGGGCTGGAGGCGATCCCGGTGGACTCGCTTGTGACTGGAGGGGTCAGCAGCTTCGCCACTTGCGGACCCAGCTCAGACTGGACGGCCCTCAACAAACGAGGCTCGCCGATCTCGGTCACGCCCTGCTCGATGGGCCAGTCTTCGAGCCCCATGACCATCACCGAGAGGCTGGGCAATTCGACGATCGAGCCAACCCCATAGTTGTAAAGCAACTGGCTGGGGCGGATCTCACCGATCTTGCGACGGTCGGAGGTCGAGGTGCTCATGATTGCTCTTCCCCGTCGTCGGTTTCTTCATCCTCGCTGACCGCCGGGACGAAGTTGGGATCGGCGTCGAGGCCTCCATCGTGGAGGATCAAGCCGACATTCGGCTCGACATCACGGAGCGAGTTCAGACAGGTAAAGTCGTCCCACTCTTCCAGACCCGGCCGCTTCAGAAGACCGGCCGTGATGCCATCCCGCTCATCGTCGTAGCCAAGTACCCGACCACCCGCCGTGTTCTGGGCGTCGTTGAGCCACTGATCGAGCCGGTCGTTCAACTCGGACTCCAAAGTGGGGATGAACGACTTGTCCCCGGTGCTGTTGCCCACCTCCTCGGCTCGCCGCAGGATCGTCTTGATGGCCGACTTGACGAAATCATGGTTCCGGTCGATCTTGCTCGCCTTCTTATTGGCGTTGAAGTCGATGCCTCTCAGCCGCACGCAAGAGACCAGAAGTGCCGTCAGACCTCGGCTGAGTGCTCCCGACGCGAAGGGAGTGACGGACAGGGCTTCCACGTGGTTGTAGAAAGTGGCGTGATAATGCTCGAACCGCTCATAGTGAGAAAGGTCACGGGGCCGGGTCCAGTTGTACACCGTGAAGACCAGCCCCGGATACTTACGCCCGACCCGGCTGGTCGCCTGAATGTATTCCGCCGTCGTCTTGGGCTGCCCTCCCAGGACCATCAAGCCGAGTCTCTGCACGTCAACTCCAACGGAAACCATGTTCGTCGCCAGGAGCACGTCGAGAGGTCGCTTCGGCAAGTCCTTGAAATGCCCACGCTTCGCCAGCTCCTTGCGTTTGACTGCCGCCTGGGGATCGAACGAAACCTCCAGATGGTCAAGCACATCGGGGATGTCCGTCGAGTTCTTTCGGGAGGTAAGTTCATCGACCGACGAGATGAACCGACGAGTAAGGCCCCGCTGTTCCATCTCACGAAGGCGGGTCCGCACGTCGTCATCGACCAGCCGCCTCATTCCGCCCAGCTCCCTCATGGAGTTGAAGTAGCCAATCAGCGTCATCCACGGGTCCACATCCTTGCCGTAGCCCTTCTTCTCATAGAGCACCTGGGCTGCGGACAGGAGCGCCACGTAAACGCGAATCAGGGCGACCTTGAGTCTGCGACCGGGAGCACAGATGCCGATGTATCGGCGCCCCGGCAACTCCTCGCTTGGGCTCCGCTGGAGGGCAAAAAAGTTGTCCTTCACATCAATCCCGTTAGGCGGGAACACATTCACCGTCCGCAGGAACGTGGCATGGACCTGATCACCCGCCTTGCGAATCGTCGCCGTGGAGGCGATGACCTTGGGACGGACGACCTTGCCTTTCACGTTCCAAGAACAAAGTGCATCCACGGCGGTCTCATATAGCCCGACGAGCGTGCCCAGCGGCCCGGAGATCAGGTGAAGCTCGTCCTGAATGATCAGGTCGGGGGGCCGCAACAGCGGATGCTCAATAGTTCTCGCCGGGGGATACTTGTCTTTCTTGGGATGGGTGTCGGCATCCTCGATCTCGGGGGAGCGGAACCCGTGGCGGGGGCAGTAGCCATCGATCTGACCGAAGAGCATCTGGACTAGCCCGTTCCAGGGCATCTGGGCGAATTTGTCCACCGTGGCGATCAGCAGCGTCGGCAGTCGCCGGTAAATCTCCTCGTCCACCACGAGGGCCGGGATGCCCTCCAGCGGTGAGTTCTTTGCTGCGAAGGGACAGCGGCCAAGCACGTCGCCGCAGTAGATGACCGTCCGACATCGACCCTTCTTGTAGACCTCGACCTTGATGTCGCGACCGGGCACGATCTTCGCGCCGCACCATGGGCAGTTCGTGAGTTGAGCCGGCGACCCGCTGCCCCGGCCTTTTTACGGGCCTCCACCCAGCAATTGCTGGAGGGCCTCGGCGGCGGCTTCCGTCGTGTTCGGAGTCGTTTTCAGGCCCACCCACAGGCCGATCCGGAAGGGCTCCTTGCCCCACGTCTTCTCGTCGTCGCGCCGGATGACCTCGCAGGCACAGATGAGGGCCGTGGCCCGCTGGAATTGCTGGATGGTCAGGAGCCGTAGCGTGTACCGCATGAGGACAGCCACACCGAACTCGCCCGCGCGGTTCTCGACCATCCCTTGCCGCCGCCGCAACCCCATCGTGTAGGCGGACAGTCCCAGATATGCCTCGGTCTTGCCGCCGCCCGTGGGAAACCAGAGCAGGTCGGCGATCGCCTCCGCCTTGTCCGACCGATCCTTGTGGTCGAACCTGGTGATCCCCGGTAGGTTCAAAAGCAGGAAGGCAAGCTGGAACGGGTACCACGAGCGATTCTGGGGGACATCGATGGCCCGCTCATCGACCGGTTCGTCCCGGCGTCTCTTGAGCGCCACGATCGTATTGAATGCGCTGCTGCCACATCGCCAGATTTGCAAACCGGAAAGCCTCAGCCGCCTTTTCATCCTCCAGGAGCAGCTTGATCCCTTCTTCGATGCGACCCAGCGTCTCACGGCATCGTTCCAAAACCGACTGGCCCGGAGACTGGTAGAGAGCCATGTCGGAAGTCTGAAGGTCCGCCTTGCGATCCTCGATCCACGAGTCATAAGCCGTCAGCAGAGGCCGGAGCTTGGCTTCCAGCGCCGGGGTCGGAGTCTCGCCCAGCTCCTTCATGTCCAGTACGACACCAGCCAGCTTCGGCCAATCGCTAATTGTGGGCGGGGTGATCCGCGGTACCTCGTAAGCCGGGACGACCTGGGTGGCCAGCCGATGTGCCTTGTCGCGGACGCCCTCGTGGCAGTCGGCGTGCAGACTCACCCCGTGCCCGACCCCGAACTCGACCTGATGGCGATAGAGCATCGCCATCTCCTGTTCCTCGGCGAACGTGACCGGATCGCTCTTGCCGGGAGCTTTCTGATGCGTGTGGCTATGAAAGATCGGCTTGTGGTCGGGCGACTCGACGACCAATTCGGGTTGGAACAACCATGCAGTGTCTCGCAGCTTCTTCGGCTCCTGCTGGCCGTTGACGAGGAACAGCGTGACGCTCCAGAACTTGTTCCGTTTCCGGACCAGCCCTTGAACCTGGACTTCCGGGAACTCGGCGTCGGGCGTCCAGTTCAGTCTCCCGACCTTGAGCGAGATCGATTCCGAAACTGCCTCTCGTTGGACCCGCTTCCAGACCAGTTTCTTGTCACCGCTTTTTGTCGTGAGGGTTTCGCTCCGGTCCCGGTGATAGTGTCCCCACCGAGCTGTGATCTGAAGGGCCTTGGCCTCAAGCCCGAGGCAAAAGGTCATGCCAAAAGACGAGGGGAACATGGTCTTGGCGGCTGGGGACGTGGCCTCGGTCGGGCCGTCTTCGCTCGTCCCACTGCCTCCGGTAGGAAGGTCATCGAACTCCTCGGGGGAGAGCTCCTGCCGCTTTGGAGCAAGCATCCCGACGAGGTAGCGGTCTCGAACGCTTGGCTCGTCGATCTCCTCCTCCGGACCTGCGACCGGGCCGAGCAGGTCTTTCAATACCATCCGTTCGAGTTCTTCCCGGATCTTTGTCGGTGACGGGATGCTTTGAAGCAGGCTTGTCATCGTGGGGCTCATGATTTCCTGGTATAAGCTTGATCGGGTCGATTCGGCTCCTCGGGATACTTGCGCACAAGAAGTCCTTCTTCAACCATCGGGCTGAGGAACCTGCTCCGCAGGCTGCTGGGGTTCCGGCTCATCAACTCAGACAGATCGTTTGCCGTCAAGAAGCGACCTTCGCAGAGTTGGAGAATCATTTGGCGAGTGACATCTGGCTGGAGTCGCCTGCCCTCAAATGCCGGGGCAGCAATGGCCTTCAATCGTGCAAACTCTTCGGGTGGCAGTTCTTCGAGCCTGTGTGAGGAGTCGATTGGGCTCTTGTGTGAGGAGTCCCGCTTATGTGAGGAGTCCTCGGGCTTATGTGATGAGCCAATGCCCTCTTGTTCAGTTCGGGGAGGGAGCCGATAGGTCGTCCACCTCTTGTGGCCTTCCGTCTGGAGAAAGCCCCGTGCGACCAGTCCTTGGAGAACCTTGGTGACGTCAGCAGGGTGAACGTCCGACATCTCCCGAAGTCGCTGGTTCGTCACCCCTCCTTCGAGATCCGCAGAGACGAGGGCCTGAAGCTCAAGTCCCTTGAGACGATCGAAACGAACTCCAAAATGGGAGCGCAGCCGTTGCAGCGATTCGGGAGGAAGCAGGCTGATCATGGGTAAAGTCAGTTTGACCCGATCCGGCTGCATTGTCTGTTGGATCATGGGGGATCGCCAGTGCTGAGACTTCCAGCCTTGCCGGATCTTGTCGATGCCCGATCCCGCTTTCTCACCCCCTCCGATCATCAGGAACATCGTCTGTAACGACTTGTTCCGGCATTCGCTGATGCCGCCCGTCAGGATCTGGTCGAGTGATAGCAGAAGCGAGCCCGGATTCGATAGCTCGAACCGATCTCGGTACTTCTCGATGACAATGCCTCCCTGACCTCGATAATCGGCGTGGATCAGGGCATTGACCAACGCCTCACGAATCGCTTCGTGAACGATCGTGTCGTCCTTGCGAAAGAGATTGGGTTCGAGTCGGAACGGGATCTTGAGATCGGCTGTGAGCCGCTGGATTACACGCTGGTAAAACTGAAAGAGGTTGGCCGTCCAGCGTCCGTCAATCGTCAATCGATCTGTCCAGCGAACGGTTGGTTCGTCCGAAAGCTTCTCCCGAAAATCGATGTTGAACTCCGGGATCGCCGCTGGGTCATGGATAGCCTCGTCGTTGCCAAACATGAGCAGTCCCGCAACCGTGAGACCTTCTTCCCCAGTGAGTCGATCTCTCCGCCAGCCGCCTAGTTTCTCCATGAACGCCTTCGTGTCTTTGACAAGCCAAGGATGATCAGGAGAGCGGGCGGCGAAGCGCTGGCGGTACTGTTTCACGCTCGCTTTATCCAGATCTCCGAGGGAGAAATGATCCAGTATGTGTGAATCGGCGGGTTCTTCGGCCTGATCGGCGAGCATGCGGCCCACTTCATCGGCCGAGCAGTGATAGTCGCCTTCGTAGTTTCTTCGGTACGTTCCCGTGATCGGGTTCTGGCCGGTGTACACAGGCCGCTGGCGCCGGTTGGCTCTCGGGACCTTGATGACCAATACACTTTTGTCTTCCACGACGATCTCTTTGACGTTCTCATCGCTCAGCAGGTTGAGACTGATTTTCCCCTTGTTATTGACCAGATCCCAGAAATTCTTCTTGATCTTCGGCACATCGCTCAAACCACTCACGGTGCAGTCTTTCTCAACCCCCAGGACAATGCAGCCGCCGTCGGAGTTCGCCAGGGCACCATAGGTCTCCCAAAGACTGCCCGGGATCCCTCCCTTGGCCGACTTGAATTCCCAGTCCTTTTCTTCACCCATCTTGAGGGCGGTGAGAAGCTGCTCTTCTGTCACTGTTCCCTCCAGATCACATCTCCCTCATATCCCAAGATCCCTTGCTGAATCGCTCGGGTGATGGCTTTGCGGATGGGCTCACGGATACCGTCGGTAAGACGGACAAACCCGATGTGGCGGGCGAGGGCGGGGATGATTTCTTCACGGTCGTAGGTCGCGCCTTTCCGCATGACGGAGCGGAAGATTTCGATGAGTTCGTCGGGCTCGTAGTCGGCCATGCTGACGGCCCCGGCACGGACGAGCGTGGGGCCGTCGGTCTCGATGATCCGGCGACGGATGGAAGCTCGGAGGTGGCCACGGAGGGCTTCGTCGATCCTGGGGCCGAGCCGCTGGAAGCCGAGAAGGAGAGAGGCTTCCTTGAGAAGCTCGTCCCGATCGAGCCAGGCCTTGCCACGAGCGGCTTGGCGGAACGCAGCCATGATGTCGTCGGTGTCGATCTCGTCGATGGGCGTCGGGCGGGCAGACGACTCGGGAGTCGGGGTCGGCTGAACTTGGCGGTCGGCTCGGGCTGCTTTGGGCGAGGTGCCTTTTCGGGTGGGCGTTGGGTCTTCGTCTATCTCCTCCGCTGGGTCGGGGTCGTCTTCATCGTCGCCGAACTTGAGGCTCGGAGTGCTCGGGGACGCGTTGGACTTTCGACCCCGGCCAGTCGATGCGGGTTTGGCCTTGCCCTTCTTGTCGTGGAGGCCCTGCTTGACTTCCTCCGCGTAGCGTTCGTGGTTGAGCTTCAAGAGACGGGAGAGGACTTCCCTGCGGGCCGACTCGCTGATCGTGAACCGGATGCCCTGCTTGGTCTCGTGGAAGCCGTGGCCGAGGACGAGGTCGGACCAGCCGTAGGCGGCAGCGACGGCTTTGTCCATCTCGACGTGGAGGTCACGGAGCTTCTGGATGTCGGCGGCGGATTCGCTGGGGTCGTGGAAACGGTTGTAGGTCTTGGTTAATCCTTCCTGTCTGGCAACCATCAGGTCATGCCTGTTGTTGTAGTAGACGTTGCCGATCTCCGCTGTGTGAGAAACGGAACTTGGAAGAGGGAAGTTCTCAAAGCAGTCCGAGGGGGTATACCGCATGTCGTCTTTCAGTGATCCCCCATATGTGGCTGCCCAATAAAAATGAATAGTTGATTGCATGACCGCAAAATAGCCGTAGTCGTCGAGTGGAAAAGCAACGATAGTCTGGTCAGGAAGGATGATAGAATCGATAAATGCGAAAGCCCACGTATCGCTGGATTGAGATTTCACAAGAAGTCTCGAGAGGTCAGAGATCGCCGACCGCAATGCAGGTCGCTCACGGGCGAAAACCCACCACCTTTCTCGTACTGCTTTAACCGTTACCAAATCTCGGTATGGCTTGACCGTTTGAAGAACATGGTTGAAAGCTCCTCTGAAATTCCTTGCTTGCTCCAAGGACATACCAGAGAAGTCTGCGACCATCTTTGCAGGAGATAAATCGGGCGATGACATGAGCGTAACGCCGTTTATGTAGGGCTTAATTACCCTCGCAGAATTAGGATCATCTCTAAGCAGCGCATTTGCTGTAGATATCTCCATTGTGAACCCAATACCGCCGAGATCGATGCCTTTAAAGCTCAGCTCTTGGGTGCCAGCAAGAGGCTTGGGGGCACTCTGTTTCGAGTCTGTTGGTTCAAGTCTTTCGTCAATACAGCCGACCTCCTCGTTGTCCAGGGTCGATCTTGACCGCCAAATCGCATTCGTAATATGAACGTGGCTGATCAAGACTGCGGCGCTGCCGGGCCAAGTTGTAGTAGAGATAGCACGGTAAATTGTCCCACCGGCATGCAAAATGGCCATTATTCCAGTCGATCGAGTATCTCCTTCTGAGATTGTGTTGGTGGCCACAAGCCCGAAGAAGCCTGGGAGTCGAATGAGTGAGAACGCTCGACGAAAAAAGTAGGCGCAGAGATCGGTTTGGCCTACGCTCTGCCTTGCCAGCCCCCTCAGCCAACTAAGGTAGGGATTGCCAAGATTCGAGGAGATTAGTCTACCGGCCATGAAGGGAGGATTTCCAATAAACGCATCAAATCCTTGCCGATCAATGAAGACCTCGGGAAACTCCAACGGCCAGTGGAGCGGCTGGGGACACCCCACCTCCTCCCGATGGGCTCGTCCTTCGGCCTCCAACTTGTCCGGGTCCACATCCCGAATCCGGTCGTCCACCTCCTGGAGCCCCTTCCTCAGCAAACCGACTCGCTCAGTCGGTTTCGTCGGTTGCCAGCTTGCCGCCAGCAGGCGGTCGGCAGCGTAGTTCAATCGCTTTGTCTGGAACCGGATATTGTCGAAGAGCCGCTGTTTCTCCTCGATGTTGCCGACCGTGTCGTCGGCGATCTTCTCCAGCCGAATCCGAAGGAGCCGGGTGGCATCCAGGATCTTGGGGATCATGTCGAGGAAGTTCGACAGCGTGATTCCGATACCCTGGCCGTCCAGAGAGAACGTCTTCAACTGCGTCTCGCTGCTGATACCGACCAGCGAGTCGCCGCACCGGATGGCGTGATCAAGGAACGTGAAGGGCTTGTCCTTGGCCAGCGTCAGCAGCCAGAGCGACAATTTGGCCATCTCCACCGCCAGCGGGTTCTTGTCCACTCCGTAAAGGCACCGCTGAGCCACGATGCGGCGGGCGTAGGCCAGCCGCTCGTCGGTTTCCTTGGGGATCAGGTGCTCGTTCGCCGCCCCCGTCGAGGCCGCTCCCTCGGGCGTGATGCCAGGCACGCCAGGGTGCCGCTTTTCAGCGTCCTCCCAAGCCTCCAACAGCCGTTCGGCCAGATAACGGCACACCTGGACCAGAAAGGCCCCCGAGCCGCACGCCATGTCGCAGATCTTCAGGTCGAGCAGGTCTTTGGCCGGGCGAAGAACCCATTCCTCCTTTGGCTTCCCCTCGGCAGGGCCAATGTACACCAGCGGCTCCAGCGTGTACTGGACGATCGGCTCGGTCAGGCTACGGGGCGTGTAGTGCGTGCCGCTGGAGCGCCGGTCGGTCCCAGCCGTGACGTAGACGGAGCCCTTGCGGATGACGACCGGTCGGTCGAACGTGTCATTCCTGACCAATCCCGAGAACGGCCTCAATCGGTTGAAGAGAGCATCGTCGTTGCCGCAGGCGGCCCGCAACTTCTTTCCCTCGATGCCCTCTTTCGGGGTCGCCACCGCCTTCGTCAGTGCGTTCTCGCCCCGTCCGGTCTGCTCATTGAGGAATTTGAGAAGGTCGGACTCCCCTTTCGACTTGAGCCGCTCCAGTTCCGAAAGGGCGACCTCGGGCTCGTCTCCCTTGGCAGCGGTCAGGCTGACCACCAGCTCGGTGGCTCGCTTGGCGGTGTGGTCAAGCAAGCCCTCGTAGACGTGGCCGATTTGCTCGATGTCGAGCGCCCGGAAGCTCAGGCGGCGGGCCTCGCCGTGCAGTTCGAGATACTGAAGCGATCGCAGGAGGTGGAGCACCGTGCGGTTGTCGATGAGCAGAGGCGTGGCCTCCTCATAGGGGCGAGGGACGTGAGACGAGGGGCGAGTTCCCGCTCCTGTCTCGCCACTCGTTCCTTGTCCCTCGCCCCTCCAGGTCGTCCCCGGTTTCCGGCCTTCGAGGAACGGGAACTGGTCGGGGTCGAACAGGTTCCCGGCGTAAGGGAGCAGCTTCATCCGCTCGTGCTCAACGCCGCCGTAGACGGCCCGGAAGGTGGAAAGCAGCCGGACCCATGTATCGTGCCGCCGTTCCAGGATCTCCTCGCCTTGCTGGTCGGCCGTCTCCTGGAGCCTCGCGACGAGGGTCGAGACGGCGTAATGCTCGTCGTAGAGCGGGTCGCCCAGGAGCAGCAGGCCCCGCTCCTCGGCCGAGAAGAGGAACACGAGCCGCATCATGACCGTGAGTGCAGCCCGGTAAAGTTCGGGCTCGGTCACACCCGCCAGCAGTTGCCGCTTCTCGTCCTGGTCGATCCGGTCGAGCGCCCGGATGATCTCCTCGACCGCCTCACGGACTTGATAGCCCAACCTCTCCGTGACTTCCTGCTGGTGCGAAGCGCTGTCCTTGAGCATCTGCTCCAGCGTGTCGGCGTCCGCCGCCGAAAAGAACCGGCTCACACCCAGCAGGCTGCGGAATGCCCGGAGCGTGAGCGGCTCCTCCAGCCAGAGGGTCGCATACCACGAGGCGAAGCCGGTCGTCTCACCCCTCGGCGCATCGACCAGCATCCAGTGCTCGCCGTTGGTGACGAGCCCGAGCCGCACGTCGGTGGCGTGCAGCAGCTCCATCATCCGGGTGGCTGGTGAGGCCTTCCAGTGCCGGCCGGAGATCGGCTTTTCGAGGTTCTGCTCGGGCGGATAGACCTGGACCAGCAACCGAGGCTTCCCGGCGCCGGGCACGCCCTCGGGGTTGCGAACGACCACATCGGGCCGGAGCGTCTCGCCGTGCTCCGAGATCCTGGCTTTGAGCGTCTGCGGAATGTCCTGGCCTTCCGCCAGCACCTCACCGGGCAGCCCGAGCGTCTCCTTGAGCACGAAGCGGATCCACTCGCGATGGATCCCCGGTCGTGGCGAGTCGCTGTCCCGATCGTCCTCCCACTCGTCAAACGCCAGCCGCAACACCCGGACGTGATCCGGGTCGTGGGCATCGAGCCCCTGAGGAAACACCCGCTCCAGCACCGGCACCGACAGGAACGGGCCGGAGACCTCGATCAGGGAGAGCCATTCGGTGTGGTGGCGGGAGGAGGACATTTGGAATTCATCATTTCCCGACGATTACGCAGCACTCAGCGACCTGGCACGGAATACTTCGGCAAGATGCCTGGCGCTAGCGTCGTAGTGGTTCAGGCTCAGTGCTTGCTGCGCAACCTGATCTCTGGGATTCAATTCAAGAATCTTCTCGAAGTAACCACGTGCCGCTTGGATTTGATTCCCCCTGAGTAGCGCCATTCCCCTGTTGAAAAGCACTTGACCAAGCAGACCGAGACGGATGTTTTCAATGCCCGGGGCATTCTGAAACCGCTCGATCCATTTTAGCATCATCATAAACTTTTCATCGAACTCCTGCTCTGACAGGTGTTCGATATGAATTGCAAGGATGTTCACGCATTCTGCCAAGACGGTCGCCCCTGTACTTGGGTCGTTGACAAGACGACGAGCCTCGTGAAGTGCTCGATCGAGGTCCGTCCTCCTGAGAAGTTCCAAGTAGAGGTAGATATACTTTTCATTGGCTGAATTGTTCACAGTCGCTTTCAGTGCTTCTTGCAGCGCCAACTCATAGTGTCCCAGTGCACGAAGGACGGCGGCTCGCTGGTATTCGGTGAATCCGGGTGGGATAGCCTCCTTGGCTTCCGCAGGAGCCAGGGCAAGGAACCAAGTCAGAAGTTGCAGAACTCTCGATTCGTCTTTCGAAGTGCGGCCATCCAGGTCTAGAAGACGTCGAAGCTCGGACCATACCTTCGGGAAGGATAGCTCCGGCTCTGGATCGAGATAAACCAGCGTATCCCAAGCGGGGACTCCGTAAGTTCGGCCCTCCTTGTCAGCCTCGACTCTCGCCCCGACTTCCATCTCTCCATCGGTTAGCCAGACCCAATCACCGGGAAGGATCCCCCCGGCGCGGAGATCGTCCTGTGATCCCTGGCAGGTCAGGCGTACTTGACGCGATTCCGTCATCGCGTTGAAATCGGCAAAAATGGGATTCATCGGTGCCTCTCCGCCTTCGCCACGGGGTTCTCCCGGTCCTCGAACGACTCGGCGAGTTGTCTTGCTGCTTCGGGGGTCCAGTCCCTGGGGACGATGACTGTCGCGTGAAACCCACTTCCGCTCGTGACCACGACCTCATATCCGCGTTCTCGGATCACGCCTACGGTGGTAACGCCGATTCGGGTATTCAGGCACCACACGGCCAACGCCTCGAGCGTCTGGTTCTCCCTGGATTGTACCGAGAAACCATAAACGCCGTCATGCTCGTCGCACCGCTCGTGAAGGGGTTTGGGCTGGTCGAAAGGCGGTTGACCACAACGGACCACCTGCGCCTCGTCAGGTAGTCGTTCTCGACCCGACATCAGCGCGCCCCCATCGCCAGGTGCCGTGGCAGCAGAAACGTCACCGCCACCGGAAACATCCGGGGCTGCGGATTAGCAAACCGTGCCCGTATCGCCTCGGTTTCTTTCTTGATTTCGCCGGGGATCTCTTCCAGCCGCCGCTTCAGAGCATCGACGTTCCGCTCAAACTGTTCCTGCTCGGCGGGGGCGAAGCCGGGGAGGTAGTTCTCGCGATAGTACGGGTCGTCCAGTTGTCCCTGGATCGCCTGTCGCAACTCGTTGAGGATCGCCGTGATGTCGGACACTTCCTTGCTGGCACGGTCCTGGAGCAGTTTCTTGAGGCCATCCGCCCGATCGCTGGCGCGGGCTTCCAGGGCTTGTTGGAGCGGCTCGGCGATGTACCGCCAGAGCCGAAGGAGTTTCTCTTTCACCAGGTCGGCTGGCTCATCATCAGTCGCCGAGGCAAGGACGTCTTGCATCTCTTTGAGCGAGCCAAACCGGGAGAATCGCCCTTCCCGGATCGGGCCGCCGGCTGTGATGATCTCCTCATGGAGTCGCTGGCTGTCGCCGCCGATCACCACCAGCCGGGCATGGGCAACCACGGCGAGGTGCCGCAGGGACGAGTCGGGGACGACACGGGCCGTCACCCTGTTCAGTCGCTTCTTCTGCCCCTCCTGCGACCAGACTTCAGCCCGAAGCAGCCGCAAGCTCATCTGCACGAGCCTGTGGTTCAGGTGGACCAGGACCACGTCTTCGCGACCCTTGGCCAGGGCGTGATCGAACACGAACGGGCGGGCCTCGCCCGTGAAGGGGTGTGCCAGCCCCTCGGCGCAGAGCGCCCAGGCATCGGACAGGACCGGCAGCCGGAACACCGGGCACCTCGACCACTTGGGGTCGGGCCAGAGGCCGGACACCTTAGCCTCGACCAGCCTTGGCTGACCGGCGAGCTCCAGGGCCACCTCGACCACCTTCTGAATGTTCTCGGGGTCGAGCCGCAGGTCGCGCTTCGTGTCGTTGAGCCGGTCCAGCAACTGCCGGATCTGTTTTTCGAGATCCCGCTCGAACTTGAACAGCTTCCGGATCGGCTCGACCTCGGTTTCCGCCTTCCGGGTATCCAACCGGGTGCGCCGGCCCAGCATGGCCTCCTCGACCTGCTCGGCGATCACCGGCCCAACTTTGCCAATGTCTTCCCGGATCGCCTCCACCTTGCGGACGGCTCGCATCAGGAACTCCAGGTCGGCTTCAAGGTCGCCGACCTTGGTCTCCTCGCTGTTCCGCTCCCGGTCGTTGTACCCTTTGCCGACGAAGTGGTGAATGAGCACCCGCTTCGATCGCTGGCCGTGCCGGTCGATGCGGCCGTTGCGCTGTTCGAGGCGGTTCGGGTTCCAGGGGATCTCGAAGTGGATCATCCGGGAACAGTGGCTCTGGAGGTCGATGCCTTCGGAGGCGGCGTCGGTGGCCAGCAGGATGCGGACAGGACTGTTCTTGGGGTCGGTCTGGAAGGCCGCCTTGATCCGCTCCCGGTCCTTCGTGTCCATGCCGCCGAACATCGTCAGCAGGCGGTCTCCCGCCGTGAGTCCCTCGGCGGCAAGCACTCCCTGGAGCCAGTTCTGGGTTGCACGGTACTCAGTGAAGATGATGACTCGCTGAACGCTCCAGGAACCGTTGGGCCGGATGTTCTCGTCGAGCCACCGGATCAGCCGCCTGGTCTTGGCGTCGAGCTGCGAGGATGCCTTGCCGGCCCAGGACTTCATTTCCTTGAGCAGTGCCCACTCCTCGGCGCTCGGCTCCTGGAAGAGCAGGCTGGCGGCGTCGAGTGCCTCGTGGGTCGCCTCGTCGGCCTCCTCATCCACCGAGTACTCTTCCTCCACCCGGTCGATCTGGCGCTGAAGGATGCCACGAGTGGGCCTTGAGACACCTTTCCGTTTCTTGGCGGTGCGCAAGGAATTCTCGTGGTGCTCCAGGGTGCGGAGGAATGCGGCGGGGCTGGAGAAGAGCCGTTTCTTGAGGGTCATGAGCACGAAGTCGGTGGCAAACCGCTCGGCATGCTCCTGAGCCCTCGCCTGTCGCCTGGCGGTGTACTCTCTGAGCGCGGCATGGATTCGCTTCTCTTCGTGGGGGTAATCAACCTCCAGGGCTTCGAGCACCCGCTTGGGGAAGCGGTCCTGGCCGAAGTCGTCCT
Organism: Isosphaeraceae bacterium; assembly: GCA_049516015.1. Lineage (GTDB taxonomy): Bacteria > Planctomycetota > Planctomycetia > Isosphaerales > Isosphaeraceae > Aquisphaera. The sequence goes on along the minus strand of JBEKTN010000003.1, from coordinate 2,224 downwards.
TGGGGAGTTCCGACTTGAGGCGCCGGACCATGACGGCATCTCGCTGCCGCATGAACTCCTTGGTATCGGTGGACATGCCTCGGGCGAACCGCTGGTTGTCGAGCAGTTCGAGCAGGGCAGTGAAGCTCTCGGAGTAGCCGTTGTGCGGGGTGGCCGTCAGGAAGAGCTTGTGCTCGAAGTGCGGGGCGAGCAAGCGGATGGCCTCGGTGCGCAGCGAGTCGGTGGCATACTTGCCCCGACCTGCGGGGGCACAATTGTGGGCCTCGTCCACGATCAGCACGTCGTAGCGGCGGGGGTAGATGGATTGGCCCTCGGCGGGCAAGGTCTCTCGAAACAGCCGCTGGGGCCGCTCTCGCTTGAGGAAGTCGATCGATGTGATCAGCCGAGGGAAGTGACTCCACGGGTTGACGTGGATGCCCCGCTTGCGCCGGAGGTCGCGCATCAGTTCGCTATCGACGATGCGGAAGTCGAGCCCGAACTTGTCCCGCATCTGGTCCCGCCACTGGACCTGAAGCGAAGCCGGGCAGACGACGAGCACCCGGCGCGCACGGTGGCGGATGATGAGTTCGAGCGCGACGAGCCCCGACTCGATGGTCTTGCCCAGGCCCACGTCGTCGGCGACCAGGAGGTTGACCCGAGGCATCTGGATGGCCCGGACCACCGGGTCAAGCTGGTAATCCTCGATGTCGATGCCCGATCGGAACGGGGCCTGGATGTTCCGCAGATCGGCGGTCGAAGCGGCGCCCCATCGAACGGCATCGAGAAAGGCATCGAGCCGGTCAGGTGAATCGAAGGCGGTCGGCTCGGGGAGGGCCACCTTCTCGATGAGCTTGGCCCCGGGCTCGATTTCCCAGACGACCCGGAGTTCTTCTCCGAGCGCGTCGTCTTCAACGGAAAGCAGTGAGACGAGATGCTGCGGCTTGGAAGTTATCGGTTCCAGGGGACGCGGTGAGAGCTGACTCGCCTGGACTTCGTTGACCACCCAGCGCCGGGATCGCACGTTGACGAGCTGGCCTGACTCGGGGGGCGACGTTGCGGCGATCGCCATGGCGGCTCTCCAACCAACGCCCGCGGTGGTTGTTTGCTTGTTATCAGATCTTCAGCATACACCCTTTTTTGGCTTCAAACAAGGAGGGCCTTCTCGGAGAGCACCTCACCCCATCCTATTAACAATGAGACGACACGGGGCTAAGAACAATACCGTTGAAATAGTAATAACGCCCTTGGTCGAAGGGACTTCTGGCTCCCTCTCCCCTTGCGGGAGAGGGCTGGGGCGAGGGGCGTGCGGCGTGGGAAGCAACGGCGTTTCCCCCTCATCCGCCGCTGCGCGGCACCTTCTCCCGGGGGGAGAAGGGTGGCCGAAGGCCGGGTGAGGGTCGTGGGAAGCAACGGCGTTTCCCCCTCATCCGCCGCTGCGCGGCACCTTCTCCCGGGGGGAGAAGGGTGAGAAACCCTCTCCTGCAGGAGAGGGTGGCCGAAGGCCGGGTGAGGGGGCTGGGCACGACCAACCGCCTTGTCCGAAGGGTCGAGCTGGCTGGTGCGACCTCTCTCCCTACCCTCTCCCGCAAGGGGAGAGGGTGAACTAACCAACTGCATCCCATGATCTTACGGTTAATTCAACGGTATTGGGGCTAAGAACGCCGATTATCGCGGAGGCGTAACTTGCCTCTATAACACCCAACTTCTCGGTGCCTGCTTGCATGCATCCGAGTGCGGTGGCCGCTCTCGCCCTGAGGCCGTCAGGGGCATGCCAGACGTACCAATCGCCCCCCCAGCCACCGGGCCCCCGGAGGGGTGGGCGGCTGTCGGCTTTGTCAGCCCAGCCACTTTCAACGGGGGGTTGTGGGCGCGTTTGCTTGGGGTTTTGGGTTCTTGACCTCTGATTTTGGGGTCGGAAAGAGTCAGGATCTGGGTTGTTGACCGTTTCTGACCCTGGCTTGATCAGGTGCCAGAATCGGCTTGCCGTGGCCACAAGTCTTTCATACCCAAGCGATTAGGGTGCGTCCCATGACCTTGTTCAACCCCGTTTTTAATCGCCTGACGCCTATAGTCGTAAGACGATCAAGAACCCAGGCTGATGAGGGACTGACTACAGCCGACGAAGCTGGCTATGTCTTTCTGCGTCAGCCCCCAGCCAGCAAGCTTGCGAACCTGTTCAGGATCGATGTTCGGGACCATGCTCTCGGCCTCGTCACGCAGCAGCTTGGCGGTCGCGTAACAGAGC
>JBEKTN010000002.1:0-66474 GCA_049516015.1 Isosphaeraceae bacterium | reverse complement strand
CGACGAAGCCGCGAAGTGGCGCAAGGAGCTGGAGGCGAGCAAGCCCAATCTCCACCGAAGTAGCGACCCATCACCCGTTCGGGTCATCGAGCAATCGCTGCAAGCGATCACCGAGTGGTACCGGGAAGCGGGCGGGCCAGGTCGCGTCAAGAAGGCCGACGCCGATCATGTCGAGGATGTGAACTCTGTCTTTGAGTCGATAGGCGATCAACTTCATCCGCACCAATGCTTCGAGGGTGGCCACTTGGAATTCGACGGCTCGTTCCGATTCGTCGATATCCGGCAAAGTGTGCTCGTCGTCCCGCCGAACCTTTTCGCCGGCGAAAAGGATATGGATCCCGGCGCTCGGTTTGCCTTGCGGCCCGTCGATGAACGTATCGATGTCGAGGAGGTAATGATAGACGAAACCAGTAGCTTCGAGCGCGGCTCGGGCGGCGGGCAGATCGGCGCGGCGGACCAATAGATCGACGTCGCGCGTATTGCGGACGGCGTCCTCGTCGATCCGGCCGACCCACTCGGCGACGGCGTTGCCACCGGCGACGGCGTAAGGTACGCCCGCCGCGTCGAGCGCGCGGGTTGCCCTGCGCAGCCGCTCTTTGACCTTTTCCGCTGCCATGAGCGCCCTTTCCCAACCGATGGGCTCGACTGCTGCTTCTGCCATGACAAACGCTCCCTGTGACTTATTCTATCGTAACCGAAAAGCACGAGGTGTGGCGAGTGGTGCGTGGCGAGTGGCGAGTGAATACGGACAGTCACCAGTGTCCGACGCTGGTCTCCGGCGATCGGTCCGTGTGAAGGCACCACAGCGCGCCCATGTCTTTGCCTTCGAACCGGGTCCGGCATCACGGAAGCGCGATCTCTGGGGGTCTACGATCTCTGGGGGTCAGACCGATTTCGATCTCTGGGGGTCAGACCGATTTAGAATTTCTCCACAAGATAGTGACATTGGGGGCCATCCACGTTTGCCAGGTACCAGGGAGCAGATAAGGTGTCAGGAATCGATTTCGGGCACATTACGGGAAGAAAGTCAATTTTCGGTTCCTGACATCTTATCCGTCGCGCTCGCGGAAACTACAGACCACGCCAAGGGGGTAGGCAACGGTCAACAAGCGGCACACGAACAATGGCATTTCTTAGTGTCACTTCCCCAGTACAAACCGGGCCCGCTCGCGGCGGAGCATTTCGTAGGGGGTCATACATTTCACCCTCACGCCTATGCACACGTTAGGGATTTTTACATTCTTGACGCCATCGCTTACCACTTCGTGCGTGACGACCGTGAATCGATGGGCCAACGCATGTGCCACCAGGTAGTAATCCGCGTCCTGGAAGAAAGCATTGACTGCGGCCGGTCGATAGCGTTGTCCGGTCACCCAGGCGCTTACCGTGGCCAGGGTACTTAGCATTTCTTGATCGGGAGATAGGAAGAAAGCCTCACCGCGCACCGCTGCCCATTCGGTGAGCTCGTCATTTCCAGCCGCCAATTCGTCACCCACTTTTTCAATGCTATGGACGTGCCCGCGTCTGTTCTGATCAATCAGCCAATCCCAGAATGCGGGGCAAAAATCCAGGCCGTAATGCAGGTTCTTCGCTTGGATGAAAACATTGGTGTCAAGGAGGTACAGCATCAGTGCAGCACCTCAAGCGATCGGCCAAGTTTGCGGAGAGTTTGTTCTTTTTTGATACCCATCATCTGATAGGCGTCGCGAAAGAGCGTCTGACCTTCCAGTGTGCTGGCGATGAGCGCGCGAGCAAAGCGGCGGCTTAGCCTGGCAGCTTGAGTCAGGTAGAAGTCCCCACCGCCGGCACGGGGGCGCTCGACCAGGCGGGCCAGTTCGGCCACGTAAGCACTTTGAAATTGGTCGCGGGAAATCCGCTCAGCATCCAGAATCCGTCGCAGAATCACCAGAGTGCTGACCTTGAAGGTCCGTGCGAGAGCGGCGACGGATTTCAGCGGGTCGTCGTGGCCCAGTTCGCGGCGCAGATCGGGTAGAGGAACCAGCAACTCTGCGGCCACGCGATTGCACCATGTCTCGATTTTGTTGATAGGCGCCGAGTCCGGGCCGATATTCGACAGCGCCGACTCGCCAAGCCATACATGTGCAAGCTCGTGCGCCAGCGTGAACATCTGCGCGGCCTTGGTGTCCGCACCGTTAATGAACACGAGCGGTGCCAGCCTGTCCGTAAGGGCAAACCCGCGAAATTCGTCGGGGTCAAGGGTCCGTCGGTTGTTGCTGCCGACCACGCCGCTGACCATCACCAGCACGCCCAGTTCTTCAGCTTGATGAATGAAAAGGCGCAAGGCATCGGTCCACGTCGGGCACTGGACGCGCCCCTGGATGCTGAAGCCGAGGCGATTGCGCATGTCTGAGGCAACCCTCTCGGGTGAAGTGCTCAGCCGCGCCGACCCGACAAACCCCCGCGGTTCTTCGCCGATGCTCTCTGCATAATCCTGGTACCATGTCTGCCGTCGCTGGCAGAGGTAAATCGTGTCTAACAGGTCGGGGCTAGGCCGTTGCACACCCCGGCCCTCAATCGTCCGCAGGTCGGGGATCGGCACCTTCTCCTCTGGCGGCGCGGGAAGGAAGAGAAAGCCCACCGGAACGCAGGCAGCCTTGGCAAAGGCCTCGAGTTGCTTGAGAGTGGGCTGGGACTCGCTACGTTCCCACGCCTCCAGGTCCGGAAAGCGCTGGCGCAGCGCAGCGCCTTGATCACCGGTTCGTTCAATTGCCCACTGCAACAGTGCCGGCTTTATCTCGACGCGTAACATGGAGCCTCCTTGCTATCTCTGGACACGTCGATTTGAAAGACCCGCACGGTTGGTGAGAAGGCAAGCTGACCGGCAAATTTAGGCATTGGCATGTCGCACGTCAACGGGAAACCTTCGTAGCCACTGCAAGTGAACGTCTGAACCCTTAGTCTATCATATTGGTCATGGGACGGCATATCGCTGATACAGGGATTCTTGGAAGCCGGTGAAGACTTTTCCCAGGGTCGAAAGGGGACATTCCTATTCTCGGCGGAAGTGTGGAGAGTTTAGGAAGTCTTCGATTCTTGGACTTTGGGCCGGTTCACATGGAAGATCCGCCATGCCCCGATCTGCCCGAGCGTCGACCGCGGGGTAGTGCAACCACGTGATAACCGAGGCAATTTAATGGTGTGCCTGGAATACAGCCTTGGACCGCGAGGACGGCAACCCCCGTCCTTCGGCCACACCGGGCGAGTGATCACGGATAGCTGCCTAAATCACCTATCCTGCGACTGCTAATAGGAATGTCCCCTTTGGCATTCGATACGTCGAAGACGGGATGAAGAGGCTGAGGAAAAGAGCGGTGCACCCAAAGGGGACGTTGCTATTGCCCGCAGATGAATAGCCGGTGTGGGTAGATTTGCATTTGCCCTGGGGAACGAAACAGGGATGTAATTAGTTTCTCGGCTCTGTCAATACTAGCTGCGTCCCCGTTTCCGTCCCCCTGGGAACCGGCCGGCCCAAGAGGGTTTGGACGACCAAATGCTTGGAACTGTTATGGTCCACCATGGCTCTCCTCGTGTGATCCGTCGTGAGGTTGAGACTGGAGCTCCCTCACGAATCGCTCGACATCACATCGCTCCAGATACTGGAAACAATCGTAGATGGCTACGTTGATGCTCTCGTTTGCCGAAATCTGGCCATAGATCATGTTGGAACTCCGGGATGCGATTCGAACGCGACCTTCAAGCCAGCCCCCTTGCCACCTCGCCCCGCTTCACGTCCTCCTCTGGCAGCGGCCCCGGCGGCGACGCGTCGCGGGTGGCTTCGAGGAGCTGCCCCAAGGTGTTGCATGGGGCAATCCGGCCACCTCTCCTGGCAAGAAAGCGACACGTATGAGACTCGGTGTTCTCAATGATCCAGACCTTGCCCTCCGACGAACTGCCCGTGACACTTTCATCGGCTCCTGAGGACGCGGCGATACGATCGAAGAGCTGGATCCCCGGCGACAGAAATTGATGGCTCTCGAAATGGTCGTCGAAGACCTCAGCCTGGGTCGTGACCCGGACTTCTTGGTCCATTCCCGGAAGTCGAAGGGCGTAGGAGCCAGTGTCTAGTCTTCGCCATTCGACACCAGGTGGCAGGATCCCGGTGTGGTTCAGGGCGAGATCTAGGTCGGATAGGGTCAGTGCTGGCGGAGGTAATTCGGGCATTTCCAGGGCGTCGGCGGCTACTTCGTCGATGTCCAGTGCATTCTGGTCGGCCTCTCGGGCTGACTGCTCCAGGTCCGCCGTCAAACGATGTCGGGCTGCCTCACGGTTCTCTTTCTTCTCCAGGGCGACTTCCTCGAACTGCTTGGGGAGCCGGGAGAGGATCGGCTGGAGACGGCCCACCAGGCCCTCGAAGAGATTGATCCGTTTTCCCAGAGCGAAGTAGACGTCGGCCTCAACCGTGTCCTGGTAGGCCAGGTTGACCACCCGGATCTTGGCGTACCTCTGGCCGATCCGGTCGATACGGCCGATCCGCTGCTCGACCTTCATGGGGTTCCAGGGGAGGTCGTAGTTGACCAGCAGGCCGCAGAACTGGAAGTTCAGACCCTCAGAAGCGGCATCGGTGCAGACCAGGAATTTGATGGCCCGGGCCTTGAGTCGCTGCTTGATCTGTTCCTTGGAGCACTCCGACCAAAACCCGGCCCTGTCCCGGACCTTTCCCCCAGCCCCGGAGTAACAGGCGACGGTCTCACCCGGGAATTCCTCGGCCAAGTAGTCTTTCAGGAAGTCCATCGTTTCGGCGTACTGGGTGAAGATCAGTGCGGAGTCGTAGTCCTCCGAGAAAGCCCTCTCCAGCTCGGCCTTCAGGGCACGAGCTTTGGTGTTGGTCCCGATCTTGGCGATCTTCTTGAGGAGATCCCGGATCGTTGTCCGTTCTTCGGCTTCGAGTGATTCGCGGGCAAGCACCTCAGCGTCTTCCGGGTCCATGACCTCGTCGGCCGTCTCGTCCAGAGAAAGGTCTTCCTCCGTGATCCCGCCCATGTTGGCCAGCCGTCTGGTCAGAGTCTGTTGCAGGGCGTGGAACGAGCTGGCCAGCCGCCGCTGGTAGATGGTCAAGACGAAGCCGACCGCCGAACGTTTCTCGGGAGAGGCGTTGTTGTAGGTCTGATCGATGTAATCCCCGAGGGCGTCGTACATGGCCTTCTCGGCCGGGGTCATATCAAAGGCCACGTCCCGGACGTCACGTGTGGCGATAGGAGTGTCGATCAGACCTCGGCGGTAGTATTCCCGGAGCAGATTCCGCGTGTGGCGGGACATCCTGTGCCGGACTGGGCTGAACCGACGAAGGATCTCCAGTGCGGCTTTCCTCTGGGTGACTTCCAGTCGCTTCAGGGCGATGCCGCTCTTGTCTCTCAGGGCCCTCAGGACCTTCCGGCAGCCGAGGCCACCCAAGGTTGGCATGAGTCGGGAGACCTGTTCCTCGGTCACCTCACCGAAGGAGTTCTCCGTCTCCCGAAACATCCCGGCCAGGTACGACATCGTCTCCTGGCTGGGGTTTCCCGCAGCCTCGGCAAAGTACCGGATGAAGTCGTGCCGGCTCTGTTCCCAACGACCACTGAGACCCAGGAGCCGGAGCAAGTCCCAGAGCTCTACGGGATGCACCTGCATCGGGGTGGCCGTCAGCAACAGGAGCGATCGGCACTTCGGTCGGAGTTCTTGCATCAGGCGAAGGAGCTGATTCGGGCCACCTTCCTGAGGGCTCCCCGGGGATTTTCTGCGGGCGTGATGGGCTTCATCGAGGACCACCAGGTCCCAGTTTTCGGCCTGGAGCAAGTCGGCGGATCGGTCACGACGCCTCATGAGATGGCTGGAGGTGATGACGAACGGCTCCTTGTGCCACTCCTGACGATCGGCTCGACGTTCTGTTGGCTCCTGTCCCCCGTGAATCTTCTTCCAGACAAGCTTTTGGCCGTCATAGATCGGGACGTTGAGGTTGAACTTCTCGTAGAGCTCACCCTGCCACTGGGTCAGCAGAGATTTCGGCATGAGGATCAGGATTCGTTTGGCCGTTCCGGACAGCCAGGCCTGACGGATGAATAACCCGGCCGTGATGGTCTTGCCCAGACCCACCTCATCGGCGATGAGCATCTGGCAGGGCCACGAGTCGAGAAGTCGGTGGTACGTCCGCACCTGATGGGGCCAGGGCGTGACCGTCGACGTGACCTCACCCACCCGGGAACCGTTCCAGGCCCGAGCTGCGTTCCGGATGTAGGTCCAGACCACGCGACGGGCTTCGTCGGGGAGCAGCCGGTAGGGAGGGGCGACCGGAGGCGGTTCGGGCTTTGGGTCCTTGACTTCAGGTGGCCGAGGAGGAGTGATGAACCGGCTGTCCGTGGGCAGGAACTCGAGGAGAAGGGCTTTGGCGGCTTCGGGAAAGTCGAGGACGCGGACGCTCCAGGCACGGCCTTCCCAGAGCTTCTCAAAGGCCTCGACTTCGTCCTGGACGTGCTTGACGTCTCGTCCCCCCTCCCAGGAGAGGTGGACGTGAAAGCTCTCCCGGTTGCTGATCCAGCCAGCCCCAGTCTCGTTGATGCTGCCGCTGAAGGAGAGGCGGTTACCCTCCCGGTCGGTGAGGATACCCACCTTCTCGTGATAAATGCCACGGACCACGATCGGCTCGCCCTGGGCGTTGGTCGGTATCGCGACCTTGATGTCGAGACACTGTTTCGCCACCATCCAGGCGAGAGCTTCCAGACCGTATCGATCCCGTGGGTCGGGAGGCGTCAGCTTGATCGACGCCAGTTTCTTCTCGACTTGTTCACGGAGGTCGTAGCCCCGCTCCACGGCCTCGATCTCGTCCACATCCAGGGTGCAGCCCACGATGAGCCGCATCTTGCCACCATTGAAGATCAGCCGCTCGATACCTCGGGCCGCCAGGACCAAGGCATCGGCCGAGAAGTAGCCGGTCGTCCGGTCGTACTGGGCGGCACACGACAGGGCTGGGACGTAGAACAGTCGGATGAGGTCGCCGTCCTCATGGCGATAGCTTGTCTCCCACGTGTGAGCTGGTAGCAGGGAGATATCGTCCGAGTCCATTATCACGCCTCCCCGTCCTCGTTACCCTCGTCGTCGTTTTCGGCCGTAGCGATGGGAAGGAGCAACTGTCTGGCGGGCTCCGGAACCTGTTCGGCAAAGGCGAGCTTGCGGAGCTTCTCGAGAGCGGCGAAGTCGCTGGAGGCCGCGGCCAGATGAGCCTCTAGCTTGGGGGCCTTTTCGGTGCTGGCCACGGCGGGCAGGACGTTCAGGAGGGCTTCCAGGGTCGTAAGCAGCGTTGCGTCGTCGTGGAGTCCGTGGTCCTCGATGGCCTTCTTGGAGGCCCCGGTGTTCTTTTCACGGACGATCGAGGCGGCCTGGTGGAGCGTGTTGAGCATGCAGGTGTCGCCCATCGGGCCGAGCTTGCCCTTGGCCTTGCGAACTGAGCTGTCCCAGAGGACCATGTCGCTCGACTTGACCTCCCCGACGACGTTCTTGATGTCCTGGTCGAAGTCGAGGCCGACGACTCGGGCCAGTTTCAGGGCCTCGTCCACCGGGAACCGGGGAGCCTTGAAGGCGTCCCACGCCAGGATGTACCACTCAGTGAGAGGGTCGAGGTGGTGCTGTCGCTTGACGGTGGCGAGCTGCTCCATCCTCCAACGTTTGACCTCGCGGCGGGCCGCGTCGAGGGCGTCCTCTGGCCAGACGGCGTAGGGGTCGAATTCCTCGTCGGCGAAGAGAGGCAACTCGCGAGGCTTCTGGATAGGGCGCCCTCGCCTCAGGGGCCAGTTCTCGCTGAAGACCTGCAACGCTGGGCCGAATGAGGCGAGGTACAGGTCCACACCGCCGATGCCCGCCTCCTGGAACTCGGCCACTCGTTCGCGGACGGCCTCCTGGACCAGGGGTTCGACGTCCTCCCAGTAAACGATCTCCGCGTTCTCGAGTTGTTTCTCGCGGGGCCGGCAGACGAGAAAGATCGTGCTCTTGGCAGCCGACTTCTCCTTGATGTGGAGGCTTGACTCAGCCTCGGTGTTGATCGGCCAGGAGGCCGTGATGACGAACCCGGCGTTCACGAGCCCCGTGGCCAGGGCGTCCCATGCCCCACTTGCCTTATGAGTGAACATGACGGTCATCACACCGTGCGGCTTGATGACCCGTCGGCACTCGGTGAAGATCGCGGCCATCCGTTCCTGATAGTCGCGCCCTGCGAGCCTGAGGGCTTGCTTCTGACCACGGAACCGGAACGGATTAGCAATTGCCTCGTGGTCCTTGTCGGTCAGGTACGAGGCAAACTCGTCAGGGTACAGCAGGCCAGCCGTCCGCTTGAGCCAAACGTAGAAGAAGTCGGATAGCTCGGAGTAAGTTACGTTGTTGTAGTAGGGTGGGTCGATGACGACGCAGTCGACGCTGGAATCCGGGAGGTCGAGGGCGTCGGCTGAGCCGCGCGTAATACAAATGGACCCGTTCGGGGTCGTCGAGGTGAAGAGAGGCTTGTCGCCCGGGTCGCCTCCGGTCAAGACGATGAGTTCGTCGAGGGCTTTACGGGTCTGCTCGACAGCCCAGTCGTAGCCGAGTCCGCTGATCGTCGGAGCCATCTCAGCGAAGCTCCACTTGAACGCGAAATCATGACGATCGAATACTCCAGCGACGATCTCGCGGTTCGCGTGCCAGCGGACCTGGACCGCGTTGTAATTGAGCATCTTGTCCAACGCGATCGCCAAGTACGCCAGGGCCGCCTTGAACAGCTCCGGAATGGCGCCATTGTGAAGTTCGCGAATTTCGTCTACGAGTTCATGAAAGAGTTCGACACTAGTGCAATGGCCGAGAAGTTGCCGTGGCGAGAAGAATTCCGTCCAGTAATTGAAGCCATACTGATCGATGCAGTCCCGCATATTACGGCGGTAGCAGTCGAGAAACTGCTCCGTCGGGAAGATGTTCCTCGCCAGCCATTCCGATTTCTTGGCCTCCAAGGCAGCGCCAACCTGAGCCGAGACGTCGTCCTCGGGGCGAGGGGCCCGGAACCGGCGGACTGATTTGAGCCTGTGCTTGCCCGCTTTGGTAGTGCCCGTCTTGACGGACTGCCTGTAGACGACGGCGTAGAGTTGCTCGCCCATCCGGCCGGCCCGGGCTTGAGACTTGACCTCGTCGCCGTCGATGACCCGGCCACAATCCGAGTAGAGGCAGAGGCCGTCTCCTTGCTTCACTGTTCCGGGGCTGTGTTCCTTGGCCTTCGTGACGATCTTAAAGGTGCAATGCCGGTGCTCCGGGTCGTCCGTTTGAGGGACGAGCCGCACGCCTGTCCCCTTGCCGTCGAGCCGCCAGTTGGGCGAGAGCGGCACTAAGCCTCCACAGTAGGGGCAGGTGATGGTGCGTGCCCAAAGGTAGGTTGCATCCTCGATCGTGGGGTCAGGATCGGCCGGGAAGAAGCCAGCCATCCGTTGTTGAATCCGCTCTCGCCAGGTGATAGCAAGTTGCTCATAGCGATGGAGCAGTTTGAGCCCGTGCTGTAGTGGAAACTCGACGGTTGCCTTGAGTATCAGCCAAGCCACGGGATTGAGGTCATTGGCGATGACAATTGTTCCGAGGCGTCTGGCCTCAAAGGGGATACTTCCACCGCCAGCCGTCGGGTCTAAGACTGTTGCAGTCTTCAGGCCAACTCTTGCCGATTCGTTGGCAAGCCAAAGCTTCTCCGTCTCATCCAGGCTATAATTGAACGAACGTCGGTATGTATATGGATTGGATACCCATTCGCCGGAACGCGAAGCATCAGAAATAGCTCGCTTAGCGGCCATCGGGTCGCCATGAATTCCTAGAATGTGGAGAAACTTCGCCCTGTCTGAGTCGGCCGGCAACAGGCTAGCCAGAACCGCTGCTCGGCTTGCGACCAGCGGACGGCGTGCCCACCAGACGTGGAGGCGGCTTGGGGGCGGTTTTAGCGCCGCTCCGGCTTCGCGTTGAGCCTCGATCCCTATCTCAGCGATGGGCAGCCATTCTTCGATCAGAAGCCGCGGGCGGGTGTTGACCGATTCCATCGTGGAACTCATCCGATCCGAATTTCATCAAGTTAAGATCGAGGTGGGGATCAGTTGCCAACAGATGGGGCGACAGACCCAGAAACCATCATCGAGCTATTCTCGGATGCGAGAGCCACCCGGACGTTGAACCATTGCTTGAGGTCTGTGGCATCCCCGTTGATAGGTTGGTAGTCCACCGTCGAAAAGGGAATGTATCCCTCTGGCCAGCAGCCCTCGACTCGACACAGCAGACGATGGTGCACCCCCGCAGGAGGTGGATTCACTCGCTCGACAAAGACCTCGCACTGTGGGCACGAGGTAAGCAGTTCCCACATCTCCTTGTTCAAGTAGGCCGGAAGATACCCCAGAAGAATAAAATCCCGTGTCCGAACAGCGAGGGCGGCGGGATCCTGCTGGTTTTGTGCGTCCCAAAGCAGAAACAAGGGCTCTTGCGGCCTGAGGCCGGCGATACGCTCCTCGACGACGGGCTGAGGCATGTACCGGATCCCACGAATCAGGAAATGTGTGATAAAGGCACCTGTTTGCGGGTCTGGTGAGGGAAGTGGGAACATCTCGATTTGATCCGTTTCACGCCTTCCACCGGTCCGGGCGAGAATGTGCATCGGGTCAGCGTTTTCCTGGGAAAGCCCGAGAGCCCCGATGTACTCACGAAACTCGGGACGGTTGACAGGCAGAACTCGATTGGCAAAAAGCGGGAAAAGCTGATGGCTCAGGTAGAATTGGCCCAGATAAGGGAAGTCGAGGAACGGCATGAATCCCTGATTGACCGCTTCCTGGGCCTTGTTGATATATGCAAACTCATAGAGCTTATCATCGCGGTAGATCAGTCGTCCGACCGGTATGATTGAGTGAGTCTTGGGACTTCGCCAGGTGACGAACAGGACGGGGATTCGTGGCGACATGATCACGGTGTCTCCGCGAGTAGACTGGATCGATTGCAGGCGAGCAGTGCCAGGGTAAAATCCTTGCTGGGTTCGGACATGATCTCGTCAGGCACCCGCAAGACGATCTCCTCAAGTATACCCGCGTCCAGAATCTCAAGCTGCCCCCGCCAGAATCCTCCTGAGTCGGGGCGACGGTCAGCGGCTGCACGGAACGCGTCGATGGGGCTCATGGGCTGAGGATCACCCTGGGCCCGATACAACGCGGACCGCGCCCTCCGGAGAAACGCGGGCACCGCGTAACCTTGATCCCTCGTGTTCAGCCGCTTGACGCGTTCCTCGTCCGTGAGGCCGTGGGCGAGGCTGGAGGCGTGGTCGAAGGTTGGGCACAGAACCGCGCGTCGCTGGTTGTCACTCGGGGCGAGCTGCAGAATGGCCCAGTTCTCGTGGTGCCGGTCGGTATTGCCGATCAGGGCGTCCAGCAGCAGATAGCCGACAAAGAGGTCGAGGGGCGACCGGATGGCCGGCTCACTTGGGGTCTCCTCGGGCAGACCGATGAACTCGGCCCCAAGAACGGCGAACACCCGATCGATCGTATGTTCCGCAACGTGGTAACGATTCATCTGGGGATAACTCGGGTCTGCCTCGACGAGGAGACTGTTGCCGAGAACGAGTTCACGCGGTGATGCTGTCCCCACCAGGTCTTTCGAGATGATCCCCGGCATGTCTTGGTATCTGGCAAGCTCCACGGTCGCATGGGGGATAGCGAGCTTCTCGGCCACCTCTGCGGCAATCTTTTCGGCCCAGTCATCTCCGACGCTCGGTCGGTGGCGATGCTTGAAAAGCCACTTGGGACCGTCCGGATCCTGAACCCAGAACTTGGGCTTGCTCCCCATTTCCTCGACTGAAAGGATCTTCCACGACGTGATATCGACGATTGGGTAGGGCATCACGGCGTTCAGTGGTTGGTGAGCAAGAGTCGCAAGGCCGCCAGCACCCGCCGAGGGTGCTTCCTGTGCATGGCCATACCGAGCCAGTAACCCGCCTCCTCACGGCTCATCTCGTCCACCCCATCCGAAACTTGCCGGATGCGGTCGAGATTCCGCATGGGAGCCAGGACGCGGAAAAGCAAACCAAGGTTCAATGCCAGGTCCTCGTCGATGGGCCAGGCCCGTGTCTTCTCAGCGTTCATGGTCCCAAGATTAATCTTGGACCTCGACAACCGTTTCAGCAGCCTTGGCTCGATGAGGCGGAGAGCCGAGCCCTTGAGCCCGGCCACGTACTCCGGTGCCGTCAACCTTGGTGTGGCTAATGAAGGGAGCTGCCACACCTCCAGCAGGTAGTCGCTTCCCTGGAAGACTCGAAGTCGAAGCTCATAGCGCGGCAGGTTGGCCGAGTGCTCCTCCGTCCGTCCAGGGCGTGTCCTGGTCGTCGCCTGGCTCATTGCCTGGCCTCCGGCGGGGCTGCATCGGCCTCGACGTAGGCCTCTCCGCTGCCGTATCGGACCAGATTCTTGGTGAAAGCCTCGGTCCGGTCCAGGAGGGTCAAGAGGGGAGTGGAGAATGTCAGGGTATAGGTTCCGGTGAAGTCGTGCTCGGCGGCCGTCCGGAGCTGGGGGTCCAGGAACGACTTGACCGCGTTGGCCTTGTCCAGGCGGCCATCGAATTCGAGCTGGAAGGAGTTGATGCCTTCCTGCTTGATGTCCGCCTCGAAGCGACAGTTGACCTCGGCTTCCTTGAGCGTGGCCATCGCCTGGTGCACCTTCCAGGTGGCCGACGGATCGAAAAAGCGGATGACGAGCTTTTCGACGGCGGTGACCTTGGCTTGCCGAGCCTTCTCGAAGAGTTCTTTGAGAGCCATCGCCAGCGGGCCCTGCGAAGCGAGCTGAGGTCTTACCGGTCTCTCCACCGTGACCTGGACCGATGAAGAGGCTTTCGCACCCGACCCGTCGGTGACATCGACGGTGTAGGTCGTGGTCTCGGTAGGCTGGGCGGGGATGTCGTGGAGGTTGTGCGAGCTTGTGCCGAGATTGAGCCGTTCCACGGGACTTGTGATCGTGAACGGCGCCTTCCCGCCGTGAATGCTCAGGCTGAGCTTCGTTGCCTTGCCGTGCATCACCGTCGGCGGATTGGCCAAGAGCCTAACAGCGAGCTTGCCGGTCTCGATCACCGTCACACGGGTTGCCGCCGTAGCCCTCTGGCCTCGGCTGTCCTTGACCTCGACCTGGTAGGTGTCACTGTGACTGGGGGAGACCTCACACCGCAGGACTGTCTGGCTCTTGTTTTCGAGATTCAGGCCGGGATCGTTCCCGGAGTATGTATAGGGACCAACACCCCCTGACACGGCCACGGTCAGATCGGATTTCTGACCCAGCTCGATGTTAGTCGGCGAGGCCGTGAAGCTCAGGACCAAAGGCGCCGCCCTGGGCCAGAGATGCTTTTTCCGGGCGTCGTCCATGGTGTGGACGAAGGCATCATCCGTAACCCGGATGGCCGGGGCGGGATCACCTCTGCCCCAGACCTGGTTCCCCTCTCGGTAAATGAAGATCTCGGAGTCGATCCCCTGGCGGATGCAGGCGACGAGAGGACCGTTCGAGACGAGCATGGACAGCTTGGGGGCCCGCCGGTATTCGTTTCGGAGCTCCAGGGTCGAGAGTTCCCCCTTCTGCTTGAGCGGGGTCTGGTCGCGAACGAAGCTTGGTGCTTCGGGGCTGTCACCGTCGCTCAGCAGCTTGTGGTGCTCTCTCATCACTCGAGCGATGTGGAGCTGGGCATTCCCCGGGGAGTCACTCGCTTCAGGGATCTCGATCGCCGCGTGGGCAATCGGCTCGGTGGTACCGGCCATGGGTACGTTGTAGGGAAAGAACAGGTGCCGGTAACAGTGCAGGATCGCCTCGGCACACTGGAGGGAGCTCTTCCGGTATTCCTCCTTGACCTTCTCCTGTTGATGGGGGGCAAGTTGGTTGATGCGATCGGTGCCCTTGAGCTTCGCGAGCGCTAGCCGGCGCCGGATCCGGTCCTTCATGTTCTTGACTTGCCGCTCGTCGGCAACCACGAAGACCAGGTTGTTCCGTAACTCCCGGAGTTTCCGGTCCGTCCCCTTGAACTTGAAAATCTCTTCGATGAGCGGAGGGAGTCCCTGGGGGTCGGCATTGATGGCGAACGCGTCGTGGTGGAGCAGGACCAGGCTGGGCCGGCCATCCCCAACCGTATCGTCGACCTCGTAGGCACCGGCCGGGAAAGCTTGAAGACTGAATGATCCCCCGGCGGCTCCGAAGAGATTCCGGATCCGTTCGTTGAGTTCGGTCCGGAGTTCGTTGGCTTCCACCTCATCCATCTGGCGGCGGATAACCTGGGTCAGGTTCGGCTCGACCATGAACCGCAGGAGAGCTCCAGGGCGGTCGTCCAGGAAGAGGGATTCCGTGATGAATCGGGTCCGGGCCTGTTCGACGAAGCTTGGTTCGACCGTGGGGGAACAGACACTGAGCTTGAGGTTGTCGGAGGCGATGCCCTTGGCGGCATCCCCGAAGGCTAAGGTGTGCAGAAAGATGGTTCGGGCGACGTAGGAATGGATCGGGAGCTGGCCAGCGAAATACTTGAGATCGAGTTCCTGGGCGGTGGACTTCTCGTCCTTCTCGACTGAGGCAACGTCCGCTTTGAGAGCCGGCGTATACTCACCCTGGCCTAGCCGGGTCGTGATCTCGTTCCGGATCTGGCCGAAGGAGGGGTCAATGTGGTGAGGGTGGATGGCCAGGGCGTCGGCGGGTCTATCCCGCCAGAGGACGTGAACCGTCCGGGCCAGCAGCCGGAGCATGCCCCGGGTTCGCTGGAACGTGCTCAAGGAAGAGAGCTTCTCGGTCAGAACCGAGAGTGTCTCTGGGTGGAGAGGGTAGCCCCGGCGGAACAGGTCTCGGATTTCAGGTCGAAGCACCGTTGCCGGCAGGTCGACCTGGTTACGGTTCCACACATCGGAGTAGGCGGCAACCACGGAATCGGCGGCCGTCCGGTCTACCTCGTCGAACAAGCGGCGACGGAGGACATCGGCGATTTCGTCTTCTTCCGTGGGATTGAGCTGGGTGGCCTTCCGCGAAGCCACCATTTCCGCTTCGGCCAGAGAAGCCAGGGCCCGTTCGTGTTCCTCTCGGTAGGCGTCCTTGGCTTCGGAGTCCTTGCCCACGGCCAGGGTGAACACCAAGGCGACGTTGGGAGCCGTCTCGACCGCCTTGAACAGGGCATGGAGAAAGGCCGTGAACTGATCGCTGGCCCCGGGATAGGCCCGTTCTACCTTCCGGAGGTAGACCGAGACCTCATCGATCATGATCAGGGTGGGCTGGCCCCCGAAGAGCTCACGGATCGTCTCGGCTCCTGGTGCGACGTGCCTCTGGTCACTCTCTTGAACTCGTCGATAGCCCTCGGCCCCAGCCAGTCGGTACGCCAGCTCACCCCAGAGTGTCTTCGCTCTCAATCCGGGTTCCAGGGTTAACCCGTCGGCGGGATCGCTGTTCTCCCCGTCCAAGGCCGCGACCCGGACCGGTCCCTTCGGCAACAGGGCCGGATCGACGAATTCCTCGACTCCTTGGACACCGGTCATCCCCCGGACGGCATGAACCACGGCAATCAGGCTGTGTGTCTTACCGCCTCCGTACTGAGTATCCAGGCGGATGATCGAGGCAATCTCGCCACCCCGGCCTGCCAGGCGAGTCAGGACTGCCTTGAGCAACTCCCGCATCCCGCGGGTCGGGTAGCTGTGCTTGAAGAAGACCGCGGGGTGGGAGTATTCCTTGGGAGCCGTGTTGTTGACGACCTGGGCGAGGTCAGCGGCGAATTGCTCGTCCTTGGTAGTACCTGCCTCAACATCGGCCCTGGGCCGGCAGGTTTCGTAGATCGTTCGGAGCTGCGTCATGGAAATGGTCTCGCAGGGACGGCCCCGGCTCTTGATAGCTGAGCCCCCCGCTAGGTCGCCGCGTGCCCTCGGGCAACGAGGGCTCTCACTTTGTAGCGTACCCGATACCTCTCGTGATACAAGCGAGCCGTCCATTCACCGCATGGCAGGCTGACAAGGACTGTACGGGCAATGCGGCTTTTTGGGCATCCGGCAGGCTCGTCTGGAGCCGCTGGCGTCGAGCGCTCCGGCCACGAGCGAATGGTCAACGATCGGGCGGCGGCGCGCGGGGAGAAACGGATGGATTTGTCCGAAGAAATCGCCTGGTTCGGGAACACACTAAATCTCGGTGACATACTGACAAAGAGGGACCGCTCGTCGAGATCGTGTCCCGTTCGGTCTTTCCCAATTCGGATGTTGGTGGATGGCAGAAGCCAGCGGGGAGAGTCCGCGCACGACTTAACCCCGCTGGCCTCGGCGTGGAGTGTGGGGCGTGAGAATAGTGGCCAGTGGCCAGTGGTCAGTGGCCAGTGAATGCGGGACTGATCCACGGTGAAAGAAAAAGAGCAGAACGAAGCCAATTTGCTCGCCGCGTTCCTAGGTATTAATAATTGGTACATTGTGACTTAGGACGAACCTTGGCGGTGGCGAGCCGAAAAAAACGAAGCCAATTTCTTGCGGGTGGTGAGTGGTGAGTGGTGAGTGGTGAGTGAATGCGGACAGTGACCAGTGGCCAGTGAATGCGATGCGGGACTGATCCACGGTGAAAGAAAAAGTGCAGAACGAAGCCAATTTGCTCGCCGCGTTGCCAGGTATTAATAATTGGTGCATTGTGACTTAGGACGAACCTTGGTGGTGGCGAGCCGAAAAAAACGAAGCCAATTTCTTGCGGGTGGCGAGTGGTGAGTGAATGCGGACAGTGACCAGTGCCCAGTGAATGCGATGCGGTACTGATCCACGGTGAAAGAAAAAGTGCACCGGGTTCCGTGGACACCATACCTAACCTCTCGTGCAGCCGTATTCCGTGCTCCTCCGCGATGATGCGGCTTGCCGTCCCGGACGCGCGAGCCGCGGCGGTCGATTCAAATGGCCCAGTTCTCGACCGGCAAGCCCGGCACCTCAGCCAGATCGGAGTCGGCCGTCACGACCGAGCAGTTGCCCAGCGAGAAAGCGATCGCCGCGATCAGGATGTCGACCTGCTGCACGGGGCGGCCGATGCGCTTGAGCTCGGCGGCCAGGCGGCCGTACTCGAACGCTGCTTTGTTGTCGAACGGCCAGACCCTCCAGGCCGATAGAGCCGTCCGCAGCCTCTGCATGTTGCGGTCGCGGGAGGCGCTCTGTTCGAGGCCGTAGACGAGCTCGGCCAGGACCGGGATGCCAATCCCGACCCGGTTCCCTCGGGCCACCTCGTGCTGGGCACGCTCGTAGACGCCCCGGCGGCGGTCGATGAAGTCGCCGGCGATCCCGGTATCCAGGAGGAATCGCCTCATTCCCAGGTCCTCCGGAGCCGGTCGGCGTGCTCATCGAAGTGAGCCTTCTCCCATTCTTTGCGGGCCTGGCGGTCCGCCTTGATGGCCGCCCGCTCCGCATCGGTCATCTCGAACGGCTCGATCTTTTCCATGGCGGCCAGGGTCCGGGCGATCTCGTCGGGGGTCATCTGCGCCTGATCGTCCACGGCGGAGGGGCCCACCGGGAGGATTTCCACCTCGGTCCCGTCGGGCAAGTCGGTCGGCCCGATCACAATCACCTGCCCGTTCCGGATGATCCCCTTGAGTGTGCTCATTTCCCGTCTCCCTCCGGATCGCCCCCGTTCGGACGGGTCGACGCACCATCACCGGTCGCACGACTGACGTGCCGCACTCGAGGCCTACGCCTCGTTTTCGATGCCACCCTTCCGGATCGTTCCGAGAGCCGGCCTCCCTCCCACCGCATTGTATCGTCTCCGCAGACCGTCATCTTGGGAAGCCCAGCACCGTCAAGCGGAGGCGTAACTTGCCTCTATGACACCCAACTTCTCGGCGCCTGCTTGCATGCATCCGAGTCCGGTGGCCGCTCTCGCCCTGAGGCCGTCAGGGGCATGCCAGAGGTACCAATCGCCCACCCAGCCACCGGGCCCCCGGAGGGGTGGGCTGCTGCCGGCTTTGTCAGCCCAGCCATTTTCAACAGGGGGTTGTGGGGCGCGTTTACTGAGGGTTTTGGGCTCTTGACCTCTGATTTTGGGGTCGGAAAGCGTCAGGATCTGGGTTTTTGACCGTTTTTAACCCTGACTTGATCAGGTGCCAGATCGGCTTGACGATGGCCACAAGTCTTTCATATTAAATGGATTAGATTGCGTCCCATGACCTTGTTCAACCGAGTTTTTAATCGCCAGACGCCTTGAGGCGTAGATCGATGAAAAACCCAGGCTGATGAGGGACTTGGCCCACAGCCGAAGGCTGGGGACTCCAGCCGACGAAGCTGGCTCTGTCGTTCTGCGTCAACCCCCGCCAGCAAGCTTGCGAACCTGTTCAGGATCGATGTTCGGGACCATGCTCTCGGCCTCTTATCTTGGCGCGGGACCAGGCACCACGACCTGGAGGGGTTGCCCGGCGGGAAGTTGCTGAGGCGGGTTCACGTTTTCGCCCGCCTGAGCACCTGCGCCGGTGGCTGCCGACGTGGCGGTGGCCCACTTGACACGCTTGTCGGTACGGGCTCCGCCAGCCTGGCTCGGCTTGATCGGCTCCAGATCTCCCGCCTCCTCGGCACCGGGGGCGTTTGCAGTCGAGGCAATCGGTTGCCCCTCGGAAGCCTTCAAGGCGCTCACCAGACATTGCCACTTCTTGATGCCCGATTCCAGCTTGGCCAGGCGGGCCCGAAGCTGCTGGGCCTCGGCAGTCAGAGCTCTGAGATGATCCTCGGCTTCCTTCTGGTTCCGCTCCACGAACGACTGCGCCGATTGCTCGGGATCGTCAATGGAGGGTGCCGTCTGGCTCTCGGGGAGAGTTCGAAGGCCGGCGGGTTCTGGCGCCGCTGATGCCTGTTGCGTTGGCGCAGGGATACCAAGGGCGGGCGAAGTAGACAGTGACTCTTCTTTGGCCGCGTGATGCTTTACGTCCGGGGGCAACGGGGGAGGCGGATCAGACGCCGAGGGCGCTACCGAATCGGGTGCGACCGGCAGGGGTGCCGGGACGTCGTTACTCTGCGCCTTGGGCGTTTCTGGCGCCGCCTTGGTCAGATCGTCAGGCTTCGTGGCGACCTGTGGCAAAGCTGGCGGGTTCTGGCCACCGTTCTGCGCCTGGGTGGTCTTGGCCACCCACCCGGCCATTCCCATCCAGCCGACCAGTCCCGCGATGCCGATCATGCGCACGATCCGTGTTGGCGTCATCATGACTCCATCCTCCGCTGATGCTTTGGGAGCTGTCCGAGCGAGTGCGTCCGATGCGTTTGGATCGCGAAGAGTGTAACGACCTTCCGCATTTCTGCCAGAGGTTTTTTGGTTTTTTAATTTCGAAGGCTGGAAAGTGGTGCGGGGATGCGGCCGCCGTGACGGACGAAGGCCGTCGAGCCGCCCGCGGCATGGATGGGAAGGATGGCAGTCTCGCCAAAGAGGCCGCCGAAGACGGCGCGGTCGCCAGCACTCTTGCCGGGGACGGGAATGACTCGCACGGCGGTCGTCTTGTGGTTGATCACGCCAATGGCGACCTCGTCGGCGATCAGGGCGGCAAGAGTTTCGGCATCGGTCTCGCCCGGCACGGCGATCATGTCCAGGCCGACCGAGCAGACGGCGGTCATGGCCTCGAGCTTGGCGAGCGTGAGGTCACCGGCCTCGACCGCGCGGGCCAGCGCGGCATCCTCGCTGACGGCCACGAACGCACCGGAGAGCCCGCCGACGCTCGAGGACGCGAAGGATCCGCCCTTTTTCACGGCGTCGTTGAGCAGCGCCAGCGCGGCGGTCGAACCGGGCGCTCCGATCCGGACGACGCCCATCGCCTGGAGAATCTCGCCGACGCTGTCGCCCACCTGCGGGGTTGGCGCCAGCGACAGGTCCACGATCCCGAAGCTGACCCCCAGCCGAGCGGCAACCTCGCGGCCGATCAGCTCACCCACCCGGGTGACCCGGAAGGACGTGCTCTTGATCTCCTCGGCGATCTCGCCGAGCATTTCACAGAATCAAGAAAAGGGACCGGAACCGTCATGACAGATGGCAGATGGCAGAATGGCAAATGGCAGAATGGCAGAATGGCAAATGGCAGGAACCGTCATGACAGATGGCAGATGGCAGAATGGCAAATGGCAGAATGGCAGATGGCAGAATGGCAAACGTCCAGGACACCGCTACTTGCACATTCGTGTCCTGTATCATCCGCCATCTGCCATCTGTCACTTGCCATCCGCCATTTGCCATCCGCCATCTGTTCTTAACCTTTTTCCGCGCCCGCCGCCACCGCCAGGGCCGCCCAGCCGGCCAGCATCGCGACACCGCCCAGCGGAGTAATTGCTCCCAGCCACTTCAGGCCGGTCACGGCCAGGAGGTAGAGGCTTCCAGAGAAGATCAGCGAGCCGATCAGCAGCGTCCAGCCGGCGACCGCGGCCGCGGTGCCCGACCGGCCCGACAGGATCAACGACCCCACGGCCAAGAGCGCCAGTGCACAGTACATGTGATAGCGCGCGGCGATCTGAAAAGTCTCCGCCTGTCCCAGCTCGGTCAGCCGATCTTCCAGGCCATGCGCTCCGAAGGCGCCCATGGCCACCGCCAGGAAGCCCCAAACGGCTCCGACCTGGAGCCAGAATCCGTCTCTCATCGTCGTCTCTCCAACTGTGGCGCCCGGGGACCGCAAGCAAGCAAGAAAAGGGGACTGGCCGGTTCAGATCAGATCACGACGCCGGTGACCGGCCGCATCGACGGCAGCCCGAGCATGATGGCCCGGGTCTCGGCAGCCAGGAAGAGCGAGCCGGTGACGCAGACCAGGGCCAGAGGGCCGGTCACGCGGCGGGCCAGATCGAGGGCTGCCGCCGGATCCTGCGTGATCCGCGCGGTTCGCCCGTCGATGGCGGCAATCGCCAGGGCGATGTCTTCCGGGGGGACAGACCGCGGGTTCTCCACGTACCGGGTCGCGATCAGGCTGTCGAACAAGGGAAGCAACGCTCGCAACTGGCCTGGCAGGTCCTTGTCGCGCGTTGTGCCGAAGACCAGTGTCCGCGGCGACGCGGGGAAGCATGTCAAGAGCGTCGTGGCCAGCGCCTGGGCCGAGACCACGTTGTGGGCGCCGTCGAGCACCACCCAGGGCGACTCGCCGAGCACCTCCACGCGCGCCGGCCAGCGCAGGTTCGAAAAGCCGCGGATGACCGCCTCGCGGTCGACCACAAGTGAGGGTTCGACCTCGGCCAGGAGGTCCAGCCCCGCCAGTGCGACCGCGGCGTTGTGCGCCTGGTGCGGGCCAAGCAAGGGGAGCTCGAGCGTGCCCCAGTCGGTCCGCCAGGTTTGCGCATGGACCTCGCAGGGAGTGGGGCGCACCAGCGGCTGCCGCGGCAGCAGGGTCTCGAAATCAAAGTCGATGCCCAGCTCGCGAAGCGGGCATCGCCGCTGGGCCGCGACGCGGGCGATCACCCGGCGCGGTTCGGCGTCACGCACCCCGCTGACCGCCGGTCGCGACCGCTTGAGGATTCCGGCTTTCTCGGTGGCGATTGCATCCAGGGTGCTGCCCAGTTGCCGGACGTGGTCGAAGGCGATGCTGGTGATGATCGAGAGTACGGGGTGAACCACGTTCGTCGAGTCGAGCCGCCCCCCCATGCCGACCTCGAGCACGACGGCCTGAACCTGCCGGCGGGCAAAATGCAAGAGCCCCATGGCCGTCGTGATCTCGAAGAAGGTCGGTCCCCGATGGTGCAGCAGGTGCGGATCGTCCAGCTCGAGCTTCTCGACGACCACCCGGACATCGTCCACCAGCTCGACCAGCTCGCGCGGCGAAGCCGGCCGGCCGTCGATGCAGAAGCGCTCCTCCAGGCGGTGCAGATGAGGCGAACAGTACAGTCCGGTACGCAGCCCGGAGGCCGTGAGCGCGGCCGCCATCATCGCGGCCGTCGAGCCTTTGCCTTTGGTCCCCGCAATGTGAATCACTCGCAGTCCGAGGTGAGGGTCACCCAGGCCCCTCAGGAGCCGTCGCATTCGCCCCAGCCGCAACTCGGCCGGAATCCTGGGCATTCCCACCCATTCGTAATTCAGGCGGCTGTACAGAAAGTCGAGGCGATCCTGGTATTCGTCGAGCATGGCAGTTGGGTCAGTTCCCACTCCGCCGGCGCCGGTGACCCTCGTTGGCGCCGAGGGTCGCCAGCCCGGTTCGATGACGACCGGGGCCCGGGACAAGCTCAATCATTCACCGCGGACTCTGTGGCCGGGGAAGGCGACCCCAGTACCGACTCGATCCGGGCGCTCAACTCGGCGAGCGAGAGATCCTTGGTCCAGTAATCCACGACCCCCAGGGCAAAACCTTCAAGCCGCGTGTCGGAGTCACCTTGGTGCGAGAGGACAACGACCTTGAGCCCGACCCCGTGAGCGGCCCTGCTGAGATGTTCCAGCACTTCCAGGCCGTTCAAGATGGGCATCCAGATGTCCAGCAGCAGTAGATCGGGCCGGTAAGCCATCACGGCCGAGAGGGCCTCCGCGCCATCGGCCGCCTCCCAGACCCGATGACCGGCGCGGCGCAGCCACTGGGCGTAAAGGGCCCGCAAGTCGGTATCATCCTCGGCCAGCACGATGGTCGCTTCCACGTGGTTTCCTCACGCGACTTCCCGGCAGGCTTCACCCTGCTCGGGATTCGACTTCCGCAACCGCCTGGGTTCCCCGGGCCGTCCCAGCCCGAAAAGCTTAACCCAGCATAACCCGAAGCCCTCCCACTTGGCCATGGGAGCAGGAAGATCGGCAAATCGCGGAACGTGCTACGTCGCCTGGACACGCGCCCGAGGACCATTCTCCATCGCAGAGCCCGGCCACGGAGCCAAGGCAATGAGGCAGGATAGACTCTTCATTACGAACAATCATTGCGAGGCTGATCCTGGTCGCTGCCTGGTCAGGGCTTGGGCTGGAGGACGTGGCCCATCATCTCGAAATGTGCGTCGAAGCCGAAGACCTCATCGACCGGATGGTCGTGAATCAAGGCGAACGAGGTGCAATCAGTGAAGGAGAGACGGGCATCCGCATACTTCAGAAAGATCTCCTCGGCTTTGCCCCAGAGCGTTTCCGAAACCCAATGAACCGTCAGTGCCCCCGCATTCACGGCCTCGCGGACGCGCCCGAGGAACTCGACCGCTTCGCCGTGCCCGACGTCGTAACGTAAGCGCGTGATCACCTCGTCGAGCACGAAATCGGACGTCTCGAGCGCAGACCCCAGGGCCATCAAGGCCTCAAAGTACGATCTGCCGGCCTCGTGAAACTGGTCCGACTCGATGACGACGGACAGCCATCCACCCGAGTCGATGAAGACCTTCACGGCTTCTCACCGGCGCGCCAATCATGGTGGATCGACGCGTCCGTCGGTCCCTCCTTGACCATGCCGATCAGCTTCCGCATCGCGGAGTACCGATCCGTCTCCGGACTTCGAGCCCGAGCGAGTCGTTGGCGGAGAAATGCCTCCACAACCTCGCGGCAGAGATCCTGCGCCGATTTGTGCTCGGAGGCCGCAACTCCCTTCAAAGCTTCCTCGAACTCGCGATCCAGCTCAATTGTCACCCTGGTCATGGACAGATTCCCCCCACGTAACCGCCAGTTCGTTGGAACCTATGCTAACCGAAGAGAACTCGCTCCCAAAAGCCCTCTCGTTCCCCAAGGCGCCGAAGGGGCCATCCACAGATCAAAGTTTATCCTGGCTGCCTCTGGCTTTCCCTACAGGGTGGGGTGCAACCTGCCTCCGACGGTATGACCGGAGCAGTGACTCCGAAAAAACTCAGGTTGGGGAGGCGCCACCGATGACCCGCGTCCGAGTACTGGTTGTTACAGGTCTGCTCTGGATGTGCGGCTCGGTTGCGGCCGGGGAGGAGGGACTCTTTCCGTTCGTGGTCGCTTACGACACACCCGCGAACGCGACGAACGTCTCGGCCTGGCTGGACCGGCCGGCTGGGGTCCACGGCTTCATCAGGGTCGAGGGCGGGCACCTCAAGAACGATGCGGGGCCGGTCCGATTCTGGGCCACCAACATCTGCTTCGAGGCGTGTTTCCCGACCCACCAGCAGGCCGAGCGGCTGGCCGCCCGGCTGGTCGCAGGAGTGCGACGAAAATCCTATTCTTCAGAGCTGTGGTTCGTGGGGAACTCCGATTCCGCTCTGGTCTGGAGGCACGACCTATCAAGGGCCGCCCGGTGTGACCTTCGTCGGGATCATGGGTGTCTCACCGCAAGGGCAAGTGCTCGGCTTCGGGGGCGTCAATAATCTGGCGTGGTGGAGCTACAACCCCACCCTCTATCTCTACGACACGAAGACGCAGTCCCTCACCAACCTGACTAATCTGATCAACTCGACGACGTGGACGAATTCCACGCAACTCCCCATGGGTGAGAGTCCGAACTGGTCTCTCCACTTGCCTTACGTCAGTCAGCTCGACAACCAGGGCCGTATCCTGGTTCAAGCGGACGAGAGTCAGACTCTTGGGGGGATTTCGGTGACGCATACCCTGCTCCTGATTCCGGAGGGTGTCTCCGCAGACCCTATCCCGGTTCCCGAGCCCGAGAACTGGGCCGTGTTCGCTACCCTGATAGGCGGCTGGATCGCTCACAATCGGCTTCGCTCTCGCACTCGGTCTTGAAGCGATCGGCCACCCTGCTGCGGTACGACATCACGATCAAACCTCGAGTCAGCGAGCGGCAGGTAAAGGGATTCCTGCCGTTCGCCGAAGTCGAATCCGCAAGTGGGCGCCTGAGTCAGACGGGATGTCACTTCTCGCCGCCCTCAGGAAAACAGCTCGCCGATCGGCCGCGCGTCCTCGACAAGGGCGAATGACTCGCCCGCGGCGGTTTGCAGGTATTGATCGGGCGAGATTCCCAGGCTGTGGTACATGGTGGCGAGCAATTCCTGTGGCGACACCGGCCGGCTTGCGGGAGCCTCGGCGTGATGATCGCTGGCGCCGACCACTTGACCTCCGCGGACGCCTCCTCCGGCCAGTAGCGCGCTCCAGACGCCCGGCCAGTGGTCGCGGCCGCTCGCGGCGTTCAGCTTCGGGGTGCGGCCAAATTCGCCGGTCGCAACAACCATCGTCGAGTCCAGAAGACCGCGGGCTCCCAGGTCGTCCAGAAGCGCCGAGAGGGCCTGGTCGAGGGTCGGCAGAAGGTGCCCGGAGTAATCGTCGAGCGTGCTGAAGGGAGCGGTGCCGTGGCAGTCCCAGGTGACCTTGTTGAAAACGGTCTCGAACATGTTCACGGTAACCAGGCGAACGCCCGCCTCGACCAGCCTTCGCGCCAGCAAGCAGCTCTGGCCGAACGTGTTTCGCCCGTAGGCGTCGCGCAGCGCGTCGCGTTCTTCGGCGAGCTGGAAGGCGGTGGTCACAGGGCGGCCGAGGAGAAGATTGGCCGCAGCCACAAGGGCCTCGCCCGGTGCACCCCACTGGCTTGCTGCCCGGTCGAGAAAACGCCGCGCCCGATCCAGCGTGGACCGGGGATCCCATCCAGGCGAGGCCGGATCGCCAGCGAGGTGAAACGGTTCATACGCGGCACCCAGCCAACCGGCTGACTGACCGTGGGGCACCTGGACTCCTGTGTTCTCGATCGGCCCGGGTAGGATCACGAAGGGAGGCAATGGACTCCTGGTTTCGAGCAACCGCGACGCCACGGCTCCAATGTGCGGGTGCTCCTCGCCCGGCCGGCAAAGCCGCCCGGTTTGCAGAAGCTGATGCCCGGTCTCATGGATCGGCGCGGCCTCATGGTGAACCGAACGCACTAGCGCCAGGCGATCCGTCCGCGCGGCAAGACGGGGCAGATGCTCGCTGATCCGAACTCCGGGAACGCGGGTGGCAATCGAGCCGAAGGGGCCCCGGATCTCACGCGGTGCATCGGGCTTGGGGTCCCAGGTCTCGAGCTGGCTCGGTCCGCCCACCAGCATCAACAAGATGACCGCGCGGTCCCGCCGGCCATGATCGGTCGCGAGCGCGTTCAGATCGGCCAAGGAGAGGCCGAGCGAGCCCAAACCCATGCCCCCGACGCGCAAGAAGTCGCGCCGGCTAACACCGGTGCAGGTTCTCACCATGCCCTGACTGATCGTGATCATCGTGGTTTGTCTCCGCTGGCCCCGCGAAACCCGCCGATCTCACCCCACCAACTGGCGTCTAACTTACCTGGGCAGTCGGGTTCGCGACAGGTGCCAGTCGGTTTTCCAGGTGCGCGTGGCGCTGCTGCTCGCCGCCGGCTGGAGAGAATTACAGGGGTTATTCCAGTTCTGTCGATTTTGTGAGTTACAGGGGTTTTGTCACGCTTGGGTCGACCTGATAAATTCGGTTTAACTCGGGCTTTGAGTTGATCCGATAAAATCGTGAAAACACCCCTTGAGCGAAGCGACAGGACGCGCTCGATCTCAGGACTTTGGGAAAGCACCGGCCTTCGGTGAAGGCGGGGCTGAGGAGACCGGTAGAGCGATGCGCCGAGTCAGGGAAACTCTGATCTTCTGGTCCATTCTCGGGTTGCTTCTCTTCCCTGACCGGGGGTGGGGCCAGGCACCGACAATCGAGACGACGCAGATCTCCCGTGCGGCTACCCTTACTCCGGGATCGACCCAGTCTCGGCTGGGACCGATGCCCGGGGCCGGGGCCATGATTCTCGGAACCCAGCCGGGCCGGGACGAACTGCTGCTGGGCCGGATTGGCACCGCGGCTCCCCGGGTTCCGGCTGCCATCACGACCCCGGGACAGGCTGGCCAGGTTCAGCGGCCCAGGGGCATCACTGCTCCTGCGCCTTTACCTGTCCCTCGATCGCCGCTTTACGGAACCCTGGCTCTGCCGACCGAGGAGGAGAGCGAGGGACCGGCCGATGGCCTGACGCTCGACCAGGCCATCGAGCTGCTGATCAAGAACAACTACGACCTGCGGTCCAAGTTCATGGAAATCCCCCAGGCGCGCGCCGATATCTTGACGGCCAGCCTGCGCGCCAATCCGATCGTCTACGCGGATTCCCAGCTTGTGCCCTACGGCGCCTTCTCGGACCGGAAGCCGGGCGGCCCAACCCAGTATGATTTGAACATTTCACACCCAATTGATTTTTCGCACAAGCGGCGGGCCCGGACCGACTACGCCGCTCGGGCCCTCAAGGTGACCGAGGCCCAGTACCAGGATGCGGTCCGGATGGAGATCAACAATCTCTACACGGCCTTTGTCGAAGTCCTGGCGGCCCGGCAGACGCTGAGCTACACGAAGGCGAGCGTCGCGGGGCTCGATGTGCTGCAACAGAAGACGCAGTTGCTCTACGAGAAGGATCTCGGCTCGCGGGCCGACGTCAACGAGGTCAAGACCCAGCGGCAGATCGCCGAGGTCGGTGTGCTCGACGCCGAGGAGAACCTGCGCAAGGCCAAGCGAACCCTGGGGATGATGCTGAATCTTCCTCCGGACCAGGCCGAGTCGTTCGATGTTCGCGGCAGCATCCAGGACCGGGGGCCCGCTCCGCCGCCGCTGGACGAACTGGTGCGCATCGCGCTCTCATGCCGGCCGGACGCCCTGGCCTACCGGCTTGGTTTGCAAACCGCGGAGTCAGGAGTTCGCCTGGCAATGGCCAATCGCTACCAGGACGCTTACTTGCTGTATCAGCCTTTCACCTATCAGAACAACGCTCCGTTCGGCAAGCAGACCGCACCTGCATGGGCCCTGGGCATGACGATTCCCCTGCCGGTCTACAACCGCAACCAGGGCAACATCGAACGGGCCCGTCAGAATGTGACCCAATCGCAGATCGAGCTCGAAGGAATCCAGCGGCGGATCGTCACGGAAGTGCAGCAGGCGGACAGAGAATACCAGGTGAGCGGGCAGATCGTCGAGCGGATCCGGACCCAGGTCCTGCCGACCTCAAGAAGCTCACTGGATGACCGGCTCAAACTGTTTCGGGGCGGCGAGATCAACCGCGTCACTTTCATCCAGGCACAGCGGACTTACAACGACACTGTGAAGGCCTACCTCGACACCGTGGTCCGGCACCGCCGCAGCATGCTGGGGCTCAATACCGTGCTGGGGCAACGAATCTTGCCATGAGACGCCGGCAATGAAGAACAAGAACGAAAAGTATGATGATTCGTTACCAAGAAATGGGTGAGCTCGCTCGGGAGAATTCCCGGACCAAGAAAAGGGACGGCTTCCGGATTGCGGAATGCGGAATGCGTCCCTTTCTCGATCGGACTGGAGTGCCTGCAGGGCTTCCGTGGGTACAGCCAGGATGGCGACTTACAAGCGTCGTTGTGTTCCAGGTGGAACATCTGAATTGCTGCTCAGGCGATCAAGTTCTTGACGACTTGCGCCAGCTCGGAGCCGGTGTCGGTCAAGCTGTAGAAGTTGTTCTTGCCCTGGCGGCGAGGGGCAATGATATTGCCGTGCCGCAATAGCGCCAGGTGGTGGCTGACGGCCGGCTGGCTCTGGCTGAGCTGGGCACAGAGGGCGCCGACATGGCGCTCACCCTCGGAGAGGATCAAGATAACCTGAAGCCGGGTGGGGTCGCTCACATGCTTGAGCAGGATCGACGCCCGTTTGGCCTGCTGGAACCGCTGATCGGCGGCCTTGACGCCTTTGGCTTTGCTGTTGGTCGCCCGAGTCGCGACCGCGGTCTTGGGACTGGTCTTCGTTACTGCCATGGGACTGCTCTCCTCAGCGTGACGATCTGCTTGATTACCCGTCAGAAACTCGCCGCCGCCTGCTCTGACCCGTACCGACGCAAACGCCCACGGATCGGGCACGGCCCGTCTTCTGTCGACGTCCAGATACAGCCCGCATTTCGTCGAAGAACGCCAGTGCCAGGAAGCTCAATCCATCGATGCGACTACCCATGGATTGGGGCATGGACAACCGTCATCCGTCAACGCCACGTTCACGGCATTGCGCGAACGTATCTCAACGTGGGTGATTGTCGACATCTTAGTGCTATTCTAACAAATGTCAACCACGATCTGCAATCTTTAATGGCTTAGATTCGTCAACTTGTTGGATCGAGCAGTACGAACCCTTTCGGAGACCGGCCGCCGCAAGCCATGGTTTGATTCACAAAGGCTTGTAGGATTGAATGTTCCAACAAGACGGAACGACACCAATCGAGAGACCTTCAAGCGCTCGCGTGGTCATTTCTGGAAGGCGGGAACCAAGGTGTATATGGTCTTGAGGAGCTCGGCAGATGACCACTTGTTTCTCTGGGTACCGACTTCGAGCCGCACGAGATGGCCGTTCTGGTCGATGACCGCCGTGCAAAGGTTATGGATAATTTCATCCTTAAGGGGACCGTAGACCAGGCCCAGCGGCCCGCTGATTCTGGCCAGCTCCTCGTGGGAGGCGACCGCGAAGGTCCAGAGCGGGGGGGGCGCCCCTCGAATCTGGGCATGCTTGCGCAAGATCTCCGGTGTGTCATGGTCGGGGTCGAAAGAGACCGAGAACAGCCGGATCTTCTCGGCCCGGCTGGGAAAAGCACCGATTGACATGGCGAGGTCCGAGAACTTGCGGTCCATGTACGGGCAAAAATCGGGCAGGGGGCAGCGGGTGTAGATGAACGTGAGCACCACCACGTAGCCGCGCAAGTCGGAAAGCTTGAAGGTCTTGCCATCCTGGCCGGTCATCGCGAAATCAGGCACCGGGTCGCCGGGTTCCAGGCGTTTTGGCCTGGTTCGAAGCTGCGGCGCTGGTCCCGAGAGATCGAGGACCAGCGGAGCGGCGAGCGCGGGCTTGACCACTCTCAGGTCAACAAGCCGGTAATCCTTGGTCTGGCCGTTTTCCTGCTGGACCTGTAATTTACCCTCGACCTGGTCGCCCGGCCGCAGCTCGTCCAGGACCGTTTGGTCGTCAATGCGGAACGGCATGGTCATGGCTTCCATGAATCCGGCGATCTTCTCGTGGCGGATGGTGATCTCTCGCGTCTCCTTCTCGACCTTCTTCACCTCGCCAACCAGCGTGAATTCCTTGAGTTCCGCGGCCGGTCCCGAAGCCCTGCGCGAGCCGCCTGCCGCTTCCGGTCCCGTTCCGGGGGCCTCGGTCTCGGTCCGCTGGGCGGTGGGCCTGGAACATCCGCACAGTGAAACGCAAAGGATGGAGATGATCACGCTGCCTGACATGAGGATTCCGCAAGGAAATGGTGTGAACTGCCTATGAGCCGCCATGGCGTCGGTCTCCGCTCGCTGCACCACGTATCGGTCCAGGCTCCGCGGCGCGTTGCTTAAAAAGGAAAGACTTCGTCGAGCGGGCTCTGCGCGAGCTCCACCAGGAAGGTCCCGATCCGCTCGCAGACGACAGCGGTCAAAGCCTGGCCCTTGGCCGCCGTGGCGGCCCGGGGATCTCCCGACCCCGAGTTGGTGGTCAGGATGTGCCAGGGGCGGGTGATGTCGACCCATCCCCTGTTGACCGCCGAGAACCGGCTCTGGCGAACGGCCCCGGCGTCGGCCTGCTCAAGTGCCACCAGCTCGGGAAAGTGGGCCAGGCCCATGCTCGTCTCCATCTCGCCGGCGTGGTCATCCTTGGCCTCGAAGATCGACGCGTAACCGTCGGCCGCAACCTGGTACCAGTTGCACAGAAAGAGATGGACCGGCGTGGCTCGATGCAGCTCGCGGAGGACCCACTTCAGGTCGTTGCCACCGTGGCCGTTGAGCAGCAGGACCTTGCGAATGCCGTGCGTCGCCAGCGAATCGACCAGGTCAGTGATGACCCGGCAGAGCGTCGAGGGATTGAGGTTCATGGCCAGGGGAAATCCCATCTGGTTGGTTTCCGTGCCGTACGGAATGGTTGGCAGCAAGAGCACCCGCGCTCGCTGCTCGGTGGCCAGGGCGCAGGCGCGGCTGGCGATGGTCTCCACCTGGAAACTGTCGGTACCGTAGGGGAGATGAAGGTTGTGCGGCTCGGTCGCTCCCAGAGGCAGTACCGCGACCTCGTAGGGAGGGCCCGACTTGATTTGACCGTAGGTGATATCCGCGAGTCGCCAGGGCTGCATGAGAGCTTGCCTCTTTCCTTTTTCGGCCCGGGTTGGTCGCGCGGTCGAGGGTCTCAAAGCGCCTGCGCCGGCCCCCCCGCCGGTCGGGGACGGCAAGTCCGGCGAACCGCACAAGATCAATCCCGACCATCACTTTCGTGCCGATTTTCCCCCTGCGGCGGGACTGGCCGCCAGGACCATTGCGAGGGGGGGAGGTGGTCCGTTAGGATCGGGGCCAGGTGTCACCGGCCGTTGCCGATTCCCATTGATCCGTTATCCTTGGATTGACCTGCCGATGCAAGCCTTCGAGGCCACCAGCCTTTATTTTGACCAGGCCGCCAAGCTGCTTGGCCTCACCGAGAACATTCGGACCCTCCTGGTCACCCCCGAGCGCGAGGTCCGGGTCGAGGTCGTCATCGAGCTCGATTCGGGAGCGATCGGCAACTTCATCGGCTACCGGGTCCAGCATGACAGTGCGCGCGGGCCGTACAAAGGAGGGTTGCGCTATCATCCCCTGGTCGATCAGGATGAAGCCCGCTCGCTGGCCAGCCTGATGACCTGGAAAACCGCGCTCGTGGACCTTCCTTACGGAGGTGCCAAGGGGGGTATCAACTGTGACCCCACGAGGCTCTCCCGCGGTGAGCTGGAGCGACTCAGCCGCAGGTTCATCGAGAAGATTCACGACATGATCGGGCCCTTCAAGGATATACCCGCCCCTGACATGGGAACCGACGCTCAGGTGATGGCCTGGATCATGAACGAATACGGCAAGTTCGAGGGATTCAACCCGGCCTGCGTCACCGGCAAGCCGGTCGAGTTCCACGGGTCCGAGGGCCGCGAGGCGGCCACGGGTTACGGGGTTGCGATCATCGCCCGCGAGGTCCTGGGCCGCCTCAAGAGGTCGATCGCCGGCTCGACCTGCGCGATTCAAGGCTACGGTAACGTGGGCAGTCACACCGCCCGCTTCCTCTGGCGGCAGGGGGCCAAGATCGTGGCCGTCTCTGACGCGTACGGCGCGGTCATGAATCCGTCGGGACTGGACATCGCCGAACTGGACCGGCACGTCGCGGTGAACCGGAAAATCGTCGGGTTCAAGGGTGGAGACCCTGCCACCAACGACCAGCTCTTGATGTCGCCGGTCGACGTCCTGATCCCCGCGGCCCTGGGAGGCGTCTTCGATAAAGAGCTGGCCCAGGCCGTTGGGGCCAAGCTGATCATCGAGGCGGCCAACAGCCCGACCTGGCCCGAGGCCGACCTGGTGTTCAATGCCCGCGGCATCCCCGTCGTCCCCGACATCCTGGCCAACGCGGGCGGGGTCATCGTCAGCTACTTTGAATGGGTTCAGAACCTCCAGCACTTCCGCTGGCCTCTGGAACAGATCCGGCGCGAAGAGGAAAAACGCCTGGTCGACGCGTTCGGCGAGACGTACGACCTGGCCGAGCGCAAGCAAATCTCCATGCGAACCGCCGCCTTCTACCACGCCATCACTCGCGTCAGCCGTGCCCACGCTCTGGGCGGAATGTGACGGCCCGGGAGCTTCTCGACTCCACACCGTGGGAACTGGCGTCAGTCCTCCGGAATGTCAGAGCTGAATGACAGGTTTGCGAATATTCGCCGATGAGTAATTACGACGTTTACGACAATCCCCTGATCGTTCGCTACGCCAGCCGGCGGATGGCTTGGCTCTGGTCGCCCCAGGTCAAGTTTTCCACATGGCGCCGGCTCTGGGTCGCACTGGCCGAGACCCAGCGCACGCTGGGGCTGAACATCAGCGCCGAACAGATCGAAGCGCTCCGCTCCCAGGTCGAGACCATCGATTTTGCCGCCGCTGAAGCCTACGAGCGGCGGTTTCGACATGACGTGATGGCCCACATCCACGCGCTGGGGGATGCGGCGCCCGTGGCCCGCCCGATCATCCATCTGGGAGCGACCAGTTGTTTTGTGACCGACAACACCGACCTCATCCTGATTCGAGAAGCCCTCGACCTGCTCCGCGATCAGCTCGTTGCGGTGATCGACGACCTCGCGCACTTCGCCCTCAGATGGAAGGACCTTCCCTGCCTGGGATACACCCACTTCCAGCCGGCCCAGCTCGTGACCGTGGGCAAGCGGGCGACGCTCTGGTGCCAGGAGCTGATCCTCGACCTGTCGGAAATCGAGCGCCGACGCTCCGAGCTCAGGTTTCTGGGCGTCAAGGGGACCACCGGTACCCAGGCCAGCTTCTTGGCCCTGTTCAACGGGGATGATGCCAGGGTCGAGGCCCTCGATCGCCTGGTCGCTGCCGCGTTCGGCTTCGAGCGGACCTGCACGGTCTCAGGGCAGACCTATTCGCGCAAAATCGATTCCCAGGTCGTGGGAGCCCTGGCGGGGCTGGCCGAGAGTGCTCATCGCTTCGGTATGGATCTCCGGCTGCTGGCGCATGAACGCGAGCTCGAAGAGCCTTTCGAGGCCGAGCAGGTCGGCTCCTCCGCGATGGCCTACAAACGAAATCCCATGCGGGCCGAGCGATTGTGCTCGCTCGCCCGGTTCATTCTGGCCCTTCCGGCAGCGGCCAGCCAGACGTCGGCCACCCAGTGGCTCGAGCGCACCCTGGACGACAGCGCGGTCCGCCGCTTGATCCTGCCGCAGGCGTTTCTCGCTGCCGACGCCGTTTTGAACCTCTATGGGAACATCGTTCCCGGACTCGTCGTCCATCCGGCCGTGATTGCCCGGCACGTCTCCGAGCAACTGCCGTTCATGGCCACGGAAAACCTGCTCATGGCTGCCGTATCGACCGGGGGCGATCGCCAGACGCTCCACGAGCGAATCCGCGTGCACTCCCTGGCGGCTGCCGAACGGCTCAAGTCAGGAGCCGGCGACAACGACCTGATCGACCGCCTCCGCAACGATCCTGCGTTCCCACCCCTGGATTTCAAGAAGGTGATGGATCCGAGCCAGTTCGTGGGACGGTCATCACGCCAGGTCGAGGACTTCGTGGCGATCGAGGTTGAGCCCATCCGGCGACGCTATCCCCGCAGTTTAGCAAGCGTGCAGGATGTTCGCGTCTGAAGCGGCGGAAAACCACGTCGCCCACGGGAAGACCAGCCTCGCTGAGCCGGCCTTGCCAAGGCAACCATCGAGATCCGGAAATGATGGATCCAGCCAGTCTGGAACGCGAAAGCAGTTAGACCCGGGCAGTCTGGTGCTGGCGAGCTTTACGCAATCGCTTCAGTTCCTCTCGACGGCGCCGCTCGCTTGGTTTCTCGTAGTAGGCTTTCCGCCGCATTTCCTTACGTAACCCACTTCGCTCGCATAGTTTGCGGAAACGGCGGACCGCTTCCTGAATGGACTCTCCAGCACGAACCCGTAACTTCACCACAGTCGCGTTCTCTCTTTCCTTTCCAAGGTTTGCCGTGACCGACAGCGCACCGGAAGTGCACAGCGTCTCCATGGCGGGCGGCCTTGCTCGTGCCGACACCGATCACGGCGGAAACAGTTGTTATCGCCGACCGCGCGCGATGAAACATCATACCGCTCGAGGATCCGCGATTCACGCACGAATCGGCAGGAAATCTTAAATATACCATTGCTGGTGGACAACGCCAAGAGGCAAGCCGCCGATCTTGGTTGTCTGGTTGTCTGATTGACCCCGCGCGTCGTCAGATGAGGTCTGCATCCAGGCGAGGCATGACACGAGTTGGAAAAGCGGTTCCGGGAACAGAACCGGAACGCCCAGGCGGTTACAATACTCTAGACGCCGGCCGCGACCAGCGGATCGTGGGTTGGCGTCCGCCCCGCCTTTCCCAGGATCTCCTGCCGGAAAACCTTGACGTGCCCGGGCGCCTCGATGCCCAGGCGCACCTGGCCGCCCTCGAGCTTGACCACCGTGACCACGATGTCGCCGTCGATCACGATCTTCTCGTTCACCTTGCGGCTCAATACTAGCATTGCATCCTCCTTGCTGAGGGGCAGAACATCTTGTCAACTCGTCTGATTCCTTCGCAGTTGCCCGTTCAAGGCCTTGCTTCCGTTTTCCGGGGCGTCCTTGCTGGGGCCGCGAACACGAGAAAATGAATACGCACGATGAATGCCAACGGCAACTGCTGTTTTCGTGCTTATCCATAAATCTAGTAACACAATGGACTTGTGAATTTCCTCCTGAACGTGATTGCATCACTGGGTGTATATACATACGTATAGTTCTTGAGACAATTCTTCCCAAATTCCTGATTTCCACGGGAAAAAAGGGAACAACCGCGAGAGTTGCGGCCAGGGATAGCCAGAAACGGGAAGAGTCGCTACTATTTGCGCGCAGAAGGCGCGGGCCTGGTCCCTTGCGGGGGACGGTCGCTCCGCGGCGAAGTGCAACGTCTCGGGCGCCTTGGAGGCCAGTGGCCAGTGGCCTGGCTGGCGCCCTTCCGGCGGGAGATGATCGCCTTGCGAGTAGGGATCGGGCACGACACGCATCGACTGGTGGAGGGGCGGCCGTTGATCTTGGCGGGTGTGAGGATTGATCACCCCCGGGGCCTGGCAGGGCACTCCGACGCTGATGTCGTCTGTCATGCGCTCGCCGATGCCTTGCTCGGCGCGGCAGGACTGGGAGACATCGGCGAGCACTATCCGGATACCGACCCGAAATGGCGCGGGCTCGACAGTACCAGGCTCCTGGCCGAGGTCGTCGATCGGCTCGCGCTGACGGGCTGGATTGTGGTCAACTGCGACCTGATCGTCCACGCCCAGGAACCGCAGCTTGGACCGCACAAGGCGGCCATGCGAGCCAACCTGGCACGGTTGCTCCGGCTCCTCGAGCCAGCGGTCAACGTCAAGGCCAAGACCGGAGAGCACGTCGGGCCGGTGGGACGTGGCGAGGCCATCTCCTGTCATGCCGTCGTACTTATCCGACAGGGTGAGGTCGGTTGACCGGCTCGATCCCACGAACTGAACCTCGACGGCCGCGAGCCGATCTGACTCTCAGTCGTTGCTGCCAGCCCGACGCGGCCGCGCGGGTCTCAGGGAAGGCCGGCGCAGGGGTTGAGGACCACGCCGGCAAGACGGATCCACCATCAAAACTTTATCGATGAATATCCATGCCTTTGCGAGTCTATAACACGCTGAGTCAGACCAAGGAGCCCTTCAACACGGTCGCCGCCGGCAAGGTCGGCATGTACGTTTGCGGGCCGACGGTCTACTCGAAAAGCCACATCGGCCACATGGTCGGACCGGTGATCTTTGATACGATCAAGCGCTACCTCGTCTATCTCGGCTACCGAGTCACCTGGGTGGTCAACATCACCGACGTGGACGACAAGCTGATCGTTCAGGCCCAGCAGGACGGGACGACGGTCAAGGAGCTGGCCGAGCAGGTGACCCGGGATTATCTCGACTGCCTCGAGGCGCTGGGCGTCGCTCGGGGCGAGGGCGGGATCGATGAGATGCCCCGCGCCACCGAGCACATCGCCGAGATCATTGAGATCACCGCGGGGCTGATCGACAAGGGGTTTGCCTACGCGTCCGGGGGCGACGTCTACTTCGACGTGACCCGTGCCGCGGATTACGGCAAGCTCAGCCACCGCGATCCCGAAGAGCTGGTGGCCGGCGCCCGGATCGAGGCCTCCACCTTGAAGCGAAATCCGGGCGATTTCGCGCTCTGGAAGAGCTCCAAGCCCGGCGAGCCCTCGTGGGAGAGCCCGTGGGGACCAGGCCGTCCCGGCTGGCATATTGAATGCTCGGCCATGAGCATGAGGTACCTGGGTGCTCATTTCGACATCCACGGCGGCGGGCTCGACCTTGTCTTTCCGCACCATGAGAACGAGGTGGTTCAGTCCGAATCGTACACCGGAGTGCCGTTCGCGTCGTACTGGTTGCACAACGGGCTCTTGACCAAGGACGGCAGGAAGATCTCCAAGTCCGACCCTGGTACGATCGTGCTCATGAGCGACCTGCTCAAGGCGCACGCGCCAGACACATTGAGGGCGCTCTTACTCTCCAGCCATTACCGGCGGCCGATCGATTACGGCCCGACCCGGCTCGAGGAGATCGAGCGGGGGCTGCAAACGTTCTACAGGGCGTTCGAGCGATTCGAGGAGCTGACCGGAAAATCGTTTTACACTCTCGAAGCACCGACGCGCCGGGACGACGTAACCCCCGCTCCCGCCCTCCCTGCCGGGATCGCCGAGCAGCGCCAGCAATTTCTCGAGGCGATGGACGACGATTTCAATACCGGAGGTGCTCTTGGAGAGCTCTTTGAGATCGCTCACGCCGTGAACCGGATGGCGGCAACGGCCGTGGCGACCTCGGGTGATGCCCCGGCGTATCTCGCCGCGGTGACGGTGCTCCGTGAGCTGAGCCAGATCCTGGGTCTGTTTCGGCAGCCACCGGCGCGGCCCCAGGCCGGCGGTGCCGGTCTGACGACGCCCTTGCTCGAACTCTTGCTCGAGCTGCGCACGCGCCTCCGCAAGGACAAGAACTTCGCTCTGGCCGACGAGGTTCGCAATCGCCTGACGGCTCTGGGGGTGGTCCTGGAGGATCGGCCCGACGGAACGAAGTCGAGGATCGAGCCGCGACGGTAGACCGGACCGACCGTGGCTTCCTGCCCCGGGAAGCAAGGAGCGATGCACAGGATGGCCCTCCGATTATGTGAATCCGAGCCTGACTTCGAGCGCGAGCAGAACCGTGCGGTCGACGGGCCGCGTACCGTCCTCGACCGGGTGGTGGGAGTCGATCCCGGCCTCAACGTGACCGGTTACGCGGTGGTCGAACCTTCGCCTCAAGGTCCCTACGTGGTCGAGGCGGGAGTGATTCGCCCTCCAGCACGCTGCTCGGCGCTGGGCCAGCGGTTGGCGTATCTGCACCAGGAGCTCGAGGGGGTGCTGGACGACTTCCCTCCCGGCTCGTTGGCGCTCGAGCGTGTCCACAGCCACATCAAGTATCCCCGCACGTCGATCCTGATGGCACACGCCCGGGGAGTGATCGTGCTGGCGGCCGCCACGCGGGGCATCCCTGTTTTCGGCTACGCCGCGGCCCGGGTCAAGAAGACCCTCACCGGCAGTGGCCGGGCCCCCAAGCCGCAGATTCAGCACGCCATCATGACCGAGCTCCGCCTCGCCAGTCTTCCTGAGCCCCACGACGTCGCCGATGCCTGCGCCCTGGCCCTCTGCCACTTCCATGTCGGCCGCAACACGCGCGGCCTGCCGGGGTTTTGAGACCCGATGAGCCGATCAAGCTTGACCAACGTAAAGGCCGAGTTGCCTTCGGATGAACTCCTGGCGATTCATACCTCGAGTTCCACGTCCTGACGCTCGGCGCTCGGGGGGGCGGTCGTGCGATCCTGAGTCACCATCAACTCGTACGCCTCTTGGATGTTCTCCCTTAATTGATCGAGGCTTTCTCCCTGGCTGAACACACCGGGAACTTCCATGAGGCGGCCGACGTACCAATCGCCATCTCGCCAGTACTCTAACGTGAACAATCGTCGCATCGTAAATCCCTCGAGGCAGAGACACGTCGTAAGCGGACCTTCCCCTTGAGACTCCTCCAAGCCCAGCATATCCTCGGGCACCCCATTCATGAAGCGGAGACCCGGCCGAGGTGCTCTTGGCCGCGCTGACGGGAAGAGACTCGCCGTGCTGTGGCAGGCATCATTGGGATGTATCGTGTAGGAACGACAGGAGCCGAGCTGGGGCATGGAAGAGGTCTTTCGACTTGCCTGCCGTTACATTGGCCAGTCTCCCTCTCAGGCGATGTACCTGGAGGAGATCAGGCTGGCGATGCACCCCAACATCGGCTGGCAGCGCATCCTGGCTTACCTCAAGTTCCTCGATGGTGCCCTGCTGATCCGGCTGATTGCAGGTGACCTTGGTCCCGGACCTGGAGAAGTACCCGCACGCCTGGCCAATGACCTGGAACCTGGTGGAGGTGTGGGAGCCTGATCCGCCGGCCGGGACCGAGCCATTGCACTGGTTGCTCTGGACGCTCGAACGGGCGGCGACAGTGGCCGAGGCGCTGGAGGTGGTGCGAAAATACACGTGTCGATGGCCGATTGAGGAAGTACACTTGGTGCTCAAGAGTGGTTGCCGGGCGGAGGATTTGCGGTTGGAGACCTGGGAGAGACTGGAGAAGGCTGTGACAGTCGACGCGGCGGTGGCGGCGCGGATCGTGTCCTTGCGGGACCTTGCGCGGGAGACCCCAGAGGCACCGGCGCTGGAGGTTTTGAGCGAGGATGAGGTTGAGGTGCTGGTGTGCCGCTTTGGGAAAGGGATGAAGCCATCGGCACTGACAATCGGCCAGGCGGTGCTGTGGATCGGCCGTTTGGGGGGCATCTGAACCGCAAGCGCGACGGGATGCCTGGTGTGAGGACGTTGTGGCGTGGGCTTCATGACCTGACCTTGCTCGCAGTAGGCTTTCAAGCCGGCAAACGACTACGCGAATAGTTGTGGGTAATGATCAGTTGCGGGAGAGGGGTCGCACGAATCAGCTCGACTCTTCGGACAAGGCGATTGGTCGTGCC
Organism: Isosphaeraceae bacterium; assembly: GCA_049516015.1. Lineage (GTDB taxonomy): Bacteria > Planctomycetota > Planctomycetia > Isosphaerales > Isosphaeraceae > Aquisphaera. The sequence continues at coordinate 27,107 of JBEKTN010000002.1, read as the reverse complement.
CAGCCCCCTCACCCCAACCCTCTCCCGCGAGGGGAGAGGGAGCTAGAAATCTCTTCGGCCACGGGTGTTATTGCGAGCCGGACGATTGCCGGGTTGAGATCAAACGCGGCAAGCTTGGTCCCTCTGCCGCCACCTTCAGAGGTTCGGGGTCATCGTGGGTCGGGTCGGGATTCCTGGGGCTGACGCCGCCAGGCTATGAACTGGCGCCCCTCACGGGGCTGGGGAAGGCCGGTCAACGGCGGAAGTTCATAGCCTGGCGGCGTCAGCCCTCCCGAGAACTCATTCCGTTGGCGGTTCTGAGCCACATCACAAGAATACGTGGGTGACTCTGACACCGAGCTCGGTGTCGATCAGGACCAGCTCGCCCCGCGCGACGAGGCGGCCGTTTGACGTCAGCTCGACGGGTTCGCGGCTGTGGCGGCCGAGCTCGACCAGGTCGCCCGGCCTGAGGTCGGCCAGCCGGTTGAGGGTCAAGTTGACCCGCCCGAGCTCGACGGTCAAGGTGACCGGGACGTCGAGCGGCGAGGCCGCAGGCGAAGGGGCAGCGGCGTCTGAGAGGTCGGCGGCGGGGGACGAACTGGTGGAGCTCATGACTTGATTGGTCCCCAGGGTCAGTGGTTCACGGGGTTGTCGCTGGCGAATGAGTGATCCGGTGAGGCGAAGCAGCCGGCCCGAGGAGCCCTCGACCGGCTCGGCGGCAAGCTGGAATATCTCGCCCAGGGAGGTCGGGCCGCAGACCAGGACGATCGGCCCGCTGGGGCTCTGGGGCGTGCCGGTCAGCCGCGAGTCGGTCAAAGGAAGGACGCCGCCGGTCCGCAACCGCTTGAGCCCGTTGGGCACGGCCACCAGGCCGGCCAGGGCGCGCCAGAGCGAGGAATACTCACGGGCTTTTGATGTGGCAAGATCAGGCACCATTGTGCCGGCCTCGGGCTCTGACGCCAGCAAGAAGTTGAGCGCCGGTTCGGGCAGCCAGAGCCGTGCGGTCCCCGTGGTCGAGCCGACGCGGATCGACGAGCGCAGGGTCACGACGGCGCCCAGGCCGGCCGGATTGAACGGATCGGGACCGACCCGGTCGAGCACAAGGCTTGTGCGGTCGGCCGGGGCAGTGATCGTCTCGTGCTCCGGGTCGCCCCGAGAAGCTCGGTCGAATTCCTCCAGGGACCGGACGACCAGATAGGTCCAGACGCCCCATTCGACGGGTGTCAGTTGCAGCCGGCTCTCGGCGAATGGGCGGTCGTACCCGAGCAGGTGATCGACGACGGCATGGGCCAGGGGAACCTCCAGTCCCAGAGCCAGTCGCGTGTTCAGTCTGGGCCAGCGAAACTGGGCGATCAGGCCGGGCCGGCCCAGGCCCGACGCACGCCAGACGATCTCGGGCCGGCCGATCTCGGGCGTCTGGTTCAACCCGCCTCGAATCCAGTCGAGCCAGTGGGCAACCGTCTTCTCGCCCGTCCATCGCGCCAGCCACTCCTCCAGCCGGGCCTGGCGCGGCGAAATGCGCGGCAGCCAGGACCAGAGGTCAAGGGTTTGCTCACCTTCTGCTGCCCCCGCGGTCGCGGTCCCGCCCGGGGAGTCCGCGTCCGGTGTCTTGTGACTGGGACCGTGCTGAGCAGGCATGGTGAGAGTCGGCTTTTCGCCTTTAAAAAGCTGGGAAACCGTGTTTGACTACCGGATTTACCTACCGAAGTTGACCGGTTCTAATGATGGGAGACGGCCAGTCGTTACCTGACCGTCCCCCTGAACACACTGACCTGGATGAGAGGTGCAGCATGTCCAACAGAGCCAATTCTACCCGCCCGCCGTCCTACCGTCTCCACAAAGCTTCGGGTCAAGCGGTCGTGACGATCGATCGCAAGGACCGCTACCTGGGTGTGCATGGCACTCCCGAGAGCAGGTTGCGTTACGAGCGGCTCATCTCCGCGTGGATGCGGGGAGAACCGGTTCCGGCCCGCGAGTCGGAATCGAGCAACGACATCACGGTTGCGGAAGTTTGCGTCCAGTACCTTCGATGGGCGGAAGGCTACTACGTCAAGGACGGCAAAGAGACGAGCGAGATTCACAACGTCAAGCGTGCAATCAAGGCACTCCGGGAGAGCTACGCCAGCCTACCCGCCAAGGAGTTCTCCCCCCTCAAGCTCAAGACCGTCCGGCAGCGATTCATCGACGGCGGATTGTGCCGAGCCGGCTGCAACCGGTTCACGGGCATCGTGGCCCGGATCTTTCGCTACGGGGTCGAGAACGAGCTGATCCCGCCCGACGTGGCCCATGGACTCGAGGCCGTCAAGACGCTCGCCAAGAGGCGCTGCGAGGCACCTGAGACCGATCCCGTGCTACCGGTCGATCAGGACGCCATCGACGCGACGTTGCCGCACCTATCCCCCCAGGTCAAGGCGATGATCCAGGTTCAGGTCTTGCTGGCATGCAGGCCCGGAGAGTTGGTCGCCATGCGGCCGCGCGAGATCGACCGCTCCGGGGTGGTTTGGGTTTACACCCCCAGGCACCACAAAACCGAGCATCACGGCCGCGGGAGGTTCATCCCGATCGGGCCACGAGCCCGGCTCCTGCTTGCTCCCTGGATGCCTGACGATCCGGACCGGTTCTGTTTCCCCTCCCAGCGGAGCGATCACATCACCGTATCAGGCTACCGCAAGGCGATCTACGCGGCGTGCGGGCTGGCCGGAATCGAGCCATGGTCGCCGAACCGGTTGCGGCGCTCCGGATCTGCCCGGATTCGCCAGCAGGCCAGCCTGGATGCGGCACAAGTCATTAAGAGAGGCAGCAGATGCTCTCAGGTCGGCGGCCGGCGATAGATGCCACAATCCGCACGGCTTGCTCGCGCCGGCAACTTTCCGGGCAAGCGAGGCTATACTCCGCAGCCCGGTTACACCACGAACATCGGTTTGTTTTCACAGATAGGGAATGCATGGCAGACGGCGCAGCCACAGCCCGCTCCGCCGGGTGACGATCGCAGACTTGGGTCACGAGCAACCAACCATCCTTTTGACCAATCAGCCGACGCCGACGGCGGCCAAGTTGATCGAGCGATGGGCCCGGCGGATGGTCATCGAGAACAGCGTCGAGGATGGGATCGACTTCTTTCACATGGACACCTTGAGTTCGGCGGAGATGATGAAGGTCGAATGTGACCTCCAACTGACGCTGATGGCCAGCAGCCTGTACCTCCTGCTGGCCGGACAGATTGGCCGTGGGTACAAGCAATCCAAGTCACGACATCTGTTCCGCGACCTCGTGGACGCGACCGCTCAGGTAAAGGTGGGCGAGTCGGAGATCGTCGTCCGCTATCAGAATCATGCTCACAACCGCTTTCTCGTCGCGGCGGGTCTCGACCGGACGGAGACGGTCATCCCTTGGCTGCGCGGCTAGAGGTTGTAACTTATCTTCGGATAACCCCCATTCTGATGACCCGGCTCAGCGTGCTGTAAGGTTGAAAACTTACACCCGACGTCCACTAGCATCTTTATGCATCTGGGCTGAGCTGTTAACCTCTTCTTTCTGCGAGGGAATCCGGGGTAGCAGTGTCTCCCTGTGAACCGTTCAAGCAGCCTACGGGGAAACCGCCATGCATCAGCCGACCTTCACCAGTGTCGAGGACTTCTTGAATCCGGTTTCGGAGTCGAACCCGGTGGGTCCATACCTCAGCTATGAGGACGAGTACTTCGAGCTGGAGGAGGCCCGACGCGCTGATGACGATGCGTCGAGTCTGGGGGACTGGACCCGCCAGCGCAAGACGTCGGACTGGAACAAGATTATCAGCCTCGGGGAAGTGATCTTGCGCGACAAGAGCAAAGATCTTCAGATCGCTGCTTGGCTCACGGAGGCGCTGGTCCATGCTCATGGGCTGGCTGGAATGAGACATGGTCTGAGCTTGGTCAGACAACTACAGAACCGATTCTGGGAGCGGGCCCACCCCGCGGAGGGTGATCTGGAACTGCGGCAAGGGGTCTATGAGTTTCTGGACGAAGAGAAGATCCTTCCTCTTCAGGTACGGAGCGTCCCCTTGACCCAGGTTAACGGAGTGCCCGAGCTTTCTTATTCCTACCTCAAGTACAAGGAGTCGCGACAGACTGAGAACCTGGCAAGGAAGCCGTCTCAGGATGTCGACCTCGACGAAATGCTGGCGGGAAGGCTCCGCGGCAAGCAATTCGATGAAGCTGTGGAGGCAACGGACCGCCAATTCTACGTTGATCTCCTTGCGGAAGTGAACGAATGTCAACTGGAGATCCAACAACTCAATAACGACATCAAGGAAAGGTGGAACGCCAAGACCCCGGCCCCTCGGATGACACGGGTGCTGGTCGCGCTGCAGGACATCCAAAAACTCGCCAAGCAACTCCTCGATCGCAAACCGGACCTCACCGCAGTCCCTGAACCTGAAGTGGATGAGGCGGAAGAAGCTTTGCCGGAGGAAGAAGCAGCGGTTCACGCGGAGGCGGAGCCACTGCCAGTCCAGGGGCGCGAATCCAAGCCTCGTCTCGTGCGGGGCGAACAGATCTCGAGCGACGACGAGGCTCGCCATCAGATCATCCAGGCTGCCCATTTCTTACGTCAGTCTGATCCGGCTGATCCAACCTCTTACCTGGTTTTGCGCGCCCTGGGAATGGGGGCTCTCTACCAGAATACGAATTCCCTTGAAGCCGTCGCCTTTCCCTCCCCGTCAAGCGAGCTGCGTGAGCGCCTGCACGGGCTCGAAAAAAGTGGGGATGACGATCACTGGACGAAACTCCTTGACGAATCAGAGCAAGTGATCGGGCAGCCGGAAGGGCGCGGTTGGCTCGACCTGCAGCGCTATTCGCTGATCACGATGGCGGCCCTGGGCCACGAGAATGCCGAACGTGCCTGCAAAGCGGTTTTGAGCAACTGTCTGCGCGATCATCCCCACTGGCCCCAGCTCCTTTTCAAGGACGGAACGCCGTGCGCGTCGGAAGCGACAAGAGGATGGATTCGCACCCAGAAGATGGGCGGGGCCAGCGACTTCTCGAATAAGGTGGAACGACTGAGGGAGTCCGAGAACCCGGCCGCGACCTCCGGGAATCCGCCTGACGCTGAGCTGGGGGCCGTGCCGAGAGAGGTCGATCCGTGGGACGAAGCTCAGACTTTGGTCCGGGCGGGGAATATCTCCGAGGCCATCGCCGTCATGGCCCGCGCGGCCCGCCAGGCACGGTCCGGTCGCGAGCGGTTCTTGCGAACACTTCAGCAGGCCGAGCTCTGCTTGGCTCTGGAGCGAAGTGGGATGGCACTCCCCTTGCTGGACGTGCTGGCCCAGCGCGTCGATGACCTACGGCTCGAACAGTGGGAGGAAAGTTCACTGTGCGCCCGAGTCTTCTCCAAACTCTACGTCTGTTTGCGGGGACAGGACGACACCCGCGCACGAATCATCTACAACCGGCTTTGCCAGCTCGATCTTTCAGAAGCCCTGGCTCTCGGCGGGGCATGACTTACGGAATCGTTAGCTGTCAAGGGAAAAAATGCTTCAAGCGTCAAGAAACGAAGAACTCGCACAATGCTCCCATCCGATAAATGAAGGCAGTTCAGGAATGTCAATCTAATCGCTCTCAGGTGCGGGCGGGACAATTGACGCTACTCCCGAGTTTCTTTGGGATTAGGTGTGATCGGCTCGGAACGATTCCCAGGTTCGGGTGACTCTTGCCCGGACGGTTGGGACGAGTGCCCAGGCCGAACGGACTCGGAAGCTCTGGTTGTCATGAAGGAGTCGGTCAGGGATGACTCACAAATCGATGGCGATCTGCGTGTTCGCAGGATTGCTCGCTGGTTGTTCGAGCGTTTCTGTCATCAAGAATCCAGGACCGGAGGACTCTGGCATCCGGTTCTACAGGCCCAAACCCTACCTGCTTGTCACTCCGGCCGATGCAACTGGCCGCATGGTCAAGCTGAAAATCGAGTACCTCCCCGACTATTCCGAGGAGTACTCGGTCCATCCCCAGGGCAAGAAACCGCCGCAGGTCCAGCTCAAGGACGGGTGGAACCTGGTTGCAGTCGGCGGCCCTGCTCCACCGGAAAAGCCTGACGAGGCGCCGCCACCCGCGGCCCCTGTCGACCCGATGAAAGTCCCCGAATACGTGGTCGCGGCCAGCAACGTGCCGATTGGCTTGTACGAGGCGGTATTCGACACCGCCTGCGGGAAGAAGTACCTCAAGGGCTGGCGCTACGTCGGCTTCTCGCCACTCGGCGGCGGCAACCCGATCGGAGCCGACCCGAATTGTGCCCGCGGTTCCAAGAGCCCGGGCTTCGGCGGTCCTGACGGGTCCATTCCAGATGGCCCGGGCTTCGGCGGTCCTGACGGGTCCATTCCAGGTGGCCCGACTCGGGGTGCTGCTAGTTCCTCCATCCCGGGCCCACTGTACGGCCTGGTCTTCTTCAACGGCGTGATGACCTTCCGGCAGCTTGACGAGATCGCCAACAACATGACCTGCCCGCAATACCTCAAGCCAATTCCGGAGCCGGTGCAAGCTGTTGCTCCTCAACCCGGCGCTACTGAAGTAAGCCCCGGCGGACCCCCGCCCGGTACCAGAACGACGCCAGGCGGGAGCGAAAAGACCCAGGCAAAGCCGGGTGGCCCGAGCAGCCCAACTAGCCCACCTATCCCTGCGACGAGTACACCAGGTGGTACGAGTTGGGGCACTGAGTCTCAACCGCCAGCCCAATCAGGGGATGTCAAGGTGACCCGAACTGGCGGAAAAGTCACAATTCCGCCCCCTCGGGCCTGGGATTTCACGAAGTAGCTCTCAACCCACTGCTGAATCGCCAAGGCGGCGTCTCCGGCAAAAATCCGGGACGCCGTCGTCGTCAAAATGCCAGAATCCGACCCGAGCCTGCGAGCGAGAATGGCCGGTGTTCGGCGAGAGCAAAAAAAGAGTCGAAGTCCGATCACTCTCATGGTCCCAGGCGAGCGGAACGCAAACCGCTCGCCTGGGTTTCTTACTTGATTGCATCATGACAAAAGAGGTCATAACATCGTCATTATGGCACCTGTTGTGCTTTCCGTACCAACTCCGGACCTGAGCAAATCACAGCGGCGAGGATTCCATCATGGGTATCGACTCGCGGGCCTTGATCAAGACGCTGAACCCGACGTGCCTCAATGCCCTGCAAGGGGCGGCCGGGTTGTGCCAATCGCGTACCAATCACAACGTCGAGCTGGAGCACTGGCTGACCAAGCTCGCCGAGTCTTCCGACACAGACCTGACTCGGGTCTTCCGGCATTTTGACGTCGATACCTCGCGATTGTTGAGAGACTTGACACGTGCTATTGATTCGTTCAAGCGCGGGAATGACCGTCTGCCGATGCTTTCGAGAGACCTCGACGAGCTGATCCAACATGCCTGGATCCTGGCCTCGCTGCAGTATCAATGGCCGCTGGTTCGCTCGGGGGCCCTCCTGCTTGGCCTGCTCGATCACCAGCGATTGAGCCGGCTGGCCAAGGAGATGTCGCGCGAGCTGGCCAAGATCAATGTTGACGTGCTCCAGGCGAACCTGGCGAAACTCGTGCGTGGCTCGAGCGAGGACGCGGAGATGTCCGCCGCCGCCGGGTTAACTCCCTCCGCTGACGCGGGTGCAACGTCTCTTGCTGGCTCCGGCGTGAGCAAGACCCCCGCACTCGATCAGTACACGATCAACCTGACCGAGCGGGCCAGGAAAGGGGAGATCGACCCGGTCATCAGTCGCGAGGCCGAAATCCGCCAGATGATCGACGTTCTGATCCGCCGCCGTCAGAACAACCCGATCCTGACCGGCGAGGCCGGGGTGGGCAAGACGGCTGTCGTCGAGGGACTGGCGCTCCGGATCTCGCAGGGAGATGTCCCACCCGCGCTCAAGAACGTGATGATCCGTACCCTTGATCTGGGCCTTCTACAGGCTGGTGCGGGAGTCAAGGGGGAATTCGAGAATCGTCTCAAGCAGGTCATCACCGAGGTCAAGGCGTCACCCGTGCCGATCGTGCTCTTCATCGACGAAGCGCACACAATGATCGGCGCCGGAGGCGCCGCGGGGCAGAGCGACGCGGCCAACTTGCTGAAGCCGGCCCTGGCTCGCGGCGAGCTGCGCACCATCGCCGCGACAACCTGGGCCGAGTACAAGAAATACTTCGAGAAAGACGCCGCGCTGGCGCGGAGGTTCCAGGTCATCAAGATCGAGGAACCGACCGAGGACCAGGCAATTCGGATGATGCGCGGCCTGGTTGGCAACCTCGAGAAGCACCACTCCGTCCGGGTTCTCGACGAGGCCTTGGAAAGCGCGGTGAAGCTCTCGCACCGGTATATTCCGGCGCGCCAGCTCCCGGACAAGTCTGTCAGCCTTCTTGATACCGGCTGTGCGCGGGTGGCGATCGGGCAGGGTGCCATCCCCCCGGCCATCGAGGATTGCCGGCGGCAGATCGAGCACCTCGAGGTCGAGATCGGCATCCTCGAGCGCGAGACCGCCACCGGCGGCCGGCACGACCGGCGGCTGGCGGAAGCGAACCAGGAGCTGGAGCAGGCGCGTGCTCGCCTTGCGGCACTCGAAACGAGATGGAAACAGGAAGTGGCTTGCGTCGAGGCGATCCGCACCCTTTCCACGACGATCGAGCAGCGGTACAGCATGGAGAAAAAGACTCACGCCGGGAGTGGCGGAAAGTCTCCCTTCCAGCCTTCGGCCGAGCTGGCCGCCATGCAGGTTGACCTCGAGGCCAAGAACAGCGATCTGCGGGGAATTCAAGGCGAGTCGCCACTGATGCAGGTCTGTGTTGACTCGCAGACCATTGCCGAGGTCATCGCCGGCTGGACCGGTATTCCCGTGGGAAAAATGCTCACCGACGAGATCCAGAAAGTGCTCAATCTCCCAGCCAAGCTCGAGGAGCGAGTACTCGGCCAGTCGCACGCGCTGGAGGCGATCAGCCAGCGGATACGCACGTCGCGGGCCAACCTTACCGACCCGCGGCGGCCGATCGGCGTATTTCTGCTGGTCGGGCCCAGCGGCGTGGGCAAGACCGAGACCGCCCTGGCGCTGGCCGACTCTCTCTACGGCGGCGAGCACAACGTGATCACGATCAATATGTCGGAGTACCAGGAGTCGCACACTGTCTCCGGCCTGAAGGGCTCGCCTCCCGGATATGTCGGCTATGGCGAGGGAGGTGTTCTTACCGAGGCGGTCCGGAGGCGGCCCTACAGTGTCGTGTTGCTCGATGAGGTCGAGAAGGCACATCCCGACGTGCTCGAGCTCTTCTTCCAGGTCTTTGACAAGGGTACGCTCGAGGACGGCGAAGGACGCGAGATTGACTTCAAGAACACGATCATTCTCCTGACTTCCAACGTCGGCACCGACACCATCATGCAGCTTTGCCGCAACCCCGAGGCCACTCCCACCGCCGAGGAGCTGGCCGAGGCCATCCGGCCCGATCTGCTGGGGGCTGTCACAGAACGGGGCAGCACGATCTTCAAACCCGCGTTTCTCGGTCGGCTGATCGTCGTCCCCTATTTCCCGATCTTCGATTCGGTGATGCGCCAGATCATCCGGCTCCAGCTCGACCGCGTCGGCCGGCGGATGCGCGAGAACCACAACGCCGAGTTCACCTACACCGATGAGCTGGTCGACTGCATCGCCGGCCGGTGTCATGAGGTCGAGAGCGGCGCGCGCAACGTCGACCACATCCTGACCCGCTCCTTGCTCCCGGAGATTTCCCAGCAGGTCCTGACCCGGATGGCCCAGGGTTTGGTTCTGTCGCAAGCCCATGTCACGGTCGATGAGGGCGGCGCCTTTCAGTATCACTTGGAGTGAAGTAGGGGACAAAGGCAGGCAATTCGGCAGACGTCATCCTCTCCCGGTGATCACTCCTTGCGAAAGGGGTGTTCACGTCCTTTCTCAAAAGAGTTTCGGTGCTGTACTGTTCGTACTGACTAACAGAGCAGGCTCACCGCTCCCGTAAGCTCAGCAGGGCTGGTGATTTGTGCTTGAGCCGATCGTCGTGCCAAGGGTATGTTAGACAGTAAGAAATCATGCAGTGATGCTCGTGCTGGCACCTTGTGGGGACAGAGGGCTTTTCGCGATGGCCACCGCAACAGGGACTCAGCTTACCAAGCCAAGGATCTCGGCTTTGGTCCTGGAAAGTACGGCAGGCACCATTGCTCTCGTTCTGGTCGCCTGGCTCCTGCTGTGGTTCATCAGGCAGGTCGTCACCGAAGAGCCGGTTCAGGCTTTCTTCGTGGCTTCCCAGACGATCGGGCCCGAGGAGAGGCCAATTCAGGCTACCGACGTCCGCATGCTGCGATGTGCTGACGGCGGGGAGGTCAAGCCGGAGGGCCTCAGTGCAAGGATTCTCGATGTCGTCGGCCAGCCTGGAGCAGGAGCTGTGGTCGTTTACGTCTCGGCCGCCGCGGTTGGCAGAGGCAAGGAGGCCAGAATCGGCGAGACCCAAAGCCTTCAGACCCTCATCCAGGACGTGGCCAAAGCGACTCAACGGGATGTCGTTCTGGCACTCGACGTCGCCCAGCTTGACAGCGACCGCGATCTCGGCATCTTTGGGAATGCGCCCTACGCAGGGCTGGAGGGATTTGTTTCCAGTCTGTCGTCGGGCGACAAGAGCGTCTGGGTTCTAACATCCGCCGCGCCTGCACAGAAGACCTGGATCGCTGAAGGACTGGGGGAGTCAGTCTTCGCCTATTACCTCCGGAAGGGACTTCAAGACCGCAAGGAAGGAGCCGGGGGCTGGGCCCCTCGGAAAGCCGATCAAGCAGTTAGTGTGGAAGGGCTGCATCGTTTCGTCCTGACTCATGTGTCCAAGTGGGCGCAAGTGCATCGCCGAGCCTTCCAGACCCCTATGCTCCTTAAAGTTGGGGGGTCGCGCGATTTTCTGTTGCCCCCCATGCCCCCTCTCAGAATCGCGACCACGAAGGGTTCTGAACTAAAAGAAGGTATGATACCTACTCCGTCCAAGGCCCAGGACAAGGCGGAGTCCAAAGCCAACGAGGGGTTAACCGTCGCTGAGGACAAGGAAAGGATCGCGTCTCAGTCGCCGACAATCAGCCCCCGCGACGAGCGACGGAATGCTCTGCTCGCAGAATGGCAAAAGCACGATGGCATGCTGAGGGAGAATTCTCCACGTCCCTATCGTTATCTGCCCTGCGGATGGCGATCGTACCAAGCTGCTCTCCTTCGAGCCGAGCGCACGCTCCGTGCCACCTGGCGTGAACCTGGCTCGCTGGAGGAGGCAAAGGTGGCCCTCGATGAGGCCGCGCGATTGAGAGGTGTGGTCGAGGACGAGCTCAAGAACCGCATCAAGGCGGAGAAAAACTTCCCATTCTCGCCCGCGGAAGACGACGCGGACGGAAAAAAGGAGGTCGAAGAATCACTCGTTTTCCTGACCGGAAAAGGTCCCGACGATTTCACGCCTCCGCCGGTTCAACCCCAAAAAGGCAAAGACGGTGCCGCTAAAGAGAAGAACGAGCCAGAACCACCGCGCTGGTTGACCGATGTTCAAGGAGGATCTCCCGAACATTACCTCGAGTTGCAACTGCCTGTCTGGACGTATCGTTTCACCAATGAATTCTCGGTCCCTGATTTTTTCAAGAACGAATTTCGTGGCTCGATCCTACGTCGACTGGTCGAAGTGCGATCTCGGGCCGAACAGTCGCTGGCCCGGGATCGGCGCGGACTGAGGTGGATTGAGCCGATCATCGAACTGGGAGATGGACGCCGCCGAGAGGTGCAAGACCGGCTCTTTGGACTCTCGGGAAATGGAGTGGAAGAAGCCCGGGAATACAGCAACGAGCTTAATGGGATCGCTCGGAACTACGAGGCAGCCTTCAAGGTCATCAACACGTTTCACGATGCCCGCAACACCTGGGAACGAATCGGCGCCGATCTACCTTACCTGGCGGAATGGGCCATCAGGAGCGGGTCGTACTCCACGGCCAGCGCCTCAGCCTGGCTGGGTCTCCGGGTCCCCCGATCCGTTGACGCGGCATTCCGAGACGTACGAAAACTTGCTCAGGCGCTCCATAAGGACTTGTCCAAAGAGCGAGGCGAAGCGTTTCTCAAGAAGATCCTCGAGGAGCCCTTCGTCGACCTGGAGCAAGCGACCCAGGACGCTGAAGCTTCGTTTGAGGCTCTCGAACGGGAATTCCTCGCAGCTTCGAGTCCGGAACGAGCCCGTGACTGGTTAGCCCTTGATCCGGTGCTGCGCACTCCGCTCGTCCCATCGGAGGAGAGAAAGATCCTGATCGAGAGAATCCTCAATTTGGAGGAGGCTATCCCGGGGCTTTCACCCGAGGACTCGAAGCCAGCAGATCTCGGAGTGGGAAATCAACCCGATCGGGGCTTCTGGCTCCGTGCCGCGGGGCTGGCGCAACTCGCTCTCGACCTGAGTTCAGCCGGAGGGGGCGGTCGCCGCCAGCAGGAGCCGGCACAAAACCTCCTCACCGAAATCTGGTCGTCCATTCAGAAATCCCCGGATAGCGCGGAAAGCGCCGGGAAGGGCGTAACCCAGTTCACCGACATCACCGAGGCGGTGCGGACTCTTCGGAAGCAGGAGTTGGAGTCTCTGGCTGACCGAGAGCGGCTCGCTGACGACATCGAATCCGATCTAAGTGCAGCGGACAACGTGGTTCGGTTTCTTTCCGCGGGCGAGATCGGGCGACAAGGCGCGGCTAGCCTTGATCGCGCGGTGAGCGATCTTGACAGGTTGGCTGAATATAAAAGCCTGATCTTTCATGCGAACCGGCTTGCAGAGGATTTCGCCCCATCCCTGAGCGACTTGCGAAAACTGATCGACTCCGTCGGGAAGTCCCTGCGCATCACACAGGCCCCACGCCGGCAGAAACTCATGCAATCACTGCGAATTGACGTCGAAACTGCCACACAATCAAGACCCGGAGGCGAGCAAGCGGGAGCAGGAAGTGGACTCTCGCCAGGGGAAGGAATCCACCGACTGTCCATCGGAGAGGACGGCCAAACGCGGTTCAAGCTCAAGGTGAGCACGCCTGATGAAGGACTCGATCAGCCCCAACCAGTCCCCACGGGGCAAGCCTTTGTCGGCGTTATCGCTCGTGAGAAGAGTATGGAGATTTCTTGTACAAAGCAGCACGGCGACATCCCAGGCTGTCTGGTGCCAGTACCCACGGCTTCGACACCGCCTCTGGACTTCCTTGTTCGTCAGTTAATTACCACAAAAGAGACGAACGTTCTCAAACTCGAGGCCAAGCTCTTCTATCGCGGGCGTGTCGACCAGACTTGCTCGGTCCCGCTCGACGTGATCCCCAAGAACTTCGCGGACAAGATCCTCGTCAAGATCCAGCAGGATCGGCAGAAGCTCAAGAATGAGTACGGCGAGAAAGTCGGCGAGCAGATCTTGGACCAATTCACGGTCCACGAGAATGAAGGCTGCATGCACAAAGACAAGGATCTTCCGTACGTCGTGACCATCGAGAATCTCACCTTCCGCAATCTGGACATCCAGTATCAGCGTGAACTTCTCGACGATGCCGGGGCCATCTACAAGAAACTCGACGATTTGCCAGTCGCGACAACGTTAAAGCCCAAGGAGCCTATTTCTTTGCAGCACACGATCACCTCTCTCGACGTGCCGCTCGGCAAACCGAAGAAACTCCGCGTCACGGTACTCGACGCGGAGAGAAAGCCACTGGCAAAACCTCTTGAGGTCACGTTCCAGCAAGTCACAATCGAAAGATACATGAAAATTGAGGAAGAGTTCGACAATGCCTTCGTCCACGAACCAGGTAAGCCCCCGGAACCCTGCTTTCTGGTCTACTTTCGCCGCAAGAAGGACGACCCAGTTACCGAGCCCATTCGCCCAAGTGAGCTCGAGTGCACGATTAACGGCTCGAAAGCGATATTGTCCGACGATTACTTACTCTGGCCAGATAGGTGGATTATCTTTCATCACCCGGCCCGAGACACCCGAAGATTGCCGTGGACGGGGCGAATCGAGCGGGAAACGGTAAAACCAAAAGAATAGATCATATTATTTTGAAAATGCGGGCATGCCCGAAGAGGCTTGGGGGTGGCAGGACGCTTCCGGGGCGACTGGCTGCCATCAGGCCGACTCGCCGATGTAAGTCATCCGCTCTGTAGGGAGCACCCATGGGTTCTGACCGACGGAATGACCAGAGGGATGAAGTTCACAGGACGGTTCCCGTTTTCGGGGTCTCCGCGACCGAGCGGTCGCTTGACGAGACGGGTGGCCCGTTGGAAGAATCGACGCAGAATCGCTCGCCGGTTCCCATCCCTTCGCCCCTGAGTGAGCATGGGGCCGAGCTGCCCAGTGTGATCGAGCCGGGTGTGGTCTTGCTCAACAAGTACCGCGTCCTCGAGGAGATCGGCCGCGGCGGGATGGGTGCGGTCTGGCTTGTAGAGCACCTGGGTTTCGGAGAAAAACGCGCGCTCAAGGTGATCCATGCGGTCGTCGCGTCTGATCGCCGGGTTCGCACTCGGTTCGAGCAAGAGGCCAAGATCCTCGCGAAGCTGAAACACCCCAACGCCGTGATCGTTCACGATACCGGAATCGTGGGTCAGATCCCCTTCATCGAGATGGAGTATCTCGAGGGTCAGACCCTGCGGGAGCTGCTCGCACCCGGCAAGCCGATCCCGATCGCCACGATCATGTGGTTGCTCAAGGAGGTCTGCGAGGTTCTCGCCAGGGCCCACGCCCTGGGAATCGTGCATCGCGACTTGAAGCCCGAGAACATCATGATCAGCAGCGAGCCGCTGAGTGGCAAGCCCGAGCTCAAGGTTCTCGACTTCGGGATCGCCAAGATTGTGCAGGTGGAAGACGACGGCGGCCACGGCTTGACCCTCAACACGGAAGGACTGCTCGGCACACCAGCCTATTCCAGCCCGGAACAGAATGATTACGAACCCGAGACCAATCATCGCCGGGCGATCGACAGGAGAAGCGATATCTACTCGCTGGGAGTGATCCTGTTCGAGATGCTCACCGGCTCCCGTCCCTTCAAGGGAGGATACGCCCAACTGCTCTACCAGCATGCGAAGGTTGAACCGCCCCGCTTCAAGGAAATCGCACCCGAACGCGACATCCCGCCGGCCGTGGAAGCCGTCGTGCGGCGTTGCCTCGAGAAAAGCCCGGACAAGCGGCCCCAGTCCGCTCACGAACTGTACGACGAGCTCAGCCGCGCGATCGAGGAGATGATCATGCGGGAGGAGCGACTAACACCCATCCCAGCGACAAGGGAGCCGACTCCGGCCCGCTTGTTCGAATCCCCGGTTCCGACCTTGCCCAGGGCAGAATCATTGGCCAGACCACGTCTCGCCTGGTTCACCCGACGAAGGGCAGCCGTTCTCGCTATCGCCCTGCTTCTGGCCCTGGGCTCGATCGCCTGGTATCTGATGGATCGTGGGAAGCCGATCCCTCCCGAGATCAAGGAGTTCCTTGCCAAGCGCGGGTTCGAGCCCGCCAAGGAGACCAGGATCGCCCAGGACAGGTGGCCGATGACCATCATTCGCACGGGAGACGACCACCGCACCCTGACTCTCCACGGAAGGCTCTACCTTCCCCAAGGCTATGAGCCGGAATCGGAGGGAAGCGACGACGGTCTGCCTCGCGTCGTGAAGAGTCAGAACGGCGTCCGGTTCATCCAGGTCCCGGGGAACTCGTTCATGATGGGGGCCTTCGACAACAGCGATACGTTCACAGACACCGAGAAGCCAAGCCACCACGTCACTCTCTCCACGTTCTACATGCAGGAGACAGAGACCACGATCGCGGAGTTTGATCGATTCTGCAAGGAGACCGACCGCAGGCCGAACGATCCCGAGCTGAAGATCTACAACGAGGCGCGGAATTCTGTTCTCCAGAAAACCAACGAGCGCGAGTGCCCCAACCACCCGGCCTCCGGGGTCTCGCGCAAGCTGGCCGTCCTGTACGCCCAGAGCGTGGGAGGCGAGCTCCCATCCGAGGCGCAATGGGAATTCGCGGCGCGTTCCGGCGGGAGACTGCAGTGCCTTTATGTCTGGGGCAACGAACCGGGAGCAAATCCGCGGAACCGTAAGGCCAACCTCGATAACAACGCCGATGGCCAGGTCAACACCTGCGAGGTCAAAACGGTAAGCGGCGATCGCACCGAGCAAGGGATCCGCGACCTCGCCGGGAACGTGCGCGAATGGTGCCGGGATGTCTGGAAGCCCTACACTGACTCCGGGCCTTTCGTCGATCCCGTTCGAGGCCCCGACGATGGCGAGACCGATCCGGATTACGTCATCCGGGGTGGCTCCTACGACACGCCGGGCGAATATGCTCGCGTGACATATCGCAAGGACGCCCAGGACCTGGCATGGAAAGGCAAGAACGAAGATGCGTTTCCCGATGTGGGTTTCCGGGTCGTGCTCGAGGTGCTGGTGACCGAGCGTCTGGGCAGGGCGGGGCGATCCGAGACGGTAAATTTAAGGGAGTCTTCCCCATGAAAGCAAGGCGACTGGCGATTCCACGACTTGCATGGCCACTGTTGCTGGCCTTGCCGTTGTTTGCACCTCCGTGGTCCGTGGGTCAACAGGCGGCGAACCCAGGAGCTGGACCTCAGTTGTGGGCCATGCTGGTCGGGATCCAGCAATACGAGGAGGTTCTGGCTTTCCCCCGCTGCCGGGGAGCCGCCACGGACGCGGCCGCGCTGGCCCAGTGGCTGATCGATACGGCAGGCTGGGGACCGGATCACGTCCTGCTCTTGAGCGATCGCGACCTGGCGTCGCTCGGATTCAGGACTCCGGCCCGCCAGCCCCAGTATCGGCGCCCGACCAAGGCCAATCTGGATTGGGGAGCTCGCCAGTGGCTGGCACAGAGAGCCAAGCCGGGCGACGTGGTCGTAGTCTTCTTCGCCGGTCATGCGGTGGGGCTCTTGCCCCGCTCGGATGAGCCCCCCGGGCGGCCGTATCGCGACTACCTGCTGCCGGTCGATGCGCGTGCTGCCGATGTGGATGCGACGGGCTGGAGCCTGGGCGACGCCATCGAGGAACTGGCGGCGCGAGGGAGCAACTCGATCGTTTGCCTCCTGGACACCTCGCCGGCCGGTAGGGTCCGGTACCCTGTTGTCTTGGGAGACCCGCCCCGGGTGGCGACAGGCGAGCGTATGTTGAAAGGAATCAGCCGCTGGCAAGGAGTGACCTCCTGGATCGCCGCGACCGAGAAGCCATCCGGTCAGACCGAGAGCGGCGAGGGATTGCTGACCAAGTCGTTGCTCGGGGCCCTGGGCACCATACGAGAGCCACGCAACTTGTCGGCCTGCCTTCATCACCTCCGGCGCGAGCCGTCGTTGACGAAACAGGGGTTTCAAACCGCGGGGGGATTCGAGCCGAACTTGACGCTCTGGCCAGCCAGAGCCATATCCAGACCGCGCAGGGACCCACCCATCCTGCAACGTGGCCATGCTGATCGGGTCACGGCCATCGCTTTCACCGCCGATGGCAGCCGGATGATGACCGCGAGCATCGACTCCACAGTCCGAACCTGGCATACCGCGAGTGGGATGTTACTCAGGGTCCTGCCGTCGGTGACCAACGGCGTTCAGTGTCTAACTCTCAGCAACGACGGCGGTCTCCTGGTCGCCGGTGGAGGAAACGGGAATGTCCTGTTCTTCGACCTCCATCGCGAGTCCATCAAAGCATTGCCGGGCGAGATCCCCCACTCCGGAAGCGTCGATCAGGTGGCGATCTTGCCCACCCCGTCCTTGCCTGAACCACCCGATCAGAAGGTCGTGTACCACGTCTTGACTGTCGACAACAAGGGCCAGTCACTGGTCTGGGATGCGAGTGAGGCCACCCCCCGGCGCATCAGCCAGCCCTCAAATCGAGGGGGCAGGCTGCCGGCGGTGGCGACACGCGCCGGCCGCGCCGCCTTCGCCCTGGTGGTCCCTGACAGGGCCGGCAACGAATCAATCCGGACCTTTGATTTCCGTGGCCAGCAACTCAAGGAATTTCCGCCTCCTCCAGGACGGATCTCGGCTACGTGCCTTTCCGATGACGGCAGCCGTTTGTGGGCAGCCACCGAGAAAGGGATTCTGACGGAGTTCGATCTGGAGAAGGGCAACCAACGGCCCCAGCGAGATTTTCACGGAGCCGTCTCGGACCTGGTGGCGGCGCCCTCGGCGCTGGTCGTCGCGGCCGGGCATATCATCCATGTGCTGCCCCTGAATCGAGACGGTCGGGGACTGGAGTTAGGGATGGACCAACCGATCGCACGGCTGGCTGTCTCAGCCGATGGGCGGCGGCTCGCGGCCTGCGACCCGTCCGATGGAACACTTCGAGCCTGGGAGCTTGACGGCGACTGCGCCTCGGCCCGCGTTGTGGACCTCGACCAGAAAACACGAGGGAAAACGCTCTCTCTCGCCTTCTCTCCCGGTGGGGACAGACTCGTTTCGGGCGATGGTGACGGAGGGATTCGATCCTGGGAACTGCCCGGCGGACAGGCGCGACCTGCGATCCCGGCCAGTCGAGGGCGGGTCAGGCACCTGGCTGTCTCGCCCGACGAGAAGAGGCTGCTCCAGGTAACGGAAGATGGCATCGCCCTGATCTGGGAGTTCGAGGCCGGACGGGGGACGCGACGGATTCCCGGCTTGTACACGCCGGCCGGTGGCTTCTTGCCCGCGGGCGATCTGGTGCTCATTGAACGGGAGGGCGACGTTGTCCTCCATGACCGGGCGACCCTGGTCCGGCGTCCCACGGTGTTCGAGCGCCCCCTGGCCGAAAACAGCAAACGTCGCTCGGGCTGGCCGTTCCACAGTCTCGCGATCGCCTCCGATGGCCGCGTCGCCGGGGCAAGCCGGGAGGGCGCGCTCGCCTGCGTCTGGTCGTCCACCGATGGCCGTCTCACCCCGAGCAAGCCGATCCGGGACCATCGGGGCGGGATCACCGCCCTGAGCTTTTCGGGTGATGGCCGGTCCTTGCTCACGGCCGGGGACGATGGCCTGGCCAAGCTCTGGGACATCACCGGCGCAGAGCCAAGAATCCAGCGCGTGCTCGGTCCGGAGAACCCGAACGCGACCTTCTCGCCGGTGACGGCCGCGGCGGTCTCTCCCGTGGCTCCGGGACCGATCGCTCTGGGCCGGCAGGATGGGCATCTCGAGGTCTGGAAACCTGAGTCCACCCAGCCCACAGTCATCGCGACGCTGGATGGGCACGTGCGAACCGCGGCCTTTTCGGCTGACGGAAACCTGCTCGCCGCCGGTGGAGATGATCCCCGACAGCTTGTGCTTCGCGCTGTCAGTCAGCCTGGCCAGCCGATTCCCCTGGGCGCAGGTCCCAGACACTTCGAGATGATCAACAGCCTGGTCTTCTGGCCGAGCGGGCGGTTGCTGGCCAGTGCCAGCGATGACGGCACGATCCACCTGTGGCGACTGGCTCGACCCAAGCTGATCGGGACCCTGTCGGCAGCGGGCGATGGCGCCGACTGGGTTGCCTTCACACCCGAGGGGTTGTTCGACGCCTCGACCGAGGGTGAAACTCGCGTCACCTGGCGGCAGGAACGACAGGCCGGAGTGGGAGACGCACTGCCGGCGCGGCTCGAACAGTACCGCGAGCAGCGACACGTCTTCGACCTGGTGGACTCACTCAGTCGCGGCGAGGAACCCAAGGAGCCGGCAGTGGTTCCTCAAACCAGTCCTCCGCAGATCATCGTTGAGCCGATTTCCCCTCCCAGCCCGAAGCAGAGACGAGTCGATCTCAGAATCCGCGTCAGTGAGGAAGGGCTCTCCGACCTCCGGCTGTATCAGAACGGCGTGGCCGTGGCAGGCGATCTCAGGCGCAAGGGAAAAATCCTGGAAACGAGCGTGGTGCTGGTGAGTGGCCCAAACCGGATCTACGCCCTGGCGGGACGGCCCGGCAGCATCGATGGCCGATCGAACCAGCTCGACCTGGTCTACGATGGGCCGACTCCCGGCCGGACTCACATCCTCGCCCTGGGAGTCAGCAAGTACCAGACCCAAGCTCTGCAATTCGCTGACAAGGATGCTCAGGCGGTGGCCGGATTCCTGCAGCAGAGGAAGCTGGCGGGAAACCCCCCTCCAGCGAATCAACCCATCGTTCTGGTCAACCAGGACGTGTCCTGGGAGAGCGTCAGCAAGGGCTTCGAGGACTTGCGACGACGCGTCCGAGGGCGTCCCGAGGACACGGTGGTCGTCTTCCTGGCGGGGCATAGCGACGTCCGCCAGGGACTCTTCTGCTTGTTGCTCCCCACCGCGATTTTGCCGGATGGACCGCCCATCGTGGCCCTCCGCGGTCCCGCAGGCAACCAGGCGCGAGCGCCTCGAGACAAGCCCCCGATCAACGATCCCAGCGTCCTGCCCTACGGCATGATTCACAACAACCTGTCGTTCCTCGACGCCCTGAATCGGCTGGTGATTGTCGACGCCTGCCAGGCCGAGGCTCTCTTCGATGATCCTCGCGTGCGTGCCAAGGTCCGCCGCACGCTGCGGAACCTCGCCGAACGGGAGGCTCACAGGGCGCGCACGTCGTATATCCTGGCCACCAGGCGCGGCGAGCGTGAACAGGCAGCGGAGTCGGAACTCCTTGAGCATGGTTTGCTGACTTACGTTCTGCTTCGGGGCATGGGCGAAACGGGCCTGCGCAAGCTCCAACCCGAACTGCCCGTCTTCATCCAGTATCCGACCGCCGACCTCGACAAGGACGGCTGGGTGGCGACCGGAGAACTGCGGCAGTACGCGGAGATGACCGTGCCGGCGATCATCGACAAATTCCCTGAGCTCGTTCTCCGCGGGCCCCGAGGAACAACCAACGCGAATCCCCGGGCAGCGCTCTCTCAGGACTCCGAGGCATCGTTCTCGTTCCCGCTGATCGAGGCTCCCGCGCCTTGATCTTCGCAGGCACGATCGCAATCGTTGCCGGCCTTTTGAGACTCCTCGCTGATCTCCACCGTGATTTATCGCAAATCGTTGTGGGAAAGGCCGCTTGGGTGGCTGGGGCTGACCGCAGGGAAGCCCCAGGGCGGTGGCCTGCGGAACTGGGGCGTCGCCTCCGGCTCCGCCGCCAGCCACCCGAATTCGGGCAGTCCTGACCTGGTGGAGTTTGGCGAGGAGTCTCGGCCTTTTCGACCTCATTCTCACGACCCCGATCTGCGATTTGCCTGCCCGGGAGTCCTTGGTCAGCGACCGGCCAGATCCTCGACCGGAGGCGACTGGGGTTCGAAGATCCGGATCCGTGCCCGGTCGGCGCGCGGGAGGACCTCCGGCGTGAAGAACCCGGCGAATTGCCGGCGTTGGGTCAGCTCCAGCACCCGGCGCAACACGGCAGCCTGGAAATCCTCGAGTGTCGGTGAGCGTCCGGGGCTGGCCTGTGTATCCAGTTGCCCAGCGACGGTCACGGAATCGAGAACCGCCTGGGCAAGTGCACCGAGCTGTCGAGCATAAAGTGGTTCACTTGGCGCCTGCTTCGAGGCCAGGAGCACGATCACGCCCCGCCTCGTGAGATCGCGAATCCAATCGTGAAGGTAGATCGGGCTCTGGGGCGGCAAGTGATCCAGGTCGTGCAAGCCGTCAAGCAAAAGTACGACCAGGCACCCCTGCGAGGCGACCTCTTCCAGCCGTTCTGTGATGGTCCGCGAGGGGACCGAAGGCTGGAGTTCCGGCTCGTTCTGAGTATCAACGCCAAGGATCAGCGAGTTCGCCGAGCTCAGGTTCACGACATGCGACTCGAGCACCAGGAAGACGGTGTCGCCCGCGCGAAGCCTGCCTTTCTTGAGATCGGCGGAGAGGTCATCGAACACCTGGAGGATCTGCCGGGACGTCACCGTCGAGCCGGTGACGGTCTGCACATCGATGCGATCGTCGGGGAAGCGCTTCTGGTCCGCGGGGGCCTTCAGAAAGTCCGCCAATCGACGAGCGTCTTCGGTGGCAAAGCGGATCGGGGGTATCCCCCGACCCATGAATGACTCGACCCCGATCGATCGAATCACCAGGCGAGGCACTGCGAGCCGAAGCGGCTCGACCGGGCGCTGCAGGCGGATCTCCAGGTTCTCGATCGCCGTAACCCCTTGGTCATCCGTGGCCACGACGCTCAACGAGTTGGTCTCCGGCTGGAGCGAGATCACCTCCTGCAGGCCGGCCTTGGTCACGCCCGGATCGTACGGGTGAGGGCTGTATCGCCTGGTGCCATTCCGCACGACCAGGGAGCGAATGCGGCGATCTTCGGCGCCAGGTGTCGCCTCGATCCGGATGCGCTGGCTCGGGTTCTGAGCAACGATCTCCCTGCCCGGCTGGCCAGCCGGCTCGACGATCCGGATGCTGGGCGGAGGGACGATCCTGGGTGGCCCCTGGCCCAGCGTCAGCGCGGCGACGACGTCACCCGTGGTCAGCAGTCGGTCGATAACCTCGCGTTTGCGGAGCTGTGCCTCGTATCGGGACATGGGATAGAACGCCGTGGTCGTGGCGACATTGGGCTCCTTGTTCACGTGCCAGCCCAGAAGCTCTCGGTCTCCCGCGATCGAGCTATGGTAATAACCCTCGGGCATCCAGACGATCCATTCTTGATTGTTCCCCAGGAACAGGCTCAGGGCCGGAGAATCGCGACGCGAGGTCTGCAATTGGTCGGGTCTGCCGTTCCGCACGATGTCGAAGTAGACGGGGACGCCCGGCTCGACCGATTCCATCGATGGACGGAGGGCGTCGAGAGTGCCTACGGAAAGCGGGGTGCGCTGGCGCCCTGTGGTACACTTGATAATTCGATCACCCCGCTGGAGCCCCATCTCCCGTGCGAAGCTCCGCATGCCGACGTCCGTGACGGTCAGCCCCCCCTGGGGATCCGGCACCACGGTCGCCCCCAATGCCGGCCTCGCGTCGCATCCCGAAAGCGACCAGAGCCGGACCGTCTCGTCGGCCGAAGCGGTGGCCAGCCAGCGCCCATCTGCCGACGGTGCGAGGCCGTAGACGGCTTCGGCGTGTCCCAGGTAGACACGTGTCTTTTGACCGTCGGGCAGACTATACATGACAACGGTTCCCCCCAGGCAACCGATCGCAACCGTCAACTTGGTGTGCCCCGCATCCGGGTTGGGCGGAATGAACGTGTAACTGGTCCAGCGCCTATCCTCTGTAGGGAGCAACCCGAGTGAGATCCGCCGGCCTTGTGGGGAAACGGCGATCAGGGTGAAGAGAAAGTCCTCCCGGCTCTTCGGGACTGTCGCGATCGACCATCCTTGATAGCCGGTAATCGCCTGGGACAGGCCGGCAGGATTTTCGACCGACTTGAACGACCGGGCGGGAAGATCGAATGCCTCCCACTTCCAGGCAGCCTTTCCCGGCGGACGCTGCCGTGCAAAGGCGACGGTCGGCTTGTTGTCCACAAACGCGACATTCCAGATCACGGTTCCCGGCCCGGGCATCTCCAGCACGGGCTGGTCCGCCGCTGCTCCGAGATCCTTGACGATGACGGCATGAGCTTCGCCCCCACCGATTGCCAGCAAGCGTGGGTCGCGGGGACTGAACGCCAGGGCTTTCACACGATCCCCTCGAGTAAGCACTTCGCTCTTGGGCTGGCCGGCCGGCATCGGCCGGATGCTCACCACGCAGTCAGTCCGGGTGAGGATCCCAGGCTCGTAACTCGGTTTCTCCTTGAGGATGCTGGTGGCCAGGGATGTGCCATCGGAACTGAACGCCAGCGCCTCGACCGCGCGGCGCTGGCCCGCGTCGTTGGGATTGAGCAAAATGCTGTCGCGGAGGTTGGTGGTCGCGTACCGCTCGAGCCTGCCGTTCTCTCGGCCCACGACAACCTGGCCGCGATCGGGACTGAGGGCCATGGCGTTGATCCGAACTCCCTCGGGCAGCGTGAGATCCTCATCCGAGGGACGGGTCCAGTCCAACCAGGTCGTCGGGTGCCTCCAGTCCCAGATGCGCACGCTGCCATCCCCGGCGCCGCCGGTGCTCACCAGCCTGTCACCGGGCAGAAACGCCACGCGCGTCACCTCGCCTTCATGACCAGCGAGAATCGCGAGAGTGCGGTGGTCAGGGTCGGCTTCGAGGTCCCAGACCCGGACCGTTTTGTCCTCGCCGCAAGACGCGAGATACCGCCCATCGGCTGAGAAGTCCAAACCGAGAACGGCACCCGAATGACCTTGACGCTGCCTGATCGGCTTGCTGGCGTCATCGCTGGCGAGATGAAGAACCAGATCTCCCGTGTCGACATTATTCAGTGGAGGTAGTCGGTAGATCCGGATGTCACCAGCCGGCATGGAAGCTCCGTAACCAGCCACGGCCACTCGGTACGACCCGTCCCGAGCCAGTGGAGGTGAAACCGCCAGAGCATAAACCCACCCCGCCTTGCGATTGATCGGGGGACGGATGGACCAGGTGAGCCTGGGATGGCCCTGTCGAAATTCCCAGACGTGGACGACCTTGTCCGTTCCCCCCGAGAGCAGGTATTTCCCGTCCGGGCTGAAAGCCAGCGCCCGCAGAGGCGCAGTATGTCCCAGGCCGTTGATCACCAGCTTCGGCTTGACGAAGTCTTGTCTCCCCGACTGGGCTTGGACCGGATCAGTAACCGCAAGCGAGCAGATGAGCAAGGTGGTCGGAACGAGCCAACCTCGACCTCGCACGATGCGTGACCTCGACTCAAGGCTCTGACGACTCGCCGCCGTGAAACACGCCTTCAGGGAAGGATACGCCATCGGAAATCCTCCTGACGGCCCCAGCGGGATAGCGCTGAGAACCATCGAAGCCACCGAGGTCAACTGGCAGAGTCCATCAACTTGGCCCTCGGCCGACCGGCGATCATGCCCCGGTCTGGAAAAAAGCCGGTCTCTACTCGAGCATTGTCGGTCGACATCCCCTTAATTCGAGGTCGCGACCTGCAAGGCGATCTGCTTTCTCCATTCTCGCAGACCGCGGGCAATACGCAAACAGACCTGTCGGAGGATTGATCCCGGTGGTCACGCCGGGAACCCTGAAGCGATTGGATGCAAACAGCACGAGTACAATCCTTATCGTCCATAGAAAAGAACCAAAATAGAAAGGTCGATGTGGCCGATAAAAGTGGTAATTCCCAGGCGACCCGACTCAGAAGCCGCGGCGTGTCTCGATCCGCGGATGGATCTGGTGCGGCGGTCAGCGACAGATCCCAAGCAGATGGGCGGGGGCGATTGGGCCTCTTCAATTCGGGTCGCCGAGGTGGGAGAACTCGGGAATTGGCGTGCAAGATGGGTCGTGCCGGTCAGGCAGAGGAGTCGAAGCGATGTGGTCTCAACTGCAAAAGTGGCTGGTTGCTGGGATAGCCAGCCTCGGCCTTTCGTCCACGAGTGTGGCTTTTGGCCAGGCGAGCGAACAGAGTGTTCCTTCGAATGCAAGCCCCAGCCAGCCCACCTCGCAGCCGATCCCGAGAGTCTCGCAACCCACGGCCAGTTACCCCCGGGGAGGGGCGGCCTTCCCTCAAGGGAAACAACCGCTGGGAGGTATGGTAACAAGTCCCTCCCCTCAGCTCGGATCTCTGGCCACTCCGTATGGAGTCATCAGCCAGGGCGCTCCCGGTTTCATACCGGGTCCCTCGGGGCAATTCGGGGCACCGGGAGCGGGAATCTACGGCCTGGTTCCAGGACAGCCCGGGCAAGCACTGACGGGAGCAGCTCCGGGCGCTTTGGCACCCGGCGAGCTCGGGCCGGGGGCTGGCCTGGGCGGAACGGCGATGGGTGGCGCGGGTGCACCCGGTGGTCCGGCTGCCGGTGCTCCCATGGCCGGAGCGGGTGCCGCTGCTGGCGCGGCGGGACTGCCGGAAGGGGGCCTTGCCGGACTTGGCGGCGAGGTAGGAGCCGGCGGGGCCGCGTTCGCGTCGCCGTTCATGATCGGTGACCAAGGGCCGTTTTCGTTCCATCAGGCCCTTCGCTTCCCCCCGATACCAGGGCCGTTCCCGCCCGGGAAGCCGGTCCCTGGAACCAGCCCTTACTCAAAGCTTAACCATTCGGTAAACGCGATTGTCCCGGCGGTGCGCGGTTTCAAGATCGCGGACAACCAGAGCCCGCGTCCCATGGACCGCGTGTTCGTCGATTTCAACTACTACGACAACGTCAACTCCGCGCTCAACCACCGGCTCGGGGCCCCGATCAGCAACATGCAGGCTTACCACGAGGTGTTCGGCGCCGAGAAGACGTTCCTCGACGGCAACGCGTCACTTGGCTTGAGGCTTCCCGTGAACTCGCTGGCGGTCGACAGTTCCTATCCAGGTCTAGGAGGAACTCATTCCGCTTTTGGAAACCTCGCCGTGTTCGGTAAATACGTCCTGTACCAGGACAACCGCGGTAACCTGCTTTCGGCGGGTCTGTCTATTGATACGCCGACTGGCCCGGCATCATTCGGGGGGTACCCGGTTCGGTTCGCACAGAACGCGGTCGGCATCCAACCGTTTCTCGGCTACATCCTCAAGGGAGACCAGTGGTTCCTTCAAGGCTTCGGGTCAATCGATGTGCCGACGGTATCGTCTATGCCGACGATGATGTACCTCGACGCCGGGATCGGGTACTTCCTCTACAGAACTCAGGAACAACGCTTTTTGACCGCCATCATCCCCACGTACGAGCTTCACATGAATATCCCGCTGAACCACTACGGCTATTCGAATACGGACTTCTACGGAGTTCCACCAGTTCTCGATATGACGTTCGGTGTCAACTTTGGCCTGTGCAACTCGTCGTATCTCACTGCGGGCTATGTTACTCCGGTCACGGGACCGCGACCCTTCTCAGGGGAGTTTGTTCTCCAGTTCAACTTCCTCTTCGGACGGTCGAGGCGTGCGGGGCTTGGGCAGTTGACTCCACCGGTAACTGGCGGCTGAGGCCGGGAACCGACTCGGGTCGGTTGAAATCGAACAAGACGGGGCATGGTCGAAAGACCGCCCCGTCTTTTTCTTCAACGAGCCGACAAAGAGCTAAAAGCACCGCCGCCACTGAGAGGATCGGCCATGGTGGCGCGACCCACCAGACCGCAAATCTATGCAGTAAACTGAACTGCGCCAGCTTGCCATGACCGCAGGGCCGCGCCGGCGCGCGCCTGTTCCAGCAACCGGATCTGGAGAACCACTGGGTACCGATGCGGAACCGGGCCCTTCCCTCAGTGATGGCGTTCGTGGCCCAAGCCACCCACCCG
>JBEKTN010000001.1:0-76670 GCA_049516015.1 Isosphaeraceae bacterium | reverse complement strand
AGGGCTGAGCTGCTTGCCTTGGCCCGCAAATCCCCTCATCCGGCCGTTCCGGCCACCTTCTCCCCGCGGGAGAAGGAGAGAAGGCCCCGCCGCGCCTGCAACTCAACGGTAAAACGCGCTAATCCTCGAATAACGGCCCCTTCAAGGGGCCTTCCTCATACCACCGGCTCTGCCGGTGGTTGCTGATTCCTGATCGTGATCTTGCTCATCATCCTGCTCTTGCTCGTCGGTACATCGTCATGAGTCTTGGACAAAGAGCAAGAGGAGAGAGTAAGAGGAGGATTACGATCAGGATCAGGATCAGGAAGAGGCCGGGACCCATTATTGAAACAGTTTTTTAGCCGATCCGGCCGGTGATATAGGCCTCGGTTCGCTTGTCCTTGGGGTTGGTGAACAGCAGGTCGGTTGGGCTGAACTCGGCGAGGATGCCGGTGCGGTGGATCTCGGCGGCCACGGTCTCGTCGAGCATCAGGCAAGCCGTCATGTCACTGACGCGACGCGCCTGCTGCATGTTGTGGGTGACGACGACGATTGTGAAGTCGGCCTTGAGGTCGTCCATCAGGTCCTCGACGCGTGCCGTGGAGATGGGGTCGAGCGCCGAGCAAGGCTCGTCCATGAGAATGACCTCGGGCTCGACGGCCAGGGTCCTGGCGATGCAGAGCCGCTGCTGCTGGCCGCCGGAGAGCTCGAGGCCGGAGCGATGGAGCTTGTTCTTGACCTCGTCCCAGAGGGCCGCGCGGCGCAGCGAGCGCTCGACCAGTTCATCCATGTCGCCGCGGTAGCCGTTGATCCGTGCTCCCCAGGCAATATTGTTGTAGATGCTCTTGGGGAACGGATTGGGCTTCTGGAAAACCATGCCGATGCGCCGCCGCAACGAGACCGCGTCGGTGCCGGGGGTCGAGATCAGTTCACCGGCAAACCGGATCTCCCCTTCCATCCGCGCGCCGGTGATCAGGTCGTTCATGCGGTTGAAGCAGCGCAGGAGCGTGCTCTTGCCGCAACCGGAGGGCCCGATGAGCGCGGTGATCTTGTTGCGGGGTATGTCGATCGTGATGGCCTTGAGTGCCAGTGCCGCACCATACCAGACAGAGAGACTGCGGGTGGTCAGGACCATGGGTTTCTCGGCCCCTGGCAGTGGAGCGAGGCTGGAAGGCGCGGTGACCGGTTCTACACGGGGTTCTGTGACACTCATGAGTTCGTCATGGCTGATGCCGAAGGAGATTTCTGGCTTGCTCACTGGAAGCGTTGGAACCGGTTGCGAATCATGATGGCGGCGGCGTTCATCGAGAGCAAGAGGATCAGCAAAATCACGATTCCCCCCGCCGAGATGGTCTGAAACATGCGGTCCGGCTCTTTGGCGTAGTTGTAGATCTCGACCGGAACCGCCGTGTAGCGATCGAGCGGTCCCCTGGGCAGCTTGCGAATGGCTCCCGCCGCGCCCACCATGAGCAGCGGGGCGGTCTCGCCGATCGCTCGCGACAGGCCGAGGATCGTGCCGGTCATGATGCCGGGAAGGGCCGCGGGCAGCACATGGCCGGAGACCATCTGCCAGCGGGTCGCTCCCAGGGCCAGCGCGGCCTGGCGGAGCGAGCCGGGAACGGTGCGCAGCGCCTCCTGGGTCGTGATCACGATGATCGGCAGGATCAACAAGCTGAGCGTCAGCGCGCCCGCCAGCAAGCACGGGCCCAGGGCCAGGGCCTTGACGCCGAATGCTCGCACGAACAGGGCCAGGCCGAGGATGCCATAGACGATCGAAGGCACGCCGGCCAAGTTGGCGATGTTGGTCTGGATGATCCGCCGAAGCCGGCCCTGGGGCGCGTATTCCTCGAGGTAGACGCCCGCCGCGACTCCCACCGGTATCGCCAGGAGCGCGACCAGGCCCAGTAACCAGAGACTGCCGACGATGCCGACGCGGTAGCCGGCCGCCGCCGGATCGCTCGACTGGCGGTTCAGCGCGACTGTTCTCACGAGCCCCCAAAGCTCCCGCAGGTTGGCCCCGATCGCGTACCAGGGGTTGTCCGGCTTCCCCTTGAGCGCGGCATAGAGGATCGACCCCAGCAGCACCACCAGCACGATCACGCCGGTGAGGGTCGCCAGCAAGCAAGCGGCACCAAAGATTGGCCCGAGCAGGCTGCGGATCATCCGGTGCGGCCGGAATCGCGGTGCGGCCGTCTCGCTCATTGATAGACCTCGCGATATCGCCTCAGCACAAGGCCCGAGATGATGTTCAGGCCCAGGGTGATGACGAAGAGGGACAGGCCGACGGCAAAGAGCGAAAGGTATTTTGCCGTTCCGTACGATGCCTCGCCGCTGATCACCTGGACAATATAGGTGGTCATGGTTTCCAGCGACTCGAGGGGGTTCAAAGTGATCTGGGGCAGCATTCCCGCCGCCAGGACGACCGCCATGGTCTCGCCCACGGCACGGCTGATCGCCAGGATGAACGAGGCGACGACCCCGGAGAGCCCCGCGGGTAGCACCACCCGGGTCGAGACCTCGAACTTGGTCGCCCCCAGCGCGTAGGCCGCTTCGCGCAAGCCCCGCGGAACCGCCGAGAGCACGTCCTCGCTGAGCGACGATACCAGGGGGATGATCATGACCCCGACCACGATGCAGGCGGACAGAGCGTTGAACTGCGGCACCCGGATTCCCAGCGGTTCAAAGATCGCCTTGAGAACCGGTGTGACCAGCAGCAAGGCGAGGTAGCCGTACACGATGGTCGGAATTCCCGCCAGCAGCTCGAGAGCCGGCTTGAGAACGCTACGCAGCCTGCGCGGGGCGTATTCGCTCAGGTAGATCGCACTCAAGAGGCCGATCGGCAAGGCAATGCACGACGAGCCGAAGGCGATGGCGAAGGTTCCCCAGGCCAGGGGCAGGATGCCGAACTTCGGGGGCGTGGCGTCGGGCCTCAATTCCGTGCCCAGCAGGAATTCCAGGATTCCGACCTTGGACTCCATGAAGAACTCCACGGTCTGGACGCTCAGCACCAGCAGGATCCCCAGCGTCGTCAGTACCGTGACCACCGCGCAGAAAGCAAGAACTACAGCGATCGCCAGTTCCCGGCAGGCGAGCAAGCGGGAATGTCCCGACCAGAGGTCTTCTGGGGACGGGTCATCGGGCTTCATCGCCGCCGCGGAATCGGCGGCAGATCGCTCGGGGGTGGTCACGTTCGCGGTTCTCCAGGTCAGATCGGCTCGCCGTCGAACCAGGCATGGACCGGGGCGACCCAGTGCGTGCCGGCGGACTGAGGCCGCGGGATCACTTGCTGGCGGGAGATGGCTGAGAGCCCGCGGCGGACGCGGTCGCCGCAGTCTCCGCCCCGGGGTAGAGCTTGCCCAGCGTTGCCTTGTTCTCTTTCAGCTCGTCCGCGGCTGGAGGATCGTATCCCCCCTTGACCGCAAGCGTCTGGATGTTCTCCAGATAAAAGTTGAGGAACTGCTTGATTTCCGGCCGCCGCGCCGCCGAGTTCTTGACATAGATGAACAAGGGTCGCGAGAGCGGCTTGTACGACTTGTCGGCGATCGTCTCGGGACTGGGCAGCAAGGGTTTGGCCTCGGCGCCGTTCTGAACCGCGACGGCCCTCAGCCGCTCCTTGTTGGCCGCATAGTAGGCGTAGCCGAAGTAACCCATGCCGTCCTCGTCATTGGCGACGCCGCTCACGAGCGTGTTATCGTCAGAGCTCTGCTGCACGCCGTCGCGCTGGCTCTTCGCCTTGCCGACGATCGCCTCGGTGAAGAACTCGAACGTTCCCGAGTCGTTGTCGGGCGAGTAGAAAATGATCTTGCGGTCGGGCCAGGAGGCATCGAGGTCTTTCCACGTCTTGACGCTGGAGTCGGGCTGCCAGAGCTTCTTGAGCTGCTCGACGGTGAGCGACTTCACGAACGTGTTCTTGGAGTTGACCACCAAAGTGATGCCGTCGTAGCCGACGAGAAACCGCGTCCACTCGATCCCCTGGGCCTTGGCCTTCGACTCCTCGTCCGGCTTGGCTGTGCGCGACGCGTCGACGATGTCCACCTCGTCCTGGAGGTAGCGACTGAACCCGCCGCCGGTCCCATGATTGTCGACGACCACGGTGATATCAGGATTGACCGCCTCGAACGCTTCCTGGGCGGCCTTGCTGATCCGGTACACGGTGCTGGACCCATCCACGACGACCGTGGCGGCCGCCTTGCTTCGTTTCGGTCCGGCGGCGGTGTCGGTCTTATGCGACCTGCAGCCAGCGAGGGTCAAGCCCGCCAGGGCTAGACCGGCCATTGCCAGTTTTCCAGGCATCAAGAACATCGGGGTCTCTTCCTCTTTCGCAGGAGAAGTCATGATCGGCTAGCGCGATCAGATCAACGAGGCCACCGCACGGTTGAGGGCCTACCGGACCTTTCTTCAGCAGCCTCGCGACTCGCCTCATGAGTCGATCTCGAGGTGGGGAAAAGGCGGCTCGAAAGCCCGAGTTTACCGGATCCGGCAAACCTCGGCGATCAGTCACTCCACTTGCCGATGCGCAGACTCCCTGCGACTCGGCCTTTCGAGACCCTTGGATCTTAACAACCGGCCATGAAGATTAGATGAAGTCTACGTGAGGGTGAAGTCAGGTAATGGGAGGAATTCGTTGCCTTCCTCGGCCCGGCCGGCACTGGATCGGAGAGGGTGGGCCAGGGGACAGGAGTCGGCCATCGTCCTGGGCGATCGATGGGTCACTCTCCCCCAAGGCAAGTGTGATTCCAGTTGAGAATCCTCCTAGAATCCCCGGGGAACGTAGCCTCGTACAGGATACAAGGCTGGTTGAGGGTCCTCCCTTATGGGAAAAAGGAAGCTCAGGAATCATTGGCCAGCAAAGATCGAGGCTGACGTGCGAGAACTCCATTCCACGGTGAAACTGCTCCCATGATCCCCATCAACGACCGCGTCGCGCTCGACGAGACGGAATTCCAGTTCGAGTTCATTCGTGCCTCCGGCCCGGGTGGTCAGAACGTCAACAAGGTCTCCACGGCCGTCCGGCTGCGGTTCGATGTGACAGGATCGGTATCCTTGCCCGACGACGTCCGCCAGCGATTGATCCGCCTGGCGGGGAAAAAAGTCGGGGCCGATGGCTTTCTGACCCTTCACGCCCGGGCCAGGCGGACTCAGGAGGCGAACCGGCGCGAAGCCATCGATCGGCTGGTCGAGCTGGTCCAGAAGGCGTGCGAGCGGCCCAGATCACGCCGGCAAACCCGGCCGACACTGGCATCGCGAAAACGGCGGCTGGAGACCAAGCGGCATCGTGGCGAGGCCAAGGCGCGCCGTCGCTCGCCGGGATCACCTGAGGAATAAGGCTCGATCTGACAGGGTCGCGAAACTGCGAGCGCTCACGACCGGCCAGGCACCACTCCCGCGGCGAGTCGACCCGCGCCGCCTGGCCTTGGTGCGGCCAGAGCGCCTTGCGGTTCGCGCAACTCAGCGCTGTCGACATGCCGTCCGGCAGGCCGCTTGGAGAGCTGAACCCAGAAGATTAGCCCCAGCAGCAACAGCCCCACGCTGATGTTCTGTGACAGGGTCATTCCCGCGCAGACCGACGTCTCGTCGCCGCGCAGGCTCTCGATCGGCCACCGCGTCAGCGAGTAAAGGACCATGAGCAGCGCCATCACCTCGCCATCGCGGCGGCGACGCGGAAAATACGCGCACAGGATCGCCAGGATGATCACTCCGGCGAGAGCGGCGTAAAGCTGCGTCGGGTGTACAGGCAACGAAAACTCCGCGGCGGGCGGCAGAATTCCTTGCTCGATCTGTCCCAACCAGGCGTGCGTGCCCTTGGGGAACCGCACGGCCCAGGGCAGGTCGCAGACCGAGCCATAACAGCATCCGCCCAGGAAGCAGCCGATGCGTCCCAGCGTGATTCCAACGGCCAGGGCCGGCGCGACGGCATCGGCCATCGGCCAGAATGGAAAGGGACGTCGCCACCAGTACAGCAGAGAGCCGGCAAGTCCTCCCACGATGCAGCCATAGAAGACGTTGCCGCCCTGCCAGCTCCGGATCAGATCGACCGCGGAATGAACCGTCTCGGGGTGCTGGATGACAAA
This sequence comes from Isosphaeraceae bacterium, assembly GCA_049516015.1. Lineage (GTDB taxonomy): Bacteria > Planctomycetota > Planctomycetia > Isosphaerales > Isosphaeraceae > Aquisphaera. Next base: position 70,620 of record JBEKTN010000001.1, on the reverse strand, counting down.
CAGGGCACGCGCTCCGATGACTCCTCCCAGAAAAAGCCATCCCGCCAGTCCGTAGACACTGCTCACTTCGAGTTTTTCACGCCTGGCCCTCCAGGTCGTAATCCACAAGGCGCCTGTACAGGCGAGCAAGATCATCACTCCGTAGGAATGGATCTTGATGCCCCAACCCGGAAACTCCATCAGAATTGGCCGCATCCGTGCTTGCTCCCTCCAGGCAACGCCCGAGCAGACGGTCCGTCTGCTGGCGCAGGATCGAGTTCAGGGAAGAAGGTGCGGGCAAGATGCCAGCTCGAGCCGATTTCCACAAGTCGAGTCGGGCGGCTCGCGGCCAGGTCTGGACCGGGGGGATCAGCCGGATGCGAGGGGTTCCGTCATTGCACGCATCGGGACCGGAGAAAAGGGGCGAACGCGCCAACGGGTTGACGCCTTTGTGTTCACGGCCGGCAGGCTGATTGATTACGATGAAGAAGTCAGTCTCTTGGTGTGGACCGGAGACGCGCCCTCGCACTCGATCAATGGTCTCGGAATGACTCGAGCCTGGAGCACGATCATGCCACCTGTTCTGAAAAGCACGGCGTTTGAACCCGGTGCGGTCATCCCCAGGCGGCATACCGGGGATGGCGAGGACCTCTCACCACCCCTGGCGTGGTCCGGCCTGCCGCCGGATACCCGCGAGCTGGCGCTGATCGTGGACGACCCCGATGCGCCGAGCCCGCAGCCCTGGGTCCACTGGGTCATCTTCAAGATCCCGGCGGCGGATTCGGCAATCGCCGAGGGCGTCCCCCCCAAGCCAGCACCCAGCTTCCCCTCCGGCGCCATCCAGGGAAAGAATTCCTGGGGGACCATCGGCTATCGCGGCCCGGCCCCGCCGAAGGGGCACGGCGTTCATCGCTATCACTTCAGGCTGTTCGCCCTGGACGCACCTCTGAGCGTCGCCGCCGGGATTGACAAGCCGGGGTTGCTCAAGGCCATGCAAGGCCATGTCCTGGCCGAAGCCGAGCTGGTGGGGATCTACCAGAGAGGATGATCCAGAAAGGCCGCAATTTGTGCCTGACGCCAGGACGCATCGTGGGCCCGACCCGCGAGATGGCCAGGCCTTCGGGCCGTCGGCCGTGCCGGCCTTGCGGGGAGCGGTGGCAGACCTCTCGTGGCTGCTGGAACGCGGCTATGCGATCGTCTCGGCAGTGAAGCTGGTCGGCGATCGCTGGTCGCTGACGGAGCGCCAGCGCCTGGCGGTGCGACGGGCCGCCTGCTCCGACACCGCCCTCGCGGGTCGGCTGGAGCGGCGAACGGCCGCGGCTGACCTCGACGGCCGCGCTCTGCTCATCGACGGTTTCAACGTCGTGACCACGGTCGAGGCCGCACTTGGAGGGGGCGTTGTCCTGGGCTGTCGGGATGGGACCTTTCGAGACATCGCCGGCGTACACGGCACGTACCGCAAGGTCGCGGAGACCATGCCCGCCGTCGAGCTCATCGGCGCCAGGCTCTGGGAACTGGCGGTGAGCCAGGCACGCTGGTTGTTCGATCGCCCGGTCTCCAACAGCGGGCGGATCCAGGCGCTGCTTCTGGCAGCCGCGAAGTCGTCAGGCTGGGCCTGGACCGTGGAGCTGGTGGATGATCCCGACCCGGTGCTCAGGAATTCCGTGGAGGTCGTCGCCACGGCCGACAGCGCGATCCTCGATCACTGCAAGCGCTGGTTCAACCTCGCACGAGACGTGATCGAGGCGAGGTGTCCGGCCGCCACGATCATTGATCTGGCGAGTTGAAGATCGCTGATCGCGGTTCCTTTCAGGATGGACGCCGGCGGCGCTGGAAGAAAACGGCGATGGCATGCTGCGTGATGGGACGCACCCCCAGCTCCGCGCACCGCTCGATGGCGGCGGTGCTGGCTGCCTCGGGCCCCTGGGTCAAATCGGTTTCGATGAGCTGCATGATCTCCTGCTGGGCCTCGGGGAACTCGGCGGGCTGCTCTTCCACCTTGGCCGCGGCGAACTCCAGCTCGTCATTCCAGGTTGCCCGGTCCAAGGAACGCCCGGGCCGCGGCTCCCGCTGCAGGGTCTCCGCGATCCGGTCCTGCTCATCCTGGGAGACCAGTCGATCGACGAGCCCCTGCGACTTGGCCTGCAGAAAGCCGCTCGGATTGCCGGTCAGCAAGAGGTTCAGAGCATCCCTGGGGGCGAGCAGCCGGGTGAGCCTCACGATGGCTCCCCACGCCGGTACCAGGCCCAGTTGCACCTCTGGACAACCGATCTGAAGGGGAACACTCGAGGCCAGCGCGGCCCGGCAACGGCACGCCAGCGCCAGTTCCAGGCCGCCTCCCAGGCAGACTCCGTGGACGATGGCGGCGGTCGGCGCATCGAGCCGCGCCAGCCGGTCGAGCACCGCCAAGCCGCGCCGCCAGTAGGCCGCCAGCACGGCGGCCGATGTACATCCCTTGACCGTTTTGAGATCGGCCCCCGCGCAGAACCCTGCCGGCTTGGCGCTTCGAATCAAGACGCCGCGAATCGAGGAATTGCCTTCAATCTCGGCCAGGCATTGGTCCAGCTCGTCCAAGGCGACGGGGTCCAGCACGTTCTGCGACCGACCCGGACAGTCGAACCAGAGGGTCGTCACGTCGCTGGAGCTCGTCTCCGAACGCCAGGTTTTCTCGCTCTGTCCATCGCTCATGGTCTTTACCTCGGGTGAGGATTATGATCACGGAAGGGAATCCATTCCGCGAATCGCCAGGGAGCTCATCCGATGGCCGTCACAACCCGGCAGATCACCAGCAACTTCCTTGGACTCATTGGCGCGGCAGTCGGAGGAGTCCTGGGATATTACACATTTCAGTGGATCTTCGACCACGGTTTTTATGGGATGATGATCCCGGGCGCGTTTGTTGGGCTGGGTTGTGGTCTGCTGGCCCAGCAACCGTCGCAGGTCCGAGGGGCGATCTGCGGTCTGGCCGCTCTGGGCCTGGGTCTCTGCACGGAATGGAGCTTCTTCCCATTCAGGGATGACAAGAGCCTGGCCTATTTTCTGAAAAACGTCACGGCGCTAAGCCCCGTGACACTCGCGATGGTTGCCGCCGGAGGCTTTTTTGCATACTGGCTAGGAAGGGACTCAGGCTTTCGCCTGTTTCCCGGCAAGCAAAGATCGGCGGCCTTTAGCGAACAACAGCATTCTCCGCCCTCGATCTGACCTCTTGAACGGAAGGAGGCCGCAGGATGTCTACTCTCACTCCCGATCGTGCAGCGCCCCAATCCGATGACGAGGCGCTGACCGCTCAGCAGATGCAGCAGGCCGAGGAGCTGCTCTTCTCCGAACCGCCGCGGGAAGGTTTTGCGAAGGCTCTATTCCGGGGCGAATTCCGCGGAGACATCGTCTTCCCTTATCCCCAGTTACCGGCGTCTCAGCGAGAGACCGTGGAGAACGTGGTCTCGGCCGTGCGCGTTTTCGCTCGCTCGCACATCGACCCCGCGGCGATCGACCGCGATGCCGATATTCCCCGGTCGGTGATCGCAGGCCTCGGCGAGCTGGGCGTGCTGGGGATGACCGCGCCGGTCGAGTACGGAGGGAAAGGCTTCTCCCAGCAGGCCTACTGCCGGATCATGGAAGTCATCGGCGGCCGCTGCCCCTCGACGGCCGTGTTCGTCAACGCCCATCACTCGATCGGCATCCGGGTGCTCCTGCTCTTCGGCACGGCCGAGCAGAAAGCGCGCTGGCTGCCGCCTCTGACCCGGGGCGAGAAGCTGGCCGCGTTCGCCCTGACCGAGGAGCAGGCCGGCTCCGACGCATCCAACGTGCAAACGACGGCGACCCCCAGCGACGACGGTCGGACTTATGTGCTCAACGGAACCAAGCGCTACATCACGAACGGGGCGATTGCCGACGTCCTGACCGTGATGGCCCGGACCCCCGATCGCGCTGGGGGGGAATCGAAGATCACCGCCTTCCTCGTCACTCCCGACCTGCCGGGATTCGAGGTTGTCGAACCGCGGATGGCAAAGTGCGGGATTCGGGGCACGGCGACGGCGAAGCTGGCTTTTCACGACATGCCGGTTCCTGCCACGAACATCCTTGGACCCGTGGGCAAGGGGCTCAAGATCGGGCTTACCGTGCTCAATTTCGGCCGCACGACCTTCGGCGCGAGCTGCACCGGGATGGCCAAGTTCTGCCTGGCCGCCGCCACTCGCCACGCCGCGGAGCGCCGGCAGTTCGGCCGGCCGCTGGCCGATCTCGAGCTGGTCAAGAAGAAGCTGGCGTTCCTGGCAGCAACGACCTATGCCATGGAGGCGACGACTTACGAGACGGCGGCCCTGATCGACCGCGGCAGCGAGGACTACATGCTCGAAACCGCGATCCTCAAAGTTTTCTCCGCCGAGGCTCTCTGGCAAGGGGTTTACGAGACGCTCCAGGTGCACGGCGGCCAGGGCTACTTCAGCGATGAACCGTACGAGCGGTTGATGCGAGATGCGCGCATCAACACGATCGGCGAAGGGGCCAACGAGGTCTTGCTGGCCTTCATCGCCGTTGTGGGTATGCGCGACGTTGGCCTGGGTCTGAAATCAATCCTCGAGGGACTGACGAGCCCCCGTTCGTTCCTGCCCACCCTCTGGTCGTTCAGCCGGGAGCACATGGGGCGAATGATTCGCATGCCCGTCGTGCCCGTGTGCACCCCGATGCTGCGGCCGCTGGCTGATTCACTGGCTGGCCACGTCGCGCGGTTCGCGCGGTCTGTCGAGCGCGTCTTGATGACGTACCGCGAGGCCGTGCTCAGGCGGCAACTGGTCCTGGAACGGATAGCCAACGCGGCCATCGCGCTGGTCACGGCCGCTTGCACGCTGGCCCGCCTCGACGACCAGCTTGTCGCGAAATCGGCAGTCCCCGGCGACCGCGAGGCCGCCGAACTTTACTTGCGCATGGCCTTCCGCCGCTGCGATGAGTCACTCCGGGCGCTGAGGCAGAATGACGACAGTGCGACCCTCGCCGCCGCCGATGCCGCCCTGCGGCGGTTCTCATGAGGTTTTTCGTCGCAGATCGCGCGCCTGCATCTTCCTGAGTTCCGCCTGGCGGTAGGCCATGATGGCCACCGGGGTCAGCGGGCCGAGAACGGCCAAACCGATGCAACCGGGCAGGATGGGCGCGTACCAGACACCTTAGACAGTTTCTTGCCCGCTCGCGAGATCCTCCGGCGCGCTAGTGGTCTGCACATCACGTGAGAGGATATAGAAAAACATGATCGTCAAATGGCTTCTCGGGGCTGCCCTCATTCTGCTTTGGACCATGAGGCCGGGGAACACTCGAGGGCAAGATGCCCCGCCGGTGTTGCATTATCCCGAGGCGCCGCGTGCCAGTACCGTCGAGGGCTATCATGGGGTCAAGGTTGCCGATCCGTATCGCCCGCTGGAAGACCCCGACGCAACGGCGACGCGTGCCTGGGTCGAGGCGGAAAACAAGATCACCTTCGGGTTTCTGGAAGGGATTCGTCAGCGGCCCGCGATCCGGGCTCGCCTGACCGCGCTCTGGGACTACGAGAAGTACAGTCCCCCGCGGATCGAAGGTGGACATTACTTCTTCACGTACAACACGGGTCTGCAAAACCAAGGCGTGCTCTACGTGGCCGACTCGCCCGATGCTCGCCCCAGACCGCTGCTGGACCCCAACGCGCTATCCCGGGACGGTACGGTCGCCCTTGCTGGAACCAAGGTGAGCGACGACGGCAAGCTGCTGGCCTACGGGACCGCCGCCGCGGGGTCGGACTGGAACGAATGGAAAGTCCGCGACGTGGCCACCGGAGGAGACCTGAGCGACCACCTGAAGTGGATCAAGTTCTCGTCGGCCGAGTGGAATCCCGACGGCAAGGGCTTCTTTTACGGCCGGTTTCCCGAACCTCGGCCAGGCGACGACCTCAAGGCGGCGAATTATTACCAGCAGGTGTCCTACCACCGGATCGGCACGCCTCAGGCCGACGACACGCTCGTCTGGGAAGACCGCGAGCACAAGGAGTGGCGAGCTGGTCCCACTGTCACCGACGACGGCAAGTACCTGATCCTCACGCTGGGCAAAGGAACCGACGCGAAGTACCGGATCCTCTACCGGCCTCTCGACCAACCGACGCCAGATCCCGTTCATCTCGTGGGCGAGTTCGAGGCCGAATACCAGTTCATCGACAACGATGGCCCGGTCTTCTGGTTCAAGACCAACAAGAACGCCCCGCGGGGCAAGCTCGTGGCGATCGACACGCGCCTGCCGCGTCCTGATCATTGGGTCGAACTGATCCCCGAGGCTGCTCAGACACTCGAGAGCGTGGACCTCGTGGGCGACCATTTCCTGGCCGTTTACCTGAAAGACGGCCATAGCGTCGTTCGCGTTTTCGATCTTCACGGCAAGCACGTCCGCGAGGTCGATCTGCCCGGCCTCGGGACGGCCGCCGGGTTCCACGGCAAGCGGAAAGACGGCGAGACCTTCTACGCTTTCACCTCGTTTACATACCCGGCGACCGTTTACCGTTACCAGGTCGCCAGCGGGGAGAGCAAGCTCTGGCGGCGGCCGGCCTTGAAGTTCGATCCCGAGAACTATGAGACGGTTCAGGTTTTCTACAACAGCAAGGATGGGACCAGAATCCCGATGTTCCTGAGCCACAAGAAGGGGCTCCGGCGCGACGGCAGCAATCCCACCCTGCTCTGGGGCTATGGCGGCTTCAACATCCCCGTCCAACCGAGCTTCAAACCGGTGGATCTGGCCTGGATGGAGATGGGTGGAATCTACGCGGTCGCCAACCTCCGCGGCGGCGGCGAGTACGGCGAGCAGTGGCACCAGTCCGGGACCCGCGCCAACAAGCAGAACGTCTTCAACGACTTCATCGCCGCAGCCGAGTGGTTGATCGCCGAGAAATTCACGGCCAGGAACAAGCTCGCCATCCAGGGACGATCGAACGGTGGATTGCTCGTCGGCGCCTGCATGACGCAACGCCCCGACCTTTACGGGGCATGCTTGCCGGGCGTCGGCGTGATGGACATGCTCCGTTTCCACAAGTTCACAATCGGCTGGGCCTGGGTCGATGATTATGGTACATCCGAGCACCCCGAGCAGTTCAAGTCCCTCTTCGCCTACAGCCCGCTGCACAACATCAAATCGGGAACATGCTATCCCCCGACTCTGATCACCACGGCTGACCATGACGACCGGGTTGTGCCCGCGCACAGCTTCAAGTTTGCGGCCGCTCTTCAGGCGGCGCAGTCCTGTGACAACCCCGCGCTGATCCGGATCGAGACCCGAGCCGGCCACGGCGCCGGCAAGGCGACCGCCAAGCAGATCGAGGAAGCCGCCGATGAGCTGGCGTTCCTGGTCAAGGTGCTGAAGATCGATGACGCGGTTCCCTCGCAGTAACGGTCAAAGGAAGTGGAAGCCGTTGGATGTGCCGACGAGGCCGTTACGACCCTCCGCAAAGCCGTCGCCGCGGGGTGGTACGACTGGCCCGGACGGGCCGCGACACGGACCCCTCCCCGATTCAACGCCGCGCCAACCCGACCCATCCGCGCTGAAACCGACACTCCCCGAGCTCTGGGCGGTGTGGTACGATTGTGAAAAGGAGGTGGTTCATGGCCAGGACGTACAGGGGTGAGGTTCGCAACGGAGTGATAGTGCTGGATGAGGGTACTCCCTCCCTTCCAGAGGGCCTGAGGGTACAAATCGAGGCGGCGGATTTGACCGAGTCGCTCGGTGACCTGTCCGCGGGTCTGCGGAGACTGGCAGGCCGCGCGGAGGGGTTGCCGGAAGACCTGGCGGAGAACCTTGATCATTACCTCCACGGCCATCCCAAGCAATGAATCCGGCCATACCGGTCAACTCGTTCGCGCGATGCGAGTGCGATCCCGTTCGATCGGCGGTCGGGGCTCAAAGAAGCGGCTCGAGAGAAGCAACCGCTTACTTCGGATCCAGGTTCTCCTTCAGCTCCTCGGGAGTCACCTGACTCTCCACGCCGGCCGCGGGCACGTCCAGGCCGGCCGTCCAGAGGATGGCGTTCAAGACGAGCTTGCGGAAATTGGGGTCGCCCCAGTTCTTGTGGAAGTGGCCGCCGGTGAAACCGAACCCGCGACCGCCGTCGGGACGCTCCACGACCCAGGCCAGCACTTCATCGCGGCCCTTGGCCTCGAGGATGTGCTTGTACGGGCCGCGGGGTGCGGCCGAGACGCCCTGCCGCGTGTGGTCGTCGGGCCTGGCCACGATGATAGGCGTGACGCCTTTCATTTCCGGACGGAAGCGGATTTTGAAGTACCACTCGTCGCCGATGCTGAAGGGCTTCACGCCCGAGGTGATTGGGTGTCTTGGCAGCGCTCTGATTTCGGCCTTCCAGTGCGGGTTGGTCGAGTAGCCGGTCTCGTAATAGCCCCCCAGCCAGTCGAGGAACTTGTCGCCAGGCTCTCCCTTGGGAACCTCGACGGCATAGTGCAGGCACGCCAGGCCGACACCCTGGTCCACGAGCTGCTGGAGCTTGGCCAGGTGATCGCCCTGGATCATCGGATGGCCGCCGCCGCCATCCATGAAGAAGATCAGGGCCTTGGCGCCGTCGAAGACCGATTCGTCCTTCGGCCAGCCGCCGGTGACCACCACGGGCTCGATGCCGGGCAACTGGGCCAGGCACTTGCAGAGCAGCTTGCAGCCGGCGTTGAACTCGTGTTCGCCGGGCCCGTGACTGGGATGGCCGGCGATCAGGACGATCTTCGTCGTGCCGGCGGCGTGGGCCGCGACGGCGCAGGTTGCAGTTGCCAGGCAGAGGGCGACGAGGCCGGCGAGCAGGTTCTTGATCATGAAATAACCCCGTTGAGTCCCGTTGACCGGAAGTAGGTCAGGCTTTCCAGCCTGACAAGGCTCAGAGTCAGGCTGGAAAGCCTGACCTACGAAAGAGGCCAACCATGTACGGCAGGATACATCATGCCTCCTGCTCCGGCGGCATGATGAGTCCTGCCCTACGCTTCGATGCAGATGTTGTCGGCCGCTCCCGTGCCGCGGCCGCCGCAGCCGATCAGCCCGACCTTGATCGTGTCGTTGCCCTTGGCATGGGCGTTGGGCAGGAAGGCAAGGCCGGCCGCCATCGCCGTCGATACCTTGAGAAAATCACGACGACTGGTGGATTCGGTCACGGGGTCATTCTCCGGGGTCAAGAAGCGGGCCCATCCGATCTGCACGATGCCCTCGGAAGGGGCCCGCGGAAGGCGAACGAAACGGCAGCAACCAAACCTCGATTGCTGGAAAGTTCCGCGGCAAACAATGAAAGCGGTGGTTAAGCGGCATCCCCGCCCGTATCGGCCCGGATCGAATCAGCGTGTTGTCTTGCCCTTGACGACCTGAGACTTCAGACCTTTGAGGTTATCTTGCTCGCTCAGGGGCCGGACAATCCGAAAGCCGGCAAAGGTTGCGTCGGTGTGCCACCAGATGCTCTGGGGCCGCTGGGGATCCTGGACGCTCCACTCGGGGTTCGACCCTTTGCGCGCGCCACTACGCAGCCGATCGGCGTCGTCATCCCATGAGCCGCCGCGGGCCACGTAAGGATACTCCTTGGCATCCGGCAGCACGACCGGGCCGACCGCTGGCTTGTCCGCGGCAAACGACTTGTAGGCCTCGGGGCTATAGTGGTCGAGGCACCATTCCGCCACGTTGCCGTGGATGTCGTAAAGTCCCCAGGGATTCGGCTTCTTCTTGCCGACCGGCTGCGGTTTCTCGGAGTTCTCGACATACCAGGCGTAATCGCCAAGTTGACCCGGATCATCGCCATAGAAATAAGGGGACTTGGTCCCCGCGCGGCAGGCATATTCCCATTCGGCCTCGGTGGGCAGGCGGTAGGTCTTGCCCGTCTTGGCAGACAGCCAGCGGCAGTACTCCATCGCGGCGTGATGCGTGATGCAGATCACCGGCTGTCCCTTGCGGCCAAAGCCGAAGGTCTCGTCGGCGTAGGGAGGAGTGGGGCGGGTGACCGCGTCGGCCTTCTTCTCGGTCTCAGGCTGACCGGCGGGGTCAACGCCGTCGCGCTTCTTCTTCAGGTCCAGACAGAAGGCGAACTGGTCGTATTCGTCCCAGGTCACCTCGTGCTTGCCCATCCAGAACGGGGCGATCTTGACTGGGTGCTGGGGGCCTTCGTCCTCGTTCCGCTTGGCCTCGCCGGCGGGAGAGCCCATCACGAATTCACCGCCAGGTATGGGCACCATCTCGAACTTGACGTCGGTGCCCGTAACGGTCTCGACGTACGGCTTCATCTCGGAGGCGGGGGGCGGCGATGGCTCTTGTGGCGCGGCCAGAGCGAACTCGGCAAACCCCAAGGCCAGCACCGCGACGCCGGCGAAACGACAGGCGTGCGACAATCGGCTCACGTTTGGTATGCTCCACCGGTCGGGTCGGCTTCCGGTTGTCCGTCGGTCTTGCGTTTCAAAACGTCAACGTTCGTGGGGGACACATGTTCGCAGCGTTACTGGGCGCCTGGCTGGGTCTCGCGACCTGCACCGGGGCCGCCTCGAATCCGGATTCGGCGGGAAAACTGTCGCGGTTCGAGTTCGTCAAAACGCACATGGGAAGTTCCTTCAAAATTCTTTTATACTCCACCGACGCGGCGACTGCCAGACGCGCCTCCCGCCTGGCCTTTGATCGCATCGCGGCGCTCGACGCGACCCTCAGCGACTACCAGCCGGAAAGTGAACTGTCCCGGCTCGCTCTCAAGGCCGGCGGTCCAGCCGTTGCTGTCAGCGCGGACCTGTTCGACATCCTCGAGCGGTCCAAGCAGTTTCACGCCAGAACCGAGGGCGTCTTCGATGTGACCATCGCCCCGGTCGGCCGGCTCTGGAGGCGGGCCCGGCGAGACCACAAGCTGCCCGACCCGCAAAAGCTCGCCGAGGCCCGCGCTTTGGTCGGCTCGGATAAGCTGCTCCTGGACTCAAGAAATCAGACCGTCCAGCTCACCAGGCCGGGCATGCGGCTCGACGTCGGCGGCATCGCCAAGGGGTACGCTTCCCAGGCCGCCATCGACGTGCTTCGGTCGCAAGGAATCACCCGCGCCCTGGTCGGTGGAGCAGGCGATATCGTGGTGGCCGGCCCACCGCCGGATGCGGCCGGCTGGACCATTGCCATCGCCGGCTTGAACCCCTCGGAAGCCGGCCCCGAGACCTACATCCTGCTCAAGAACGCCGCGATCTCGACCTCCGGCGACGCCGAGCGGTTTGTGATCATCGCTGGACATCGCTACTCCCACATCATCAACCCTGTCACCGGAATGGGCGTCGAGGACCGCGCCAGCGTGACCGTGGTCGCCCCCGACGGCGGCACCGCCGATGCACTGGAAACCTCCGTCTACCTGCTCGGCCCGGAGCGGGGTTTGAAGCTGATCGAGACCATGCCGGGCACCGCGGCCCTCTACGTGCGCTCCACGCCCGACGGGATCCGGACGTTCGAGTCGTCCCGGTTCAAGAAGATTCCCCGTACCAAACCCAAGGCCGCCGCCGGCCGCCCTGGCTCGGGAAATTCGACCGTTGCGCCCGGTACTCCGCCGGTACTCGAGAACGCGATTGGCCAGAGATGACCGAGATAGCGAGTGAGCTCACCTGGAGCCGCACCCCATGAACCCGACGTCCTCGACCTCGGCTAGAGTGGTTTCCGCGGCCCGGGGGCGAGCGGAGACGGCTCATCGCTCGGATCGGCCGACCGGTAGTCGTTCTTGACCCACTCGCGGAACCTTGCGGGAGTGTGAGCCAGACCCTGCGAATCAAGCCATCGCGAATATTCGTCCAGAGGCTCGTGCAGGCGTTCCGTGCCAAAGAAGGGAATATGGCCATGATAGATCGTCAAGGCGCGGATCGCCTGTCGGGGAGGCTCGTCCTGTTGCATCATCAGGTAGAGGGCCGAGGCCAGCCCGGTTCTGTCCGCGCCCGCCTTGCAGTGGATCAACAAGGGATACTGGCAGTGGTCGAAAAAGTCGATCAGCGTCAGCAACTCGCGCCGGGTGGGTCGACTGGTTGCATTCAAGGGAAAATCGAAAAACGCAACGCCGCTGGCCTGTGCGGTACGGACCTCGGACGCGTACCACGTGTCCCTGGATGATCCGCCCCGCAGGTTCAGGATCGAGGCCAGGTGATGATCCTTGATAAGCTGGGGTAGCTGAGAGATCGGTTGCGCTGCGCGGATGACCCGGCCTGGATCGACAGTACCCAGATTGCTGCTGACCAGTGGCCGCAGCAGCAGAGAGAGAGGCGCGGCCGCCCCCAACAAGACGACCGCGATGCCGATTCTCAGAATGCGCCTGCCAAACCGTCTCCGCGAGGCGGATGAAGTGATGGCGACGGTAGGGTCGGTCGGTCCAGTGATCGTCGCCAAGGGTAGCGTCTCCGGGATGGTCGAGTCCCTCTGGCAAAAGGCCAGGCCGGGAAGATCGGGTAGCGGAAATTCCTTTACGAAAATCTAGCGGACCCGGGCGGAAGGTCAACCCTGATCAACGACACGGGCGGGCGGTCAAATGGAAATAGGATTCATGCATCGAGCCGAGCCGCCTCCCCTTCGGAAGCTGCGGCTCGGCTCGGCGACCATCAGGCACGATTGATATTCGAGCCTGCCATCACACGCACGGCTCAAGCTGTCTCAACGTGCACCCGGCTGGGTAGGCAAGGTGGGAGTTGTGGTGGTTGCTGCAGCTCGGGGGATGCCAACCTGCAGCAACTCGAGAGAACGGGCTGTGAAGGAGTACTGGAGAATCGTGTTCAGGACTGTCTGGAAGGGGGCGGCCAGCCGGTCGATGAAGATCGTCGTTCGCACGATCGGGTCGCGATAGACGACGATTCGGTCTCCAGGCATGAGTTGGTAGTTGGTCGTCGCATCGCCGCCGCTCATGATCGCGGCCAGGTTGACGGGCAGGACTTGCTCGCAGCAAGCTCCCGGCGGCGCCGGACGTACCAGGCGGATGTTATTGGGAGCGGCCGTGGGAATCAAGCCGCCTGCGAACTGAATCGCATCGAGGACCGTCTCGTTCCCCGTCACCGGCAGCCGGCCGGGCGAGCCGACGTCGCCGAGAACGTAATAATTCTTACTGTTGTAAGCCGTCACGTCCACGAAGATGCGGTCGCTGTCTTTGGGCTCGATGGTGATCGGCTTGCCAGCTTCGTTCAGCTTGGAGCCGCCAGTCTCGGGATCGATCTCGACCAGGCCGAGTACCTCATCGGTCAGGTACTTGCGTAAGTGCAAGACGATTTTTTCCTTCACCTCAGGGATGGTCAGGCCCGCAACGTAGACATCGCCGTAAAAGCCCAGCGAGATCTTGCCGTCGGGCCGCACCAGCCGCTCGCCTGAGATCGGCCGCCCTGGCAGGGCTTCGAGAACTTCGACGAGCACCAGGTCCGGCGGCTCGACGACATAATCGGGCATCGATACCTTCTTGAATTCGCTGGGAATACTGCTGCTGGCGATCTTCTCTTCGGGCGTCTTGACCGACTGGCACCCGCTTGCGGCGCACATGGCCAGCGTCAGCAGCCAGCCGGCCCGGCGGATATTTCCTGTGCGATCCATGCACCACTCCCTCCCGGCACTCCGAGATCGGCCGAGCAGGCCGCCGAAGTTTCGGACAAAAGCAACCGCCGCGATCCTTCACGGCCGGTTCAGCTCGCCGTCCAGGCGATCCTGTCCCCCGTTTACTTGCCTTCTTCACCGCGGGGCCGACCCGTCCAGGCCGGATCGATCTTGACACGACTTACAATCGGCACAATGCCGCGCTCGCTCAAATCCAAAACCGTTGGATTCCCGTTATTGTGTCGTCTGAGGGAAATAACGCGACTGCCGCTTGAAATTCTGACCTGCACCTGGAGGCCGGGAACGCGACGCCGTCGTGGTCCCCCCCCGATTGAAATAACGAGCGGCCTGGCCACCCGGAATATTCGCGTTCCTTGTGTGGGCCGCAGTCTGGTTCGTTCCTGACGAACTGCCCGTCTTTCGACCCGTGGGATCCTGACCCGCGGGACGAACCCCGCTGATCTGTCCGTTGCCCAGGCCCAGCATCTGCTGCTGCGTCGAGAGCATGAAAAGCCCTGTCTGCGCCCGCGTCATCGGAATTGCCGCCGGCCCGTAGACGTAACTCAGGCCCAGAGGATCCATCATCATCGCGTTCGCCGAGTTCACTCCTGTGCCTGGCTGGGTTCCAACCCCCATCATAGGAACGGCGACGACACCGAGCCCACCCTGGGTCGACCCGCCCATGACGCTCTGCGGCATGAACCCGATACCCGACAGCGACGAGGCGCCTGTCTGACTCTGAGCCCAGGTTCCGGGCGCCCACGCCAACCCCAAGAATCCAATCAAAGCCGCACCACGTAACCAGCTTCTCTGTCCGCCCATCCCAGATCCTCCTTGATCGATCGACCCATCGAACCGTGTCTCCGGCACACGCGACGTGATTGCCGAACCGTGGGGTTCGTGAACCCACGCCCGTGGTCCCAACCGAGGACAATCCCTGGGTTCGGCCGACGATCGCGTTCACCGGTGGCCGGCATCGACGAACCCCGGTGATTCCCCCGACTCAGCCGCTTCTTCCATAGAAATCGGTCGTTCCTTGTGCTCGTTTCAGACAATCCTTCGAGCAGGAATGACATAAAAGGCAAGGACGGCTCCAGGATCATAATCCACCCGACCGCTATTTACGTAAAATACGGAATCTTCCTGTCCTCTCTAGATTGACTGTAGTCTTCCAAATCCCCAACCCGATCGAACTTTCCAGAAGTCTGTGAGATGCTGGGTCTGCCTCCGCCCAGGAGATCAGGAGGCGAACCAAGTCACCGGGATCGGACGAGGCAAGGAATGCTGACGAAATCAATCAGTCGGAAACCTGGACAGGTTCTGGCCGTATTGGCGGCCGTTACGAGCCTGTCAGGGCTGGCCGAGGCCCAGCAGAGCGGGATGTTCCCCCTGCACCCGATTCGCAGGGAAAGGACACCGTGCGCGAACGAGGAGCCCATCTACAAACTTTATCGAAATCAGTACTACGGGTACTTTCCGACCCGGTGGAGAAAGTTCCCTGACAACTGGGCCTTGTCCAGCCCCGAGGGTCCCCACACCAAAGAGGAGCTGAAGAAGAATCCGATCGAAGGACCCAAGCCGATCACGGGCGAAGGCGAAGGGGAGGAAATGCCAGGTCCGGCTGGCCCGGGCGGCAAGCCAGCGATCCCGAACCCTCCACCGGATACCGAGCGGTCGCCTTTCGAGATGGACAAGCCGGATAACGGTGCAGGCGCGGCGCCTGGAGCTGCGGCACCGGGACGTAGGAACCCCGCGGCACGGGGCAACACCCCTCGACCGGGAGCAGAGGCCTCGCCGTTCGACACCCCCGAGACCAACCCGGCCGGGGCGGGTGCCACGCCCGGCGATCGGCCGCAAGCCTCGCGGCCGAACCGACCCTCGACGCCGACGCTTCCCGATCCGGGCACTCCCGACCTGGCTCCGCCTGGCGATGCACCCGCCGCACCGCCTCGAACTTCGTGGAACCGGCGCCCTGGCGAAAGCCGGCAGGAAGATCCCGGACCGCTCCTGAGCATGTCCGATGCCACCCTGCCGTCCGTCGAGGAGGCCTCGAATCCCGCCAATCCGGCCGGTGGTGGCGCCGCGGCCGATACGGTCGCGAACAATTCCGGAGCCGCCGACCCAGCAACGGCTCCGGCAGCCACTCAGCCCGCCCCACGGCGAGGTCCAATCAGCTCGCTCTTCGCCGGTCTCGGATTGAACTGGCTGAGGCGGTGACGGCCCAGCGTGATTCCCATCCATGACCCCCGCGGGAAGACGCGGCTTCCGGCGAGCCAGGATCCTCCGTAGCTCGGCGGGAGCCGTGCCCGCGCGTCGTTGACGCCCGGGCCATACTTTTCGGATGCACAGAGGTCTAGCCACTCGCCACCCGTTGGCGTCAGAATCAAGCTGGGCGAGTGGGCATCGATCTCTGCTGTTCATCGTCCCGGTGGGATTGACAGCCAGAGGCGGCCGGCGGCATGAGACGCGCACGGAACCTTACCGTTCTCTTGACACTCTCCAGCCTGGCGATCCTGCTAGCCGCCCTGGTCTTCGTCCTCGCCGGCAACCAGGATCGCTTCGGACCCTGGCTTCGCGCCTTGAGCCTTCCCGCCGCGCTCCTCCTGGCCCTGGTCCTCCTGATCGTGCTGCCGCTGGCCGGGGCAAGTCTGTTCAAGCAAGTCCGCCGCCGGCGTGAGAGGGAAGAGCCCGTTTCCGCTCCTGTTGCCATTCCCGATGACCTGGCCAGGGCTGCCGGAGTGCACGCCCGACGCGCTGGCGAATTCATCGACCGGGTCAGCGATCCGCAGCGGAAAGCCGAGCTGGCGCGCGAGCTTTCTCAGCTTCACAGCGAGGGACAGCATGAGGTCAGCACTCTGAGCGTGGTCGTCTTCGGCACCGTGTCGGCAGGCAAGACCTCGCTGATCAATGCCCTGATCGGCCGCGACGTCGGGACGACCGAGGCGGTCATGGGAACGACGCGTCACGGTGAGAGCCACACGTACCAGATCAAGTCGGTCGATGCGCTCGTTGAGGTGACGGACACGCCGGGCATGTCAGAGGCGAGTGAGGCCGGCGAGGCCCGGGAGATCGAGGCCCGCGCTCTGGCCGTCCGTGCCGATCTGCTGCTCTTCGTCGTCGATCATGACCTGATCCGCAGCGAATACTCGCCTTTGATCGAGCTGGCTCGACTGGGGAAACGCTCGATCGTCGTGATGAACAAGAAGGACCGTTTTCCCGACGACGACCTGGCGGCGATTCTGGCGAGGCTGCGCGAGCGACTCTCGGGCGTGATCGACCCCGCCGACATCGTTCCCGTCGCCGCGGCTCCCCGGCCCATGCCCGTCCGCATGCAGCGGCCCGATGGCTCGTTCGAGACCGTTCTGGAGAAAGAGGATCCGGACATCGCGGCACTCCTGTCGCGGATCGTCGAGGTCCTGCGCCGCGAGGGCAAGCTGCTGCACGCGACCAACCTCCTCGTTCGGGGCCGGATCCTTGAGCAGGAAGCCCAGGAGCAGCTTGCCCGGGAAAGAGACCGCCGGGCGCTGGAGGTCGTCGAACATCACCAGTGGATCACCGCGGCAACGGTCTTCGCCAACCCGATTCCCGCGCTCGACATCCTGGCCGGAGGCGCTGTACAGCTCGAGATGATCACCGAGCTGGCCCGGGTGCAGGGCGTGGAGCTGACGGCGGGCCAGGTTCGCAACCTGGCGGGCCAGATGGTGCAATCTGTGCTCAAGCTCGGGCTCATCGAAGCGGCCGCATCGCTCATCGCCGGGGTGTTCAAGCGAACGCTTGTGGGCTTCGCGGCCGGCGGAGCCGTGCAGGCCGTCACAATGGCCTACCTCACCCGCGTCTCTGGCAAGGCCTTCATCGATTACTTCCGCCAGGGTCAAACGTGGGGCCCGGGAGGAATCAACGAGACCCTGCTTCGCCAGTTCGAGCAGACCAGCCGATCCGAGTTCCTCCAGGAGTTCGCCGGTCAATTCATGCATCGTTTTCTCCAGAGATTCCACCCGGGCACGAGTCCAGGCCCTGCTTCATCCGCCCGGAAGGGGGACCGTTGAAGCTTTTTCCCGATGATCATGAGACGATTGCGGGCACGGCCCGGCTGCTCCGCCAGGGCGAGACTACCTGCGTCGAAGTCCTTCAAACGTGCCTTGATCGAATCGAGCAGAGAGAACACGAGGTCCGGGCCTGGGTCTTGGTGGACCGAAACGGTGCGCTGGCCCGGGCGCGTGATCTCGACGCCGAGCTGCAAGCCGGACGCGACCGCGGGCCGCTGCACGGGATTCCGATCGGGGTCAAGGACATTATTGATGTGAAGGGCCTGCCCACCGCATGCGGGATTGCCGGTTGGGAGGGGAATTCCGACCCCAGCGACGCGGCCATCGTGGCGCGCCTACGCGGGGCGGGTGCGATCATCCTGGGCAAGACGGTCACGACCCCTTTCGCCTGGATCGACCCGCCGGTGACTCGCAACCCTTGGAACCTGGAGCGCACCCCGGGAGGCTCGTCCAGCGGCTCGGCGGCGGCCGTGGCGTGCGGAATGTGCCTGGCGGCCCTGGGCACGCAGACCGGTGGCTCCATCACGCGGCCGGCGGCGTTTTGCGGCGTGGCCGGAATGAAACCGACATACGGGTCCATCGACGACCAGGGCATTTTTCCGCTGGCCCCCACCCTCGATCACCCCGGGTTCATCGCCCGTTCGGTGGCCGATCTGCGACTGATCTTCGAGGTTTGCCGCCGGCCCGAACTGCCCCCCGAACAGTATGCCCCGTGGGTGCGAGGCGCCGTGGACCGGCCTCGCCTGTGGCGACCGCTAGGGCTCTTCGGCAAGCTCGCCTCGCCCGAAATGGCAGCCGCCATGAGTTCGGCCATCGAGTGCCTGGGCGATGCGGGTGTCGAGGTGCAAAACTCGGGCGATACCGGATTGCTCGAAACCCACATACTCGAGCCCCGCCTCCGCGACCACCGGGTCATACTGGCGGCCGAGGCAGCCGCCACGCACCGAGCATTGAACTATGCGAATCCGCCGGCATACCCTGCGCGAATTGACGAGCTCCTGAGAGAAGGGGACGACGTTCGTGCCGTCGCTTACCTGCGGGCCTGCAAGCAACGAAAGCAGTACCGGGTCGCCATGGATGAGATGCTCAGATGGGCCGACGCCCTGGTAACTCCCGCCGCCCTCGGTGCTGCCCCGGACCCCTCGACCACGGGCGACCCCGTCTTCAACTCGCCTTGGAGCCTCCTGGGCTCCCCCACGGTCTCATTTCCGATCGGACTCTCGGCGGACGGCTTGCCACTTGCTGTCCAGTTAGTCGGGAGAACAGGATTCGACCTGGCTCTCTTGCGGACTGCCGAGTGGTGCGAAACCGTGATTCGATCCGCGAATCGAGGGAGCTGAGGTTCACCAGACATGACCCCTCCGCCTGAACCGCCGGCCAATGATGCCCTCGTTCACGAGGATCCTCTCAAGACCCTCGAGCCCGTGCTCGATCGTCTTGACCATCGCACCGACGGGAAGGGGAAACCCGAGGCCGACGGCGACGCCGTCGAGCGCGCCCGAGATAGCCTGGAAGCCACCCTCGCCGGCTTGAAGCTCACACCCGAGGAAGAAAAAGTTCTTGCCAACGAGATCGGCCAGCTCCGCGAGCTGACCAAGAAGCTCGACGAGACGACCATCGAGATTGCCGCGTTCGGCATGGTCAGTCGCGGCAAGTCCTCGGTCCTCAATGCCCTGCTGGGCCGCGACATCTTCGAGGTTGGCGCCACGCATGGCACCACAATCACCCGTTCAGCCCAGCGCTGGGAGCAGGGAGCCAGGGGATCCTCGGGGCTCGATCAGGCGCGCCTGGTCCTGGTCGACACGCCGGGTATCGACGAGGTCGGCGGCGAGGTCCGCGAAATCCTGGCCCGCGAGGTGGCCCGGACGGCCGACCTGATCCTCTTCATCGTCTCCGGCGACATGCAGCGCAGGGAGGTCCGGGCACTCTCGGAGCTGCGGTCGCACCAGAAGCCGATCATCCTGGTGTTCAACCAGATCGACCGCTATCCCGAGACCGACCGCCAGCAGATCCACGCCAAGCTCGAGGACGAGCGGGTGAAAGGCCTGATCCACCCCGAGGACATCGTCCTGACCGCGGCCCGACCGGACCCGATCCGGATCAAGATCCAGCAGCCCGACGGCGCCTCGAAGATCGTCTGGGAACGACCCGCGCCGGTCATCGAGCCGCTCAAGGCCCGCATCCTTGACGTGCTCGAACGCGAGGGCAAGGCGCTCGTGGCCCTGAACACCCTCCTCCTGGCCGGCGACCTGCACGAGGAGATCGTTCGCCGCAAGGTCCGGATCCGCGACGACGCGGCCAACCGCCTGATCTGGAACTTCTCGCTGGCCAAGGGAGCGGCCGTGGGACTCAACCCGATCCCCGTCGCCGACCTTGCGGGCGGGCTGGCGGTCGATGTCGGTATGATCATCTCTCTCAGCAAGGTCTATGGCATTCCACTGACCCGGTCCTCAGCCATCAAGCTCGTTCGCGACATGACGATCGCGCTGGGGGCCATGGGGCTGCTTCAGGTGGCGACACGGCTGGTGACCAGCGGGGTCAAGTCGGCGATGGCCGGCCTGACAATCATGACCGGCGGCCTTGCCGGCCCGCTCACAGCGCTTGGCTATGGGGCAATCGGCCTGACCCAGGCCGGCGCCGCGGCGTCCACCTCCTACGTCATCGGCCACGGGGCCAAGACCTACCTTCGCCAGGGCTGCCAGTGGGGCCCGAAGGGCATCAAGACCGTCGTCCAGCAACTGCTCGTCCAGGCCAAGACTGATTCGGTCATCGAACGGCTGCGCGACGACCTCAAGAAGCGGCTCAAGAAATAAGCGATCGATTCGTTCTGACACCACTCCCATGACGACCCGAACCCGCCTTGTTCTGATCATCGCAGCGATCCTGCTTCTAGCAGGCGCCGCGCTGGCCTACGAGATCATCTGGACCCGGCCCGTGCGCGCGGCGGTACGCATCTATTCGGAGCTAGTTTCAGCAGGCAACCGTACCGATCTCTCCGCCGTTGAGCGCCTGACCGCGGCGCGCCGATTGTGCTCTTCGCGCTACCTGTCCACCCGCTCCCTGTCGCTCGGTCCCGAGGGGGGGATCGGGGGCCTTCCTCGAACCATCAACAAGAACTTCCAGGCCTGGCGAGAGGGGCCGAATGTATGGATCTGCCCGACCAACCGCATCGGCCCGGTTTACCAGTTCATCCTCGAAAACGGCCATTGGCGGTTCGACGGTCTGATTGCCATCCTTCGTGCCCGAGGCGAGATCATCCGGACCACTGAAATGCCTGATCCCGAAGCCCCGTGACGGATTCGCGCGGGCTGTTTGGGCTACAACTCTCCGGCCATCGAGTAGATGCCGTGTCCCTCTTTCTTGAGCTTCCCCTCGGCGACGAGCTCATCCCATACCCCCGCCGGGTGGCCCGGCGGCGGTGTGATGCCGCCAATCCGCGACGTCTTGCTGCCGTGGCTGAGGCCCGATTCGTCGTCGAGACGCATCAGCTTGAGCCGCTTCTTGAATGCTTTGTACGCGTGCTTTCGTTCTTCCTCGGTGGCCATCAGCAGATCTCCCGGAGACCTCTTCGACATGCGACCTTATCGGTCAGGATATCGCGGATCGTGCACGCACGAAAACCGTATTGTCCGGTCTTGCGGCGACTTCCCACCGGCGTCCTCTCCCCACCCAGCGACAGAACCGGCCGATCGATCGTCGCTGGTCGACCCGCTGGAATTCTGCGCCGGCATGCTGGAGAATCTTCAAGGATCGCCGGGACTGCGGATTCATAGAACCGGGCGACGGCGGCTATTGTCGAAACAAATTGGGTTCTTGCCCCGCATCCTAGATGAGAAGATACAGCCTTTGGCACAAGCCACGGTCCTGGGAGGAACCCGCTTTCCACGAGAAGGCATACAGCTTCAAGGACATGGCCCGGTGGGACGCCAAGTGGCAGACGCTGACGCCGCGGGCACGCCTGGCCTACTTGAAGGACGTCAAGGGACTGAACCGGGCACAAGGTCCGCACCGTGACCGGCCCAGTGTCAAGGCTGACCTGTTTGTTCCCAACGTGCTCGAGGAACTGCTGGCGGCCGGTTTCGTCGAGCTCGGCAGTTCCGGCTCGGGCAAACCGCGCGACCGCGTCTTCGTGGTGGCCGCCGCCACCGACTTCATGGCTCGCGTCCGCACGCTCTACCGCCACCACCTGCTGAGAAGCGACCTCCCGAGCTTGCTGGAAACTCATGTCCGTCACGCGTTCTATCAGGCAGTGGAAGTTGCACTCAGGAGCGTAATCCGGGAAGCCGGCATCGACGAGTACCTGAGCCTCGATGGGATGCTGAAGCTCTATGTTGTCGGCCACCGCTGGCCCGGCTGGGTTGCCCGGTCGCTGAAGAACCCAAACGCCGAGCGAATCATCGAACTGCTCCGGAATGCGAACGGCCCCGTGGGGCGCGCCCAGCTCGTGGAGAAGCTGCCCGACATCAAGGCTGATGCGCTGGAAGCCGCACTCGGTTCCCTGCTCGCTCATCTCGCGGTCTTCGAGGACCTCGATCCGGAGACCTTCGAGCTTGTGGTTGGGTTCTTGCCTTCCGTCCGAGCAAGCATGGCCGCGGCCCTTCTGCCTCGCGAGCGTCCGCCACTGGTCGTCAGCGAAAACCTTGAGAGCATCGGTCCGGAGGGGAGCATCATCGTCGACGATCTGCGCGCGTTTCTACTCGAGGTCGTCGCCGAGCCGCCCCGGCTGCGGCAAGACGACCAGATCTTCCAGAACGACCTTGATCGTTTTCTCGAGGCCCTGGGAGAACTCCCTTCGTCGTTGATGCATGCTCTGGGACTCACCCAGGAAAAGAGATTGAAGCAGGCGCAGGACTGGGCGCAAGGTCTCAAGCTGGTCGGCAAGCGAATCCAGCCGAAGCTAAGACGGCTCGAGATCTTGCCCAGGGGCAGTCAATGGCTCTCGAGCAGTCTCAAGGAGCAATACGGACTGGTTTATCAGTTCTTACGACCACTTCCCTCAGACAGAGGCGACTTTGACTCGCGCACCATGTACATCCCGAGCATCGACTGGGTGTACGGTGATGGCGAGAGCGACCACCGATTCCTGGGAGTCAACGTGACCGTGCTCAAGACGAGAGCGGACCAGCCGCCTCGCTACTGGGAGGCAAAGTCCAAGGATCACGAAGCACTCCGGGATTCGATCCATCGGTCGTTCGCGGCTCTGCCGCCGGGCATCTTCCACAGCTTGGAGAACGTCCTGGACCACCTGGTCTTCGAGCAGTACAACCCGCTCTTGCTGGGCCTGGCCCAAGAGCGCGTCGCGGTCTTCGACCACGGCAGATCGGTGCCGCCCCTGGCGGAGGCTCGAGAACAGGCAGCCCGGACAGTACTCACGGATTTTATTTGCAAGCGACTGATTCCGCTGGGCTGCGTCCAGGCCGCCATCGACGCCGATGGCAACCTTTGCATCGCCCGCCATCGCAGGCTGGACGTGTATTTCGGCCACGAAGATAACGCGACCGAGACGGCCGGCCAGGCCGCGACGCAGACTCGCGTGGTGGTTCAGCCCGATTTCAGTATCATCGTCATCGGCCTGAATCCGGCCCCGGCCGCCGAGCTCGTCGCGTTTTGCGAGCGAGAAAAGCGCGGCGGCCACGGGGCCTTGACGTTGCGGTTGACCCGAGAATCCGTGGTGAAGGCCGTCGCGTACGGCGTGAAGCCGGCAGAGATCGTGGAGCGGCTCCGGCGCCTGGCCACCAACGAGGTTCCAGCGAACGTCCTCCGCCAGGTGAGCGACTGGTGCGGTTGGGTGCGGCGGGCGCACGCCTCGACTGCCATGATCGTGCGCTGTCCCGATTCCGATACGGCCGATCGGGTCGTGGCCGTGATGAAGCGGCAAGCCGAACGCCTGACCGAGACGATCGTCGCCATCGATCAGCTCAGGCTGACGACCGCCGATCGCAACAAGCTGCGGGTCCAGGGAATCCTCATCGAAGGCAAGGAAACTTGAGCTCGCCCTTCTCAGGTGGCGAGGGAACCGCTACCCCCATCAAGAGTGCGTGGCCAAGTCATGAAGTCATGCGTGGCCAAGTCATGAAGTCATGCTGCATCACGCTGCATTAACGCAAGGGATCAGTTGATCGACTGACACTCCGCTTGTCCAGGGAGTTCAGGACCGCGAATCGAAAAAGGCTATAAGGACAACCGTGCGCGAAGGAGAGCCCGAGGCGGTACTGGCCAGGCTTTGGCTCGGACACAGATCGAACGGCGACCTCGGCCCACTCCCCGGGCTCGGTTCCTTCCATACCAACCCAGAGCTTGCGATCCCCGGGAGGCAGGCAGTCGACGATCAGGCTGAGACCGGACTGGCTGATATTGAGAATCGAGGACTCCGTTCGAACAAACTTGGTTGCTGTAGATTCCTCTCCCTCCTTGAAACCCAGGGAGGCCCCGAGGCTCTGGCTCTGGTTCCAAGGAATCGACCTCTCGCAGGAGATGCCCATCACGCGCCGGAAGCCGAACGTTCCCTGAACCGGAGGGCTGATCTCGGCGACTTCCGCCCAGGTAAGGAGAAGTGTCATCCCCTCAACCTCGTACCGGAAGCAATCACGCCGATCCGACTCTTGGCGGACGTATCCGTCTCCGCCATCCGCTCCGGCTGACACTTTCAGATCGTCTCGAGGGTCAAGGCCGGTGGCTGCCGAGCCGGCGTGGTGAGGAGACGAAGATCCTTCGTTGCAGGATATCCTCTTCCGTTCCCAGGAGCTGAGCACCGGTCGCGTCCCGTTGCGCGGTTGTTCCTCGGACGGGGCAGACACTTCTGACGCATCGTCGACCGTCGGCACAACGTCGTTCACGACTCGCCCCGCGGGATCGAACCGACCCGAGTGCTCCTGGACATGGGGCGTGGCGGTGGCGGCATTCATCGGGCCGGATGACGACTGAGATCCAGGCTCCATGAGGAGCTTACTGCGGGCCCGGCAACGGCCTCGAAGAGTCTCGAGAAAATCCGCTGCCGCCGGTCTTGGTAACTCGTTCAGTTGATTCTCTGGGGCGACGTTCGAATCCACCAACGACCCCTCACCTTCGAACGGGCAGCCGCTGCACCCGCATCTGAAAAGCCATGAGATCGAGACGAGCCCGTGAAACCCTGCCCTGCAAGCAGGCGAGGGCCGGACTCACCCCACGATCTGAGCAACGGGATAAGAACGGCCGTCGTCGCTTTCAACCAGCCCGGGGACCTTCCGGTTAACGCTAGGTTGCAGAGTGAACCCTGTCAAACCGGGCGTGCCATCGTGTGGTCGTCGGGAAGGGGCCACCCAATTTCTGGCACCCGGCAACCGTGGGTGGCCCTTTCGCTGGGGCTTGTTCCTGAGTCAGCTTCCGGCATGGCCAGTGCTTCGATCTCCCCTCCTGGAGCGACACGGAATTGAGTCCGCTTGGCATGCGTTACATGCTACGAAATGCTACGTTTTTCCGGTTTTTTCGAAAATTTGAGAAACCGGGTTTCTACGCAAGTTCTTAGCTCAAAAGACTTTTAGCTATTTGTCCCCTGGCATGCATGCGTGGAATACTAGACGCAACCCAATGACAATAAAGGAGTTGCGCCATAACCAGTTACGTAGCTTTTTCCCGCAAAACCCGGAATTTTGCCCCTTTTTTGGGCGATTTTACCCCCATTTTGCGTCCATTAACTCTGACAACTGTGGGGGTCAGCCGCTATCCGGCACCCAAGGAAAGAGAGTGGCCACGTTCGCTGTCAATGAGCATACACCCGCGCACCGCCGCTCGGCGTGGGCGACACGCGGGGGAGAGAAAAGTGGTCATCATTGAATAGCGCCTTCTTAACCCCTGAGCCGCCTGCATCAAGCGTTTACGTGCTTGTCCTTGAGGCTGCTTCGCCTCTCAAACGGCCGATATTAGTGATGTCCCCTTTTCCCTCTCTCTCAGCCCACGTGGACGAGAACCCCGACCCGCAGGGACACCACAAGATGGTGGGGAAGGTTTTCCAACTTCCCCTCTCTACGGGGAGTGAGGAAACTTCCCTCTTGACCCCCGGTCGGGTGATTCGCCCAGCAAAGAGGCACGCCGCACACAGCGGGTAATGCAGTGATACCAACGGGTTACCGCCGGATCGACCAAGTGGGCGCGGGCCATTGTCATGGTGATTCTCCATGGGTGATGGCGACAAGTTATCGGACGGCCCGCTGCCTGTCAAATGCCTGTCCCTTCTTTCGTCCCCATTCGAGACGAAGTCCGTACCGGCGACTGTTCGGTTCACCCCACTGGAGTGAGAGCCGACGAAAATCCGCATCGCAACCGCGCCGGAGCGAGGTTGCGATGCGGACGTGTTGCAAACGTTTCTCCGCCGGATGCTCATCGCACAGGCGGCAGCAGTTAAAGGCCCGTGCCCCGAGGCGCCCAGAGGCGGTTGCCATCGCGCGAAAGATGCGCACGATGTCCGCCGAGCTGCCGGCGGACACCGTGGCCGTGAAGGTCACTTGACCTTCAGGCTGAATGAATAGCTACTCGTTTTGAAGTTGGTATCGCCGGCGTAGACCGCCTTGATCGTGTAGTTCCCGGCGGTAGAAAACGTGTACATGAACGTGGCCTCATCCGCGCCGCTGTTCACCGCCAGTAAGACGGGTGTTTCCTGCGTGTTATTGATGTAGAAGGTGACATTGCCCGTGGGTACGCCGTTCCCCGGCGCCAGCGGCGTGACCGTGGCCGTGAAGGTCACCAGCTGCCCGTGGACGGCCGAGCTGGGCGGAGAGACGGTCGTCTTGGTCGCGGCCTGGTTGACTTTTTGGGTCACAGTGGGGAGGGGGGCCGTCGTCAGGGTGGCCATGAAGTTGCTATCGCCATTGTACGACGCCGTGATCGTGTGCGAGCCGACAGCCAGGGTGCTCGTCGTGAAACTGGCACTGCCGGCGGTCAGAGGCGCCGTGTCCAGCGGCGTGGTCGAGCCATCCAGGTAGAAGTTCACCGAGCCGGTTGGCACACCGCTGCCCGGCGAGGCGGCACTGACCGTGGCCGTGAAGGTCACCAACTGCCCGAAGCTTGATGGGTTGACCGAAGAGGCAACGGTCGTCTTCGTCGCGGCCTGATTGACAGTTTGGGTCAGGGGAGCCGTCGTCGCGCTGGCGGTGAAGTTGCTATCGCCACTGTACGACGCCGTGATCGTGTGCGGCCCAACCGACAGGGTCTCGATCGAAATTTTGGCTTGTCCCGAGCCGTAGAGCTGGGCGGTGAGCGGCATGGTCGAGCCATCCAGGTAGAAGTTCACCGAGCCGGTTGGCACACCGCTGCCCGCCGCCGGCTTGACCGTCGCCGTAAACGTGACCGGCTGACCGAAGTGTGACGGGTTGGTAGACGAGGCAACGGTCGTCTTCGTCGCGGCCTGATTGACAGTTTGGGTCAGGGGAGCCGTCGTCGCGCTGGCGGTGAAGTTGCTATCGCCAGTGTACGAGGCCGTGATCGTGTGCGGCCCAAGGGCAAGTCCGCTGGTTGTGAATCTCGCGTTCCCGCTACTACTGAGGGTGATGGTACCCAGGGGAGTAGTCGAGCTATCCAGGTAGAACTTCACGGGACCCGTCGGCACACCGCTTCCCGGCGCCACCGCTCTCACAGTCGCGGTGAAGGTCACCGACTGACCAAAGCTTGACGGGTTGGCCGAAGAGACAACCGTCGTCGTCGTCGTGGCCTGGCTGATGGACTGGGTCACGACCGGGGAGGTACTGGCCGCGAACTTGCTATCGCCGCTGTAGACCGCGGTGATCGAGTCTGAGCCGAAAGGAAGCTGCTTGCTCATCAGCGTCGCTTTTCCGCTGGTGCTGAGAACGGCGGTGCCCAGGGTGGTCGAGCCGTCCGTGAAGGTGACGGAGCCAGTGGGCGTGCCGGTCGCCGGCGGCATGGCCTTGACCGTTGCCGTGAACGTGACCGCCTGGCCGAAGACGGATGAGCTCGGCGAAGCGGTGAGGGTCGTTGTCGTGGCCGCAATCGCTTTGACCGTCAGTGTAGCGGCGCTGGTGGTGGCACTGAGGCCGGCGGCGTTGCTGAAGACCGCCTGGTACTCATTGCCATTCTGGGCGGCGGTGGTGTTGGTCAAGGTGAGCGTCGTGCTGGTAGCACCCGCGATGTTGCTGAACTTCTGACCGCCGTTCGTGCTGACCTGCCACTGCACCGTAGTGGGCGTTGGTTTGCCGTCGCTGGCCGACGCCGTGAAGGTCGCTGTCTGCCCCGCATTGACGGTCATATTGGTGGGATTGTTCGTGACCATCGGAGCATAGTCGACCGTCAGTGTGGCAGGCAAGGTGACACTGAGGAGGCCGGTGGCGTTGCTGAAGACCGCCTCGTACTGACTGCCATTCTGGGCGGCGGTGGTGTTGGTCAAGGTGAGCGTGGTGCTGGTGGCACCCGCAATGAGGCTGAACGTCTGACCGCCGTCGGTGCTCACCTGCCATTGCACGGTGGTGGGCGTTGGGTAGCCGTCGCTGGCCGACGCCATGAAGGTCGCCGTCTGGCCGGCATTGACGGTCAGGCTGGTGGGACTGCTCGTGACTGTCGGAGCATAGTCGACCGTCAGGATGGCGGGAGAGGTGGTGGTGGCTGTGCCGACGCTGTTGGTGAAGACCGCCTGGTACTCATTGCCGTTCTGGGCGGCGGCGGTAGCGAAACTGAGGGTGGTGCTGGTGGCGCCCGGGATGATGCTGAAGGTTGAGCCGCCGTCGGTGCTCACCTGCCATTGCACCGTGGGTGCGGGGTTGCCGCTGGCTGATGCCGAGAAAGTCGCCGTCAGGCCGGCATTGACCGTCTGACTGGCGGGATTGTTCGTGACTGCCGGCGCATAGTCGACCGTCAGGATGGCGGGAGGGGTGGTGGTGGCTGAGCCGACGCTGTTGGTGAAGACCGCCTCGTACTCAGTACCATTCTGGGCGGCAGTGGTAGCGAAGCTCAGGGTGGTGCTGGTGGCGCCCGTGATGGGGTTGAATGTATTGCCGCCGTCGGTGCTCACCTGCCACTGCACGGTAGTGGGCGTTGGGTTGCCGCTGGCCGACGCCGTGAACGTCGCCGTCAGGCCGGCATTGACGGTCTGGCTGGCCGGCTGGGTGGTGACCGTCGGGGCGAAGTCGACCGTCAGGGTGGCGGCGGTGGTGGTGACTGTGCCGACACCATTGCCGAAGACCGCCTCGTACTCAGTACCATTCTGGGCGGCAGTGGTAGCGAAGCTCAGGGTGGTGCTGGTGGCGCCCGTGATGGGGTTGAACGTATTGCCGCCGTCGGTGCTCACCTGCCACTGCACAGTAGTGGGCGTTGGGTTGCCGCTGGCCGACGCCGTGAAGGTCACCGTCTGGCCGGCATTGACGGTCTGACTGGTGGGGTTAGTCGTGACCGACAGGGCAGAGCCGACCGTCAGCGTCGCGGTACTGGTGGTCTGGCCACCGTACCCGTCGCTTGCCATAACCGAGATCTGATAAGGGCCAGCCGTGGTGTAAAGATGCGAGAGTGAGAATGTTCCATCGGCCGCGATGGTCACGGGCGAAGTGCCGGTGCCGTCTCCATAATTCACGGTGGCCTGATAGGGGCCTGGCACGTTGTCGGCGATCGACCCGGCGAGCGTGAGTGTGGAACCAACGGGAAGTGGCGAAGTCGAGCCGAGCGTGACGGTCATGGTGGGCGGGACGCACGTGGTCGAGACCTGGGCCGAGACTGGCCCAGCCGGACTCAGGCCGGCGTTGTCGGTGGCGACGACGGCGAAGGCATAAGAGTGGCCGGCCTGTCCCTGGATTGTCAGCGACGTCGCGGTCGTGCCGATATCAATGGGCGTGAGGGGGCCACCGTCGATGGAGGTGTAGACGTCGTAGCTCGCGATGCCCGGCCCGGCGGGATTCTCGGAGCCAGTCCACGAGAGCGTGAAGACCGGAGGCGAGTTTGCCGGCAGCGGGTTGACCACGGTCGTGGGGGGCGAGGCGTCGATCGTGTTGGTGATCGTCGGAGTGGCGATCGCGGCATTGACGTCGAAAACGATGCTGGCGGAGGCGTTGATGGTCGTGCCCGTCGCCAGACCCGCCTTGGGCTGAACGGTGTACAGGACATAACCCTCACCCCGGCCGGTTGCGTCGTCCGGCGGTAAGAGTCCGAGGCTCGGATTAGAAGGAATGTCGAGCGTGGTCGGGTCGAGGCCGGTGAGGGTCCAGGTTACCACGCCGGTGTTGAGATCAAGCGCGGCCGACACATCGACGATCACCCCCAGAGTCGCCGTCGCGTCGATCTGGGTCTGATACGACGAAAGCCCGGCGGGCACCGTGATTGTCAATGCGCCGAGCTGAATTGTCCCGAGCTGGAAGGTGGACCAGTCGAGGTTGGGCGAAAGGGTCTCGGTGATCGTCACGACATCGGCCGCTGCCGTGGCTGTCGGATCGTTCGTGAAATAAACCTGGTAAGGAAGTACCTGGCCCGAGCTCACGAAGCCCGGCGTGCCGTAGCCAGCAGGTCCGGCGATGCTGTTCGGGTCGTCCGGCGCCCCCTTTCTATTTGCGGCGAATCTAGCCTCCATGAGGGACAAAACACTCGGGGCATTGTACAAGACGTGGTAGTACGTGTTGACCACATTTTGGGCAACCCACTTGCCAGCGTTTTTGCCAAGGCCCTTCAGGCCGCCGGTTGTGAGCGTGACGGCCCCTGAGTATAAACCATTAGCGACATTGGCGATGGCGTCTTTGGCCGCCTGGGCGTTCTGCGCTATTGCCTCACCAGTACTGTTGACTTGGGAGCTGTCACCTCTGATCCTGGCTCGAATATTGTTGTTCAGCTGGGTAATGAACACCTGCACGCTACCATCGTTGTTGGGCGACGTTCCAGGCGTCTTAAGCCCAGTTGGATCTGCGTTGACCGTAGGAGCGTCGCCAGCGTATTCGTAGGCGTTCAAGCCTCCCGCCAGGCCAGTTGGGTCGGACTGGGTGAACCGGGCGCTGGAGGGGTCGTACTCCCGATTGCGCATCCAGGCCAGGCCGTTGCCGTCGCTGATCACACCGAGCTGGCCGCCGAATGTGAACAGATTGGCGGCTGATCCCGAGGAGCTCGCCAGCGCTCCGTAAGGCAAATACGAATATTGGTTGAGCACAGCTCCGTTCGGACCCGTCAACACGGACGTGTTGCCCTGGGCATCGAAACCATAGGCGTTGACCGCGCCCGAGGCACCCACCTGCGCGGCCAGCCCGAGGCCATAGACGTAATGGTCGAGGGTTGTTGTCCCGCTGAACTGGCCAACCAGCGAGTCGCCAAAGCTTCCCGTCGGGTCGAACAGCTCGTCGGTGCGAACCCCGTTGTGGATCGTGGCGATAGGATTGCCCAGCGCGTCGTACAGATATTGATACGTGCCGGCAGTCGGCGAGGTCACGCTGATCAGGTTGCCGCTGGCGTCGTAGCTGTACGACGTCGTTCCGGTACTGTTGGTCATCGAGATCAAGTACCCGTCGGCATTGTAGTTGTAGGTCGTCGGGCCGCTGGAGGTGAGCTCGTCGACGTTGTTCACCGTCGACGTCGTGGTCGTGCCCGAGTCGGTGACGGAAATGATGTTGCCGTCGGCGTCGTACTTGTAGGAGAGTGTTTCGCCCCCCGGCAGAGCGGCCGAGATCAGGCGTCCGGCCGCGTCGTACTGGTAGGTCGTCACTCCCTGGAGCGTGGTCATGGTGAGCGGATTGCCATTGGCGTCGTAGGTGTAGGCAAACTTCGACAGGACCGTTCCGCCAGAGCCCAGGTTATCGATCTCGCTTATCTGGCCGTTGGCGTTGTAGCTGGTCGTCGTCGACGTGCCATTGGCGTTGACTTGATCGATGACGCGGCCGGCGGCGTCGTAGGTGTAGGCAACCAGCACATTTTCAGAACCGTCGGTAACCTCGGAAAGCCGGCCCGCACTGTCGTAGACGAGTTTCTCGGTGTAGCCCGACTGGTCGGTTATCGAGGTCTGCCGGCCGGCGGCATCATAGTTGTAGGACAGCGACAGACCGTTGGGATACGCCACGCTGGTCAGCTTATTCGCCGCGTTGTACGTGAACGTCGTCGTTCCCTGGGCATTGGTCGCCGTGAGGATGTTGTGATGCGCGTCGTACGTGTAGGTCGACTGCGTTCCGTCTCCGAAAGATGCCGAGGTCACGTCGTTGCTCGTCGGGGCATAAGCCAGCGTCGTCGTCAAGCCATCGCGACCCGTCGTGGACGTGACCTGGCCCTGGCTGTTGTAGGTCGTCGCGTCGGTGGTGCCGTCGGCATAGGTCGTGCCGGTCGTCTCGCCCTGCGCGTTCACGGTGTAAGTCGTCGTGTAGCCGTTGGCGTCGGTGTAGCTGGTGAGCTGGTGGAAGTTCGGATCGTAGGTGAAGCTGGAACGGTCGCCCAGCGGGTCGATGAGCGAGAGGAGGTCGCCGGACGAGTCGTACGTTGCGGTATCCACCGAGCCGTCGGGATACGTGAAGGCCGTGATATTACTGTTGGCGTCCAGCGTCGCGCGTGCCATCTGGCCCGAGGGGTCGATGGTCGCGACGATCGACCCGGAGGCATCATACAGGTACCGGGTGGTCGCACCGGTGGCATCGGTCACATCGACTTCCCCCGGCGAATTCGTGGGATAACTGATCGTGAGGGGCTGCTGGCCGGCCACGTTGGTCCCGATCAGTCGACCCTCCGAATCATAGGAGTAGTTGGTCGCGACCCCCGTGGGATCGATCACTGACGTCAGCTCTTCGAGCGAGCCGGCGACCTGGCCGTATTGATACTGCGTGGTTCCGGATGCGTCGGTCATGCTCGTGAGGAATGTGCCGGTCGGATCATAACCAAACGTGGTGGTCTCGCCGTCCGGGGCGACCACCTGCGCGATCGTCCCCTGCGCGTTCCATGTGAACGTGGTGACCTGGCCGAGGTTGTCGGTCAGGGTCGATAGCTCTCCCCCCGAGTAAGCGGCGACCAAGCTCGTGCCGTCCGGATTCGTCTGGGAATGGAACGTGCCGTCCGTGTTGAACGCGATCACCGTGCCGTCGGGCTCCTGAAGCTGATACGCTCCGTTGACGAGCGATAAGGTGGAAGAAACGCCGTCCTGGCTGAGATACGAGCCGTCGGGCTGGAGGCCGAAGAACAGCGGCTGCCCATCCTGGGAGATCGTCACGTCGCCCGATCCATCGACCGTGGCTTTCAGATCGGCATTCGAGAACTGACCGTAACCGAGCGAACCGAGCGTGCTCGCCGATGTAATGGTGCCGAAACCTTCCGCACGGTCGAGCTCGAATCCGATCAGATCCTCAAAGCTCGAGACGTGCTCGCCGAGCGAGCTGAGGTAGGTTGCGTCCTGGTCCAGGGCCGCCTGGAGTTGAGGGAACGTCGTGCCGACGTTTGCCTCCAGGTTCGCCAGGACTTGATTCCAGCCCGCGGACGACATTCCCGAGGGTTGGGCAGGAGCGAGGACTGTCGGCCAGTCGAAGGGCACAGGTCCGTAACCTTGCAAAAGATGATAACCAATCGGCTCTACTGGCGCTTCCACGAGCTGGTAGTCGTTCACGAGCGAAACCGAAAAAAAATCTTCCGAGTGGATCGCGTTGCTGTCCGGTCGGGCCGAGACCTTGATCTGGCCGCTGTATCCTGGGGGGAGTATTCCCGCCGGACCGCTTTGATCGATCGCCAGCAGCATCAGGTCGTGCTCGACGTAATTGGACGACCCCACAACGGCAAAAGCCGCGCTACTCGACGAAAGGTCCAGCAGAGGCGCGGGAATCGGGTAGTCGGCCGTGTTGGTATAATCAATCGTGAGGGTCTCGAGCGTTCCGGCCCTCACAACGCTGGGGGTATTCAAGGTGAGGACAATGGCATTATTGTTGCTGTCGGGGTCGGTGAAATTATACACTGAGCCGTTCACCTGGAACACATTGGGCAACGTCGACGTTTTTCCAGCATCGGAGACGACGACCTGATACCCACCTATGTTATAAATTGCTCCGAAGGTGGCCAGGATCTCGCTCGAATTCTGGTAGGAAACCTGTGTCGGCGTGACGACCCCGTTTTGTCCGACCAGCGAGACGGTCGTATTCGGGGTGAATTGCGAGCCCGAAATCACGACTGAGAACGTATCGCCCTCCGTCGCTTGATCTGGGCTGATCGCGGTCGCGGCGAAGCTCAGCGCCTGCGCCGAAAGCGTGAAATTCGTGCCCGCACTAGTTGTGGACTGGGGTTCGATCATAACATAGACCGGTCCACCCTGGCCGCCGCCCACCGTCACACTCTCCTGGTTGTCGGTGGTTGAGAAGTCATACTCGTCAAAGGTCGAATCGGAGGGCAAGTCGCCGGCGCGAGCGAGGATCGCGGCCGAACCGGCGGGGACGTTGAGCGTCAGGCCAACGGACGAGCCCGCCGGCACATCCACTTCGTAGAGCAAGTTCTGGCCCGCCGTCAGTGTGCCCGAGGTCGATCCGCCGATGTCAAGCGACGGGACCGTCACCGTGAACGAGTTTGCGGACGCGGCCTGGTTATTGGCGCGATTGATGTCGGTCGTGGTCTCGCCGCTATCGGTCAGGACGACGACCTGATAGTTCCCCACGACGACGGGGACGACCGTGGTGAGCGAGCCATTGTAGCTCGCGCCGGCGGCGAGGTTGCCGGTGTAGACGGTCCGGCCGAGCAGAATGGAGCTCGACGTAAGCCCGCCATTCGGAGATAGATACACCGAGTCGGTCCAGGGGCCGAGCGCCGGGTTGGCTCCCTCGTTCTCGACGGTGTAGTCGACCGTCAGGGGAGCGCCGATCGCGAGTGTGCCGGTCGGTCCGATCACGCTGGTGGTGGCCAGGTCCGAGGTGGGTGCCACGCTGGTCAGGGTCGTCTGTATCGAGTTCACATTCAATTGATAGACCTGGATCGGTCCGATGCTCAGTCCATTCACCGAAGCAAAAGAACCGGTCTCCGAGGCATAGTCCAGCACGGGAAGGGCCTGGTTGCCGACCTGACCACCGCCCGCGACCGTGGAAATCGTGAGATTGCCACCGATTTGAGCGGCTCCTGTCACATCGAGTAGTCCGACCGACGGCGCGCCATTGTAGGTGCCGACCTGGGCCGCGAGGGTTCCCGCGGCGGTTTGAGTGAACGTGCCGGGCACATTCAGCACGCCGCCGGGGGCGAGTACGACCGTTCCCGTGTTTTCCAGGTTGCCGTCGACCGTCAAGGACGCCCCGTCGGCAACCGAAAGCGTTCCTGCATTGGTCGCGAGCGAGGCGAGCTGCGGTATCGATGCACCGGCACCGTCCAGCGTGATCGTCGCGTCGTTCTCGGTGATCGAACCGAGATTCAAGAACTGAAGGAGCACTCCGGCACCGACATTGTAGGTGCCGGTCGCGATAACGCCGGAGCTATCGGTCGACTCAATGCCGACAGTCGAATTGGCGCCCAGTGTGATCGTTCCTGTATTTGCCGTAGTCACAGAATCAACCACATACAAGCCCTGACCTATCTCGATTGTTCCTTCGTTATCGATGGTTGAGCTGGCGTTGCCGGTAATGGTCAACGAAGTCCCGCCCAGAGTCAGAGTCGCACCGGCGGTGTTGACGATCGAGCCGGGGCCATACGCGCTGCCCTGGAGGTTGATGGACGCCACGGACAGATCGTCGATCGATCCCTCGTTGGTCAAGGTCCCGTCGAGATAAATATTAGCGGTGCCGGACATTGTCATTGAGCCAAGGTTGGTGAAATCTCCCTCCAGTGTGTAGGTTGTCCACTCGAGCATTCCGGCGGGAAAGTTCAGTGTCGCCCCATTGAGGTTCAAGTCGCTCAGGTACCCAGGCTCGAATACGACGAGACCACCGCCGGACCCCGTATAGTCTCCGGTCCAACTGCTCTGACCCGGGATGTCGAGCTCCGATCCGGCGGCCACCGTGAAGACTCCGCCGGTGCTTGTACCGCCGGACTCGTCGACGAGCGACCCGGCAGAGACGTTGATCGGCGCGTCGAGATTGTTGAAATCTCCGACGTTGATCGCCGCGCTGCCGGCTCCGATCTTGTCGAGCGTCCCCTGATTGTTGAATGTGGAGCTGTTGCCGCCACTGATGACGGCATTGCCTTCCAGAGTGATCGTTCCACCGGCCTGGTTATTCAGGAACGCTCCCGCCGGGCCGGTGTAGATGTCGCCGAGATTGAGCTGGCCGTTGATCTCGATCGTGCCGGTATTGTTCAGCGTGTTGCCGACATCGAGCGAGTTGGAGGACTGGCTCGTGATCGTCAGGTCGCCGAAGTTGGTGAAGGTGCCGAAGATCGTGCCGTTTACCCAGTTGAGCATGCCGGCGGGAAAGTTGAAGGAGGCACCGTCGGCGTTTACCTGACCGATGTCGATCACGACCGACCCCCCGCCGGAGCCGGTGATCGTTCCGCTCCAGGTCGCGTCACCGTCGTCCAGATCGACCTGAGCCCCAGTCGCCACGTTGAAGGTTGCCCCGGTACTCGTCCCGTCGTAGTTGTCGATCACCAGGGTCCCCGCCGGTACATTGATCGGCGCCGCCTGATTGTTGAACGCCGTGCAGTTGATCGTCGCGGTGCCAGCTTCGGTCGTGTCGAGAGTTCCCTGGTTGGTGAAGTTCGTGCCGCTGATGGTGGACGCCCCGACGAGGGTGATCGTTCCACCGGCCTGGTTATTCAGATTGTCGATATTGAGCTGGCCGTTGATCTCGATCGTGCCGGTATTGTTCAGCGTGTTGCCGACATCGACCGAGTTGGACGACTGGCTCGTGATCGTCAGGTCGCCGAGGTTGGTGAAGGTGCCGTAGATCGTGCCGTTTTCCCAGTTGAGCATGCCCGTCGGAAAATTGAAGGAGGCACCGTTGGCGTTTATCGAATCGAACGTATCGATGTTGATCACGACCGACCCGCCGCCGGAGCCGGTGATGGTTCCGCCCCAGGTCTCGTTACCGTCGAGATCGACCTGAGCCCCAGGGGAAACGGTGAAGGTGGCGCCGGTGCTCGTGCCCCCGTACCCGTCGATCACCAGGGTCCCCGCCGTCACGTCGAACGTGCCTCCCTGGTTGCTGAAAGCGCCTTGGTTCGAGATCGTCGCGGTCCCGGCCGCGGAATTGGCAATCGTTCCCTGGTTGGTAAACGCGCCAGCGATTATCCCGCTTCCCTGAAAGTCGATCGTTGCGCCCGCGTTGTTGGTCAGTGCACCGGACAATGTGCCGCCCAGGTTGATCTGCCCCTCGTTGACCAGGGTCGGACCGGCCACCTGGTGAAGGGCGGCGCCGGGGATATTGATCGTGCCGGTGTTGACGACGTTGCCGGAGCCCCAGAAATCTCCCTGAGTCCAGGTGGTCGTTCCCGCCAGATTGATCGATCCGCCGGAAGCGGCCAGATCGATCACACCGCCGTTATCAAGCAAGAGCGAGCCATTGATCTGGGCGGAATCCGTGCTGAGCTCGCCGTAGGAGACCTCGAGCGTATCCTTGACGGTCACGCTCTGGTAGGGGCCCGATGCGCCCGAGGTGAAGGTGACAGTGGGGTTGGCGCCCGCCACGTCGATGACCACGGCGTCGCCGGCCTGCGGCACGCTTCCTGTGCTCCAGTTGCTGGCGTTGTTCCACGATCCGCTCAAAGCGGAGGTCCAGGAGTCGGTGGCGAGTAACCGGCGCTCTTCCAGGACTTCGAGACCCAAGCGTGCGGCGCGGCGACGGGGGCGGGTTTCGTGCGATCGTCGTCTGGACTGGCGGTTGTTGGCCATCTGAGAGCGCTCCCCTGGTGTGAACAAGAATGCGGGATCTCGGGTTCGTTCGAGGTCGTCGATCGACGTGGCGGTGCTGCGGTCATCGCCGTATCGGGATTACTTGCGGAAAGGGACCCTTGCCGGCATCGGTCTGGTCTGTGAGGTATATGCGCAGACTCGCCCGATCTATCACGAGCAGGGCGAAAAAGAACATGCAAGCATTGACAAAGCGACACCAACCGGATGCATCCTTGCAATGGTCGGGCGTTTTCGGGATAATACCATTGTTGCGTGCAAGATCATTGCTCCTGTGGGAATTATGATTATGAGTGAGCCGGAACCCGGCCCGACGCAGCCAAGCTTGCTGTTACGCATCCGGGACGCTTCTGACGCGGAGTCGTGGCGGACCTTCGTTTCGATCTATGCGCCCTTAATCTACCGATCGTGCCGTCGCCAAAGGCTTCAGGACGCCGACGCCGCGGATGTGGGCCAGGAAGTCCTGGCCCAGGTGGCGCGGTCGATTCGCGAATTCGAGTACCAGCCAGGAAGGGGCCGGTTCCGCGACTGGCTCGGTGCGGTCGTGCGGAACAAGGTCTGCCGGTTCCTGGAGAACGAGGGTCGGGGAGTGCGCGGGGTGGTCGTCGACGAGTCCATGGAGAACCTGCGCGCATTCGAAGCTGACGGCGAATGGGTTGCGGAGTTTCATGCCCACCTCCTGAGCGCAGCGCTTGGCCGCATCCGGGATCGTTTCGAGCCGCCAACCTGGAGCGCTTTTGAGGAAGTCTGGCTGCACGACCGGGCTGCCAACGAGGTGGCGCGCGAACTGGCGCTGCCGATCGAGGCGGTCTACCTGGCCAAGTCGCGCGTGCTCAAGCGGCTGCGCGACGAGCTGATGATCATGGCGGAAGACCTTCCCCAGTGCGTTCCCCTGACCTGAAGTCCGGCAACGCCGGCAGAGACCCACCGTGACACACTGCCCCACATCGCGCGAGCTGGAGGATTTTCTAGGTGGCGAACCGCTCGAGGATGCCTGCGGGGAGCTGAATGCTCACCTCCAGCGGTGCGACCGATGCCGGGAAGCGCTGGACCGGCTCTCCGATGAACCCGAGCTCCGGGAGTGAGTCAGGGAGGTCCCTCCGACCGTGGTCGACGAGACGGATGGCCCAGGACTCGTCCGACTGCTCGAGATCGGCGCGAAGATGAGCACGGAGTGGGACCTCGCCGAGGGACGCGCGGCCGAGCCGCCCACGCTTGAGTTTCTCGGGCCGCCCCTCCATGAAGGAGACCTCGGCACGCTGGGCCCCTATCGCGTGCTCGAGCTCCTGGGCCACGGGGGAATGGGGATCGTCCTGCGGGGGCGCGACGACGTGCTGGACCGGGTCGTGGCTTTGAAGGTCCTCCGTCCGGCCCTGGCCCACGGACGCGACCGGATCCGGTTCGTCCGCGAGGCGCGCGCCGCGGCCCATGTCCGGCACGATCACGTGGTGGAGGTTCACGCCGTGGTCAGTCCGCCCGACGGACTTCCCTACATCGTCATGGAATACCTGGCCGGTCCCACGCTGGCCGAGGCGATCCGGCGGGCTGGGCGGCTGGGCCACCGCGAGGCCGCGAGCGTGGCCCTCCAGGTGGCCGAGGGGCTGGCCGCGGCCCATGCCGCCGGCCTGGTCCATCGTGATATCAAACCGTCCAACGTGATGCTCGACCCGGCGAAGGGACGGACCAAGATCACGGACTTCGGTCTTGCTCGACCGGCCGGAGAATCGAGCGACGTGACCCAGGATGGTTCGGCCGTCGGCACGCCGGCTTACATGAGCCCCGAGCAAGCCCGGGGAGAAGCCGTCGATGCCCGTTCCGACGTCTACAGCCTGGGGGCCACCCTCTACGAAGCACTGACCGGCGAGCCGCCATTTCGCGGCACCGCGGGCTCGGTGCTCCGCCAGGTGATCGACACGGACCCACGCCCGCGCCGCCGGATCAACAGCGCGCTACCCCGCGACCTCGAGACGATCTGCCTGAAGGCGATGGCCAGGGACCCTGCAAGACGGTATCCGACCGCCCGCGACCTGGCCGACGACCTGGGACGCTTCCTGCGGGGAGAGACAATCGTGGCCCGGCTCGCCGGGGTTTTCGAACGGACCTGGCGCTTCACTCGCCGCCGCCCCTTGATTGCCGGGCTAACGGCATCCCTGGCCGTCGTGGCGCTCACCGGCCTCGCCGGGGTCGTCTGGCAATGGCGGCGAGCCGAGGCCCAGCGGGCGCAGGCGGAGAACAACTTTCGCGAGGCGCGCCGCCTGGTCGATGCGTTCTACACCCGGGTTTTCACCGAGGGCTTGTTCTTTCGGCCCGGCCTGGAATCGGTTCGCCGCGAGATGTTCCGCGATCTGCTGGGCTATTACCGCGACTTCCTTCGGCAGCGACGCGACGACCCCACGCTTCAGGCCGACCTCGCCGAGGCCTGCTTTCGCGTGGGCTGCCTGACGACCGAGGAGGGCGACAAGGCCGATGCCATCGAGGTGTTCCGTCAGGCCGAGTCGCTGTTCCAGGCCGCGCTGCGCCGCGACCCGGCCAACCGCGGCGCACGCATGAGGCAGGCGCAATGCCTGGACCACATCGTGCGGATGGAGACCCAGCTTGGCCGCCTGGAGGCGGCCCTGCGTGGTCACGAGCAAGCCAGCAATCTGTTCCGCAAGCTGGTCGAGGAAGCGCCCCAGGATCGCGATGCCCGGCGCATCCTCGCCGCCAGCCAGGGCAACGTCGCGAACCTCCGCTCGATGCTGCACGATTCAGCCGGAGCCCGGCTCGCCTACCAAGACGTGCTCCAGATCCTCGAGCAGCTCGTCACCGAAGAACCCTTGGTGCCGAGGTACCGCGACGACCTGGCTCTCACGTACAACAACATGGCATTCCGGGAAGAGGATCCCCAGGTCGCCGCCCGAGACTTGCGCAAGGCGATCGAGCTTCGCGAGCAGCTCCTGGCGCTGGACCTCACCAACCAGTACCGCCGCCGCAACGTGGCCCGTTCGTGTCAGAACCTGGGCGTCCATGAGTATGATCTGGGGCGCCATTCCGAGGCATTCGAGCTGCTGGAGCGGTGCTGCCGTTTGCTCGAAGAGGTCGTCCAGACCGAGCCCACTAACACGACGTATCAGTGCGATCTGGCCCAGGGCTACATCAATCTGGGCGATCTTCTGGGGCGCAGCGGCCGGCTCGATGAATCGGTCCGGAGCGGCCGCCGGGCCAGGGAGATTTATGAACGGCTGCTGGCCGCCCAACCCCGGCTGGACCCTGCCCGGACCGGGCTGATGGGGGCATTGAGCAACATCTCCGAAGCGCTGAGCCAGAAAGGCCAGTTCGCGGAGGCCGCTGAGCCCATCGAGATGGCCGTGGAGATCGCCAGAGAGCTGCCTGAGGACAACGAGCGCAAGGCCCAACTCGCCGAGACGCTTTCCCAGCTAGCCAGCGTGTGCCGCAAGCTTGGCCGGTCAACCGACGCAGAAGCCCATGAGCGCGAAGCCGCGGCAATGCGGCCGAAAACCGGAGCGAACCCCGCGAAAGCGGCTGGAGCCTCCGGGCGCTCTGGCTAGCGATCAGATTCTCGTCAATCCTCTCAGACCAGAACCCAGACCTGGTCCTGCCGGATCTCCACCGGAAAGCGGTGCACCCCCTGCCCCCGCGTCGTGGAACAACGACCGTCGCAATAATCCCCCCGGCCTCTCTAACGTATCGACCAGGCCTTCGAGCAGTGGCAGACCGCCGTGGACCTGGTCACAATAATCCCCCCGGCCTCTCTAACGTATCGACCGGCTACGGATGCATGGTCGGATCATCCACGTCTATCCCTTCGGCTATGGCGGCGGCATTGAGTTCTTGGTCGGCCGAGATGAACGTCAGCCGGCTCAAGCCGGTGGTTGACCGTGCCTGGTGCAGATCGGTTGTCGCTGCCAGTTGCACAGCGTCATAGGCCCGCAGGCCGTACGTTTCCGCCAGCCGTTCAGCTTCGGTCAGCAAGGCGGGCGTGATTTCCAGGATGGTGTACTGGTGAGCGGCGTCATGCCGGAATTGGGCAAGAAGGGCGGGAACGGCGGAAGCGGGCAAGAGCCCGCCGCGGCCTCTACGAGTAACGGCGGCAGTGATCTCGACCCGCGTAATCCGCGTGAGAAAAATCTCCTGAGCGGCAGCCGGATACGCCAATCCCCGGACCCAACCGCTGCCGATCTCGTTGAGGTAACGCTTGACGATTGCGCTGGCGTCGAAGATAAGAGCGGCCATGTCAGCGCCGCTCGCGAATGATGGTCTCCGAGAGGGGTTCCCCCTCGAGAGTAATCGGCTGGAAAACCGGTCGGGACGCAGGATCGGCAGGCGTGGGCAGGCTCGACACCCGACCGGATTTCAATAACTGCTGCTTGAACTCATCTTCGGTCATCTCCGCAATGCGGGGTGCCGGCGATTGAGTGCCAGAAGCGGCAACAACCCGCAGCTCGTGGAGCAGGTGTTCAACCAGCTCGAGTTTGTCCTGAGGGGATAGCCCAATTAACGAGCGTTCAATTGTTTGCCATTGATGAATTGTCATAATTACATGTCCTTCTGTGATGCGTTTCCGTATACAGCAGGATAACATACCCGCCAGACCTTGCCAAGTTTGTTGCATCATCCAACGGGCGGATAAGGTGTCAGGAACCCATTTCGGGCACATTGATGCAAGAAAGTCGTTTTTCGGTTCCTGACACCTGTTTCCCTTGCGTCCCCGTTTCCAGCTCCGATCTGGTTACAGGCGTCGCCGACGTCGGTGGTCGGCGACGTCATCCCAGCTTGTTCGTCCGGGCCATGGCCTCTCCAGCCCGACGAAGGGATTCCGAGCAGTCGAACCGATCAGTATGGATCTCGATGAAGACAAGCTCGTCGGCCCCGGCGGCCTGGGCGAGCGCGACTTCGAGTTGGCCCTCGGTGTAAACATCGAAGGCAAGACCTCCGCCGAAGACCTCGACCAGACGATGATATTTCCAGGGCTGGATGTCGTTGTAAGGCCGATCCACGATCACGCGCTCGATCGTGTAGCCGTCGTTGTTCAGGAGGAAGACGATCGGCTTCTGGCCGTATCGGATCAAGGTCGAAAGGTCCTGGCAGGTGACCTGGAACGAGCCGTCGCCCACGAACAGCACGACTCCCCGGTCCGGGGCGGCCAGGCACGCTCCCACGGTGGCGCCAACGGTATAGCCGATCGAGCCGTAGAAGGTCTGGCCGATGAACTTCGCCCCCTCGGGCATCAAGGTCTCGGCAGCGCTGAAGAGGGCAACGCCCGTCTCGGCGATGACGACCGCACGGGGCGGTAGGAAGTGGCCGACGCGATCGAAGAAGCGTCGGATGGTCAGCGCGCTGTCCGGCTGGGGCTCGAAGGCGATCGTTCGCCGGTGCGTGCAACCTTCGGTCGCCCGCTTGATGTCCAGGGTGGACGGGTCCCAGCTCCGGAGCTGCTCGGTCAGCCCAAGGATGAACTCGCGAAGCGTGACGTTCGGGTAGATGTGCCGCTTGATCCGGACCGATCGAAGGTTGGCACTGATCGTCTGATCGTCCCGAAAGTCCACAGTGAATCCGCCGGTATTGAAGTCCGTTGGCAAGGCGCCAAGCTCGAGCACGCAGTCCGCGTTCTCGACGCGCTGGCGCACGTAGTCGCGGCTGCGATCGCCCTGGTAAAGGCCGATGAACTGGGGATGGCTTTCATCGAGCACCGTCTTGCCCAGCATCATTGTGGCGTAGGGAAGGCCGGTTTTGGCAAGGAGGCCGGCAAACTCTTTCTGCAGGCCGTAGCGTATCAACTCCACATCGCCGATGACCACCGGCTGGATGGCGGCATTCAACATCGCCGATGCTTCATCGAGAGCCTCGCGAAGCGTCCCCTCATCGCTGGCCGGCTCGGGCGGAGGCAGGAACGGGCCCGGTGCCGGACACCGCATCCGCACGACGTCGGCTGGCAAGCACAGATAGACGGGCCGCTGCTGTGCCAGGCAAGCAGTGAGCACGCGATCGATGTCAGCCGGCGCCGATTCGCCACTTGCGAGCAGCGCCGAGGCGGCCGTGACCCGAGAGCACATCTCGAGCGGGATCTTGTAATCGCCCAGCGTGTGGTGCAGCAAGGCACGCGACTTGAAGTAAACAGTCGACGGTGCTCCGGTGATCGCCACCACCGGCACCCGCTCGGCGAATGCGCCGGCCAGACCGTTGAGCGCGCTCAGCTCGCCCACGGCATACGTCGTCACGTACGCCCCCGCGCCCCTGAGGCGGGCGTAACCGTCGGCGGCATAGGCTGCGTTCAGCTCGTTGCAGGTGCCTATGTAGCGGACTTCGCTCTCGAGAACTTCGTTGAGGAATCCCAGGACGAAATCGCCGGGCACTCCAAAGAGATGATCGATGCCGATCTGCTTGAGCCGGATCAAAAGATATTCCGCCACCGACACGTCCGAGTGCGCGCTCATGGTCGACCCCCATGGGAGACTCCGGCTGGTGACCCACACCGGGCCACTCGAAAGAGGTGCCAGGTCCGGGTGGGCACCCGCTCACCATCCTCTGAGAGATAGCTGGCGCGAAGGTCAAGATTACTCGAAGTCGGCCCATGATTGGAAGGTCACGATCCAGTCCGGGCACCCGGAGCGCCGCCATCTCGGGGAGCGAAAAGCCACAAAAGCCACAGGACAGAAAAAGGGACGGCGACTGACACCAATGATCTCGATTCAGACCAGAACCCAGACCTGGTCCTGCCGGATCTCCACCGGAAACCGGTGCACCCCCTGCCCCCGCATCGTTGAACAACGACCGTCATGCAGCTTGAACCGCCAGCGGTGCAAGGGGCAGACAACTTCTCCCTCCTCGATCCAGCCCTGCCCCAGCGAGCCACCGGCATGCGGGCAGCGGTCCGTCAGGGCGATAATCGCCGCTCCGGCCCGGAAGACCGCCAGGCGCAGGCCAAGGACTTCGCAGGTTCGACCCCGCCCCGCGGGGATCTCATCGGAGCGGCACACCAAGACCCAATCGGCCATGACACCTGGCACTCGCGCCGGCAACCGGGGTGGAAAACGTCGAGCCTAGGACTTGCGTCCGAGGCCTCGACAACTGTAGATTCTACGGTAAGCAACGCCTTTCTCCCAACGTCTGGGGGTTTTTGATCTTGGGGACGAACTGGGTGTCTTGGTTGCGACCTTCGAGTCATCGTGTTGTGGCCAGGTGCATCCCCGCGTGGGGACTGGTTGCGATCGCTCTCTTCCAAGCAGGCTGCGACCTCAAGGAGCGGTCGGTGCCCGACCTGGTCTGGGGAGTGCACGGCACCGGTCCGGGCTGGCTGCAC
This sequence comes from Isosphaeraceae bacterium, assembly GCA_049516015.1. Classification (GTDB taxonomy): domain Bacteria; phylum Planctomycetota; class Planctomycetia; order Isosphaerales; family Isosphaeraceae; genus Aquisphaera. The sequence goes on along the minus strand of JBEKTN010000001.1, from coordinate 26,027 downwards.
AAGCCGCGCGTGGCCGCCTTCGATGACCAGGACCAGCTTTACATTGCTGACCTGACGGACAGGATCCAGGTTTTCGATCGCGATGGCCAGTACCTGCGCGGCTGGCGCACGCCCGGGTTCAACGTGGATGGGCCGAGCGGCCTGACGGTCGATCGCCATGGCCGGCTGCTCGTGGCCGATACGCATTTCTATCGCGTGCTGGTCTACTCGAAGGAAGGAGAGTTGCTGTTCCAGATCGGCGACGGGGTGCAAGGCACGACGCCCGGCCGGTTTGGCTATCCGACCGACGTCGTGATCGACAGCGCGGATAACTTCTACGTGGCCGAGTACGGCGAGAACGACCGGATCCAGGTCTTCTCGCCCGCAGGAAAGTGGCTGCGCGAGTGGGGCGGCCATGGCTACGAGCCGGGCGAGTTCTTGCGGCCCAGGGCCCTGGCCATCGATGAGAACGACCAGCTTTACGTCGCCGATAGCTGCAACCACCGGATCCAGGTTTTCGACACCCAGGGAAAGCTCTTGAGAATGTGGGGCAGCCGGGGGGCGGAGCCCGGCCAGATGAGCTATCCTTTTGACCTGGCGATCGGTCCGGACCATTGCCTGTACGTCTGCGAGCTCGGCAACGATCGGGTCCAGAAGTTCCGCCGCGACGGCAGCCCGCTGGGCACATGGGGCCGTTCAGGGCGTGGACCCGGCGAGCTGAACAACCCGTGGGCCCTGGCCGTGGACCGTTATGGCGACGTCTCGGTGATCGACACGCTCAATCACCGGGTGCAACGCTTTCGCCTGTAGGAACGGGACTTCTTGGAGGATCAGGCGACGATGGCCGGAAACCTGTCGATCACGTTCGGCCAGCCTTGGTGGCTGATCCTGATTCCGCTGATCCTGCCGCCGCTCGTGGGGATGAGCTTCCGCAGCCTGGCGGGGCTGGGGCCGGTACGCCGGGCGCTGGCGATCTTGTTGCGGGCGGGGGTCATCACGCTGATCGTGCTGGCACTGGCTGAGGCCCAGACGGTCCGGCGATCGGACCGGCTCTCGACATTGTTCGTCGTGGACGTCTCCAACAGCGTGCCGCGCGAGCAGCAGATGGCGGCGATCGACTACGTCAGGGGCGCCTCGAAGAAGCGGCGCAAGGACGACATGGCGGGCCTGATCGTCTTCGGCAAGGCGCCGCGGGTCGAGGTGCCGCCGGCCCCCAGCGAGCTCAACCTGCCGATGGGCATCGAAAGCACGATCGACCCCGAGAACACCGACCCGGGCGCCGCCCTCAAGCTGGCGCTGGCGGCGTTCCCCGAGGACACGGCGCGGCGGGTGGTGGTGATCTCCGACGGCAATGAAAACCGGGGCAACCTGCTCGAGCAGGCCATGGCCGCCAAGTCGCTGGGCGTCCAGGTGGACGTTGTGCCGATCGAGTATCGCTATGACCGCGAAGTCCTGGTCGAGAAGGTGTCGATCCCGCCCGAAGTCAAGAAAGGCGAGACGGTCAACATCAACGTGGTCATCCGGGCCAGCGAGCCGACCGGCGGTACGTTGCAGATCTTCCAGAAGGCCGACAACTACCGCGCTCCGGCGGCCGGCAACGACAAGCCCGTGCCGGTGGAGCTGCAGCGCGGGGTCAACGTCTTCACGCTCCAGCAGCTCATCACCGAGCCCAATTTCTACACCTTCACGGCCGAGCTCATTCCCAACAAGGACAGCGGCGACAAGCGGGCGATCAACAACGTCGCCGAGGGCTTCACGCACGTCCGGGGCAAGGCCCAGGTCCTCTTGATCGAGGGAACTCACGGAGAGCACGCCGAGCTGATCAAGGCCCTCCGCGGGAAGGAGATCGAGGTCAAGCCGCTGGTCGCTCCACGGATTGACGGCTCGGGCGGGATCGGCGGCGATCTCTTGCCCACCGACCTCGCCCAGCTTCAGCCCTACGACGCCGTGATCCTGGCCAACGTGCCCAAGGAAGCGTTCACCGAGTCGCAGCATCAGCTCTTAGCGTCAAACTGCCACGACATGGGCGCGGGCTTGATCATGCTCGGCGGCCGTGACAGCTTCGGCGCCGGGGGGTGGATGAACACCCCGGTCGAGAAGGCACTGCCGGTGGACATGCAGATCAAGGCCCTCAAGGTGCAGGGGATCGGCGCCATGGCCCTGATCATGCACGCCACCGAGATGGCCGAGGGGAACTACTGGCAGAAGGTGGTCGCCAAGTCGGCCATCAATGCCCTGTCCAGCTACGACTATGTCGGTCTGGTCCACTTCGAGGGACAGGAAGCCTGGCTCTTCCCCATGCGCGCCATCGGCACGGGCCGCAACGGCATGCTGCGGGCGATCGACCGCATGACCCCGGGCGATATGCCCGCCTTCGATCCGGTGCTCCAGATGGCCTTGAAGGGGCTGAACGGCGTCAGGGACGCAATGACCAAGCACATCGTCCTGATCAGCGATGGCGATCCCGCGCCGCCGACAAGCGATGTCATGAGCCAGTTGATCCAGAGCAGGGTGACGGTGACCACAATCTTGATCACCTCGCACAGCAACGACCCCAGCCTGATGAGCGTCATGCGCGGCCTCGCTCAGCGGACCAAGGGGCGATTCTACTACGTCACCAATCCCAAGGCCCTGCCCCGGATCTACCAGAAGGAAGCCCGAACGATCTCGCGTCCCTTGATTTACGAACAACAGACTGGCTGGGCGCCGCGGTTGAACAGCCCGCTCACCGAGCCGGTGATGCAGCTTGCCGATGAGCTGCCGCCGATCACCGGGTTGGTGCTGACCTCGCCCAAGGAGAATGAGCTGGTCGAGATCCCGATCGTCTCGCCCCAACCCACCGGCCAGGTCAACCCGGTGCTGGCGCACTGGACGTATGGGCTGGGCCGGTCGGTTGCCTTCACTTCCGACGCCGGCCGCCGCTGGGCCAAGGCCTGGCCCGACTGGAAGAGCTATGCCGCGTTCTGGTCCCAGGTCGTGCGGTGGGCGATGCGTCCCGCCGAGCGCGGCAACTTGACGCTCTCGGTCCGTCGTGAAGAGGGGCGAATCAAGGTTGTCGTCGATGCGCTCGACAAGGACAACCAGTTCCTCAACTTCCTCCAGATCCAGGGGAACGTGGTCGACCCGGACCTCAAGACTGCGCCCATCGAGCTCGTCCAGACCTCGCCGGGACGGTACGAGGGGACCGTCGAGAACGCGGAGGCCAGCGGCAACTACTTCGTGAACCTGGGTTATCGCGGCCCTGACAAGACCCAGGGCGTGATCTCCACGGGCGTTTCCGTACCGTACTCCGACGAGTATCGAGAGCTGCGATCCAACCCGACCACGCTCGAGACCCTGGCCAGCCTCACCGAAGGCCAGGTCGTGACATGGAAGACCACGGGCGATGGCCGGATCGACCTGCCCCGGACGCTGGGCGGAATCGACCATTTCCGCCGTGATCCCGGCCTGATCAATCCCCGGTCGTTCGCCGCGCTCTGGCCGACCTTGCTCTGGCTGGCGGCCTGCCTGTTCGTGGGCGACGTCGCGGTCCGGAGGATCGCCCCGGATATCGACCGGATCAAGCTCGCGGCGGCCGCCGGATGGAACAGGCTGCGAGGTCAGGAGGTTGCGCGGAGCAGCGACTATATGGACAAGCTGCGCAGTCGCAAGGCCGAGGTCGGGGAGCAGCTCGAGCGGTCCCGCTTGGCCTCCCGGTTCGAGGCGCCGGCGACCGCCGATCCGGGATCGCGGGGAACCGCCGCCGCCACGGGCGAAGTGTTGCTCGGGGGCGGTCAGCCCGGGGAGCGGCCGCGGGCCCGACCCGCGGCGGGAACACCCACCGGCGCCGGCGCCGGCCTCGCCCCCGACGCGCCGCGGCCGGAAGACGCCAGCTACACCAACCGCCTGCTCAAAGCCAAGCAGCGGGTCTGGGAAGACCGCGAAAAAGAAAAGGACAAGCGCGATCCGCGGGCCGGGCTGTGAGCCCCGGCAAGGCAGCGCATCGGCCGGCGGTGGCCGGAATTCCGGCTCAGGCCGCGGGAAACCATGAAGCTCGAGAACATCACCCACAGTCACGAAAGGATCGCCGTCGATGTCCCTAGCGCCCTCAGAGTCGATGGAAGCCCGCACGGAGGAGTTCCGGACGCGGTACAACCAGGTGAAGTCCGAGATTTCCAAGGTCATCGTCGGCCACGACGAAATTGTCCACGGCGTCCTCACCTGCCTGTTCATCGGCGGTCACGCGTTGCTCGAGGGCGTGCCGGGCCTGGGCAAGACGCTCCTGGTCCGCACGCTGGCCGACGCGCTGAGTCTCGACTTCAACCGGATTCAGTTCACCCCCGACCTGATGCCGGCCGACATCATCGGTACGAACATCGTGATGGAGGCACCGGACGGCCGCCGGGTATTCGAGTTCCAGCCCGGGCCGATCTTCAGCCAGATTGTCCTGGCCGACGAGATCAACCGGGCCACTCCCAAGACCCAGTCAGCCCTGCTCGAAGCGATGCAGGAGCACTCGGTCACGGTGGGAGGACACATGCACCGCCTGAAGGAGCCATTCTTCGTGATGGCCACCCAGAACCCCATCGAGCAGGAGGGAACCTATCCGCTGCCCGAGGCCCAGCTCGACCGCTTCCTGTTCAAGCTGATCGTGGGCTACTCGACGCGGGAAGAGCTGGTCACGATCCTCGACCGCACGACCAGGGGAGATCATCCCAGAGCCGAGAAGTCCATGGACGGCGAGACGCTCATCGGCTTCCAGAATCTCGTGCGCGAGGTGATCATCGCGCCCCACGTGCAGGACTACGCGATCCGGCTGGCCCTGGCCACCCATCCGCAGGGGCCTTTCGCCGCCGACGTGACCAACCAGTACATCCGCTGGGGGTCGAGCCCGCGCGGAGTCCAGACCCTGGTGCTGGCAGCCAAGGTGCGGGCCCTGCTCGACGGCCGGTATAATGTCTCCTTTGAAGACCTGCGGCGGGTCTACCTGCCCGGTCTGCGCCATCGGGTCTTGCTCAACTTCGAGGCGCAGGCCGAGGGAATCGATCCCGACGAGGTGTTGCTCAAGGTCCTCGAGTCCGTGCCCGAGAAGGCCGAGGCCGTGGCGTAGTGCTCGTTCATCCCTGGCCTGGCGGTTCTCGACAAGCCTGAAGCGCCAGCGAAGGGCTTTTCAAGTTCCAGAATGACCTTCGCTGGCGCTTCAGGCTTGTGAATCGCTTTCCGGCCGATCTGCGGCTAACCAGACACCATTTTTAGCCGGCCGGAGAATTCTAGACTTGACCACGCGGACCACTCTCATGCACGACATCTATGATCCACCTCCTGTGCCGCCGGTCGACTGGGACCCTCCCAGGACCGGCCCCTTGGTATTCTCCAGGGGCGACCTGTTCTGCCTGGTCGCGCTGTGCGCCGGGCTTCTGGGCCTCGCACTGCTGGCCTGGCGCAATGAACCGATCCTCGCGCTGATCTCGGCCTGCGCCGGTGCGCTCGTGGTCCTGGAAAGCTGGTTCACGACGCTGGGCTTCCTGTACCGTTGCCCGCCGGTGAGCCTGAAACTGCGCTGGACCATTTTTCTGGCGGCACTCATTCCCTGGCTCTTCGGCCTGGGGTTCGCCGTCTGCTTCATGCTCTGCCTGTTCTGGATCTCCGACCACCTACGATGAGTCGAGGCCCGAGTCGGGCGATGGCTCGAACCGTGTCGCGCAACGAGGTCAACCGATGGCCGCATCCGAATCCGCATCCGCTTCCGTGCTCTCACCCTCGGCAACCGCTTCCCGGGTGCCCGCGTCACCAAGGCCTGCGCCTAAGGGCGGGGCGGCTTCGGCCCCTCTGCTTGATCCCGACTTTCTGCACAAGCTCGAGCAGCTCGAGCTGGTCAGCCGGAAGATCATCGTCGGCCGGATGAAGGGCGAACGCAAGAGCCGGCGGAGGGGCTCGTCGGTCGAGTTCGCCGAGCATCGCAATTACACGGTCGGCGACGACCTCCGGCACATCGACTGGAACGTTTACGGCCGGCTCGACAAGCTCTTCCTGAAGCTCTTTCTGGAGGAGGAAGACCTCCATGTCTACACCCTGCTCGATACCAGCCTGTCGATGAACTTCGGCACCCCGACCAAGCTGCACTACGGCAAGCAAGTTGCCGCGGCCCTGGCATTCATAGGGCTGGTGAATCACGACCGGGTGATCATGGACACCTTTGCCACCAAGCTCGACCAGGGAATTCCCAGCGTTCGCGGGCGATCGCAGATGTGGCGGGTCATCGATTATCTCGAGCACCTGGCGGCATCGGGAGCGAGCGACCTGAAGGCGGCGGCCCGCGAGTTCGCGATTCGCCACGCCGGTAAAGGGGTCGTCGTGGTGATCTCCGACTTCATGGACAAGCATGGTTACGAGGACGCTCTCCGCTACCTCCTGGCGCGGAAGATGGACATCTTTGTGCTTCATCTCCTGAGCCAGGAAGAGGTCGAGCCCGAGCTGGTTGGCGACCTGCGCCTGGTGGACGTCGAGGACGAGGACGTCGCCGAGATCACGATGAGCGCGCCGCTCTTGAAACGATACAAGGACAACCTCAACACGTTTGTCGGCGGCCTGAAGGAATGGTGCACCAGGCGGGGAATCACCTACATCTTCACGACCAATCAGTATCCGTTTGACAAGCTGGTTCTCAACTACCTGCGCGAACGGGGGCTGGTCAAATAAAGGGCTGGTGGGTCACCGATCCCTGGATCTTCTACGGCACTGCCGGCGCGATCGTGGCTTATGTGCTCTATATGATGATTCGCAAGCGCAAGGGCGAGCGATCCGAAGCCGCCGGTCGCGAGCTCGAGCTCTGAGCGGAAAGCGGGGAGGCTACCCGGCATGTTCTGGAATCTCCTGAATCGCCTGGGCTCGATCGGCGCTGCGTTCGAGCTCAGCTCTCCGCTGGGCATGGCACGATGGTTCGTCCTGGCCGGGGTGCCGGTGGGAATCATCGCGCTGTACTTCCTCAAGCTGAAGCGCCGGCCCGTCAGTGTGTCCAGCACGCTCCTGTGGCGGAAGAGCCTGGAAGACCTGCACGTCAACAGCCTCTTCCAGCGGCTGCGGCGCAATCTGCTGCTCTTTCTCCAGCTTCTGGCCGTCGCGCTGGCGATGCTTGCCCTGGCCGGATTGCGCAGCAAAGGGACCGGCGGCCAGGGGCAGCGCTACGTGCTCATGATCGACAACTCGGCCAGCATGGCGGCGACCGACGTGCCGCCCAACCGGCTGGAAAACGCCAAGGAGAAGGCCAAGAAGGCCGTCACATCGATGGACAGCGACGACCTGGCCATGGTCATCTCGTTCGGCGAGACGGCCCGGGTGGTCTCGAACTACACGGGCGACAAGCGGGCCTTGCTGCAACGGATCGATTCCATTCCGCCCACCCAGTCCACCACGTCGCTGCGTGAAGCGCTCCAGGTGGCCGCGGGGCTGGCCAATCCGTCCAGGCAAATCGGCGAAGGGGTGGTGGCCACGTCCGCGCCCGCCGCGCCCAAACTGTTCATCTACACCGACGGCGGCTTCGCCGACGTCGAGGGCTTCAGCCTGGGGAATCTCGAGCCGGAGGTCGTGGTGATCGGCCCGCCGCCCCGCCCCTACACATCTCCTCTTGCCGCCGAAGCGGCGGGCCCGGCGGACGCCAGGGCGAAGGTTCAGAATCCCTCGGACAACGTGGCCATCGTCGCCCTTCAGGCCCGGGTCAACGACGAGCAACCCGACGTCTACCAGCTCTTCGGCCGGGTCCACAACTTCCGCTCCGAGCGGGTGGAGACCGAGGCCCAGCTCTATCGCCATGCCGCCGACAAGCCCGGCAGCGAGGGCCAATTGATCGATGCGATCGCGCTCCAGCTTCCGCCCCAAAGCGACCAGTCGTTCAAGTTCGATATCCCCGACAGCGGGCTGGCCGAGCTCGAAGTCCGGCTCACGGTCAAGGACGCCCTGGAGGTCGACAACCGCGCCTTCGCCATCGTCGGCAACGCCCGCAAGGCGCAGGTCCTGGCGATCACCGCCGGCAACCGCTATCTGCTCGACGCATTCAACACCCCAACGGCCAGCAATAACGCCGACGTCCGGATCGCCACACCCGAGGAGGCCAGGGGCGAGGAGCTCTCGCGAGAGATTCGCGGGGGCAGGTTCGACCTGGTCATCTACGACGGGGTTCGCCCCGAAACTCCCCCGGAGGCCAATGCGCTGTATTTCGGGTCGTTGCCTCCGGGCCCGGCCTACGCGAATCCCAAGGCGGTCGAGCAGCCGGTGATCCTGGACTGGAGCATTTCTCATCCGCTCATGAAGTACATTCGCGACCTTTCGCTCGTCTTCGTGGCCAAGGCCAACCTGGTCGAATTGCCGGCGGGGGCGACCTCGCTGATCGAGAGCAACCAGGGCCCGCTGGCCTTCACCATCCCCCGCGAGGGCTTCACTGACGCGGTGGTCCTGTTCCTGCTGCTCGACGGGACCACTCCGAACACCACGTGGTTTCGCTACATCAGCTTCCCGCTCTTCCTGCTCAACAGCATGCAGGCGCTGGGCAACGTCCGCGAGGGAAGTGGAGACGAAGTGCGATCGCCCGGCCGGCCCGTGATCCTCCGCGCCGAGACGCTGGGCAAGGATCTCCTGGTCACCTCCGCGAGCGGTAGTGCCACCGAGCGTCTGGCACGCACGCCCCAGGGCTCATTTGTTTACAACCAGGCGGCCACGACCGGCCTTTATCATGCCCGCTGGGAACCGAGCGGCCTGCTGCCTTTCGCCGTCAACCTGTTCGACCTTCGCGAGAGCGACCTGGCCCCGCGCGGCCTCGTTCCCGATGGTGTGCCCGAGAGCCAGGCCGAAGCCTACAAGATCAAGATCGGCTACAACCCCGTCGCCGGCACCCAGCAAACCCAGGACAAGCAACAGGATTGGTGGAAATGGTTCGCCTGCGGTGCACTCGGGGTACTGCTCTTGGAGTGGTATATCTACAACAAGAGAGTTTACATCTGAGTGTTCATCGAGCGTAAAAACTGTTTGAAAAATTGGTCCCGGCCTCTTCCTGATTCTGATCGTAATCTTGATCCTGATCTTGATCCTGATCGTAATCCTCCTCCTCTCACTCTCTCCTCTAACTCTTTGCACAAGACTCATGACGATGCAGCGACGAGCAAGAGCAGGATGATGAGCAGGATCAGGATCAGGATCAAGAACTGTTTCAAGAATGGGTCCCGGCCTCGAAAACACTTCGTTAGGCGAGAGTCTCCAGACCCCGCCGTTCGACCGACCGGAGGTCTCCAGGTGACGCGACAACGGTCGGAGAAGGCGGTCGCAGAGGACGGGCGGGTCAGGAGACCGTGCCCGAACCAGCCTGGAGGCGCCAGCCCCGGGTCACCGCGATCGGACAGTGCGATGCCCTGCCTCGTACCCCACACGGGCAATGGAGCGGTAGTCGTCAGAGGTTTGGTATCAACCCGCCGGCGCTCGGAAGCGTCGGGGACGAATGCGCCTTTCCGGCCCGGGGCCTGCGCCACCAACCTACGATTTGCCCGCCCATTCGGGTCTTGGCCGAACGGAGGGAGATAACAGTCCACGCCTCACGCTCCACGCCCATTACCACAGGGCACGTCGCGAAAACCGGAGACCGGCCGGACCCCGCGAAGCCGCAAAAAACAAGTCCGCCACTCCCTACCAGAAGGCGGGCGAGTCGTGACCGTCTGCTATTTCCTGGCCGGAATGTTAAAATGAGCGACTCGGTCACCGAGCCCACCTGTAGGAAAACGCGAGGTGAATGTCATGAATATTACGGCTGTCGTCGTTGAAGGCAGGGTGCAGCCTGACGGAAGGCTGGAGGTGTCTCAGAAGGTCAAGCTTCCCCCGGGACCGGTACAGGTGACCGTTCGGCCGGTCGCGGAACCAGTCCAACCCGATCGGTTCTGGAAGATGATGGAATCCATCTGGGCAGACCTGCGCACCAGCGGCCGCCCACCCCGCACGCAGGAGGAAATCGATGCTGAGATCGACGCCCTGCGCAGCGAAGCGGCAGAGGAGATGCAGGCTGTGGAACGTCTCCAGGAAGAATGCCGCCGGGCCAGGGAGCAAGCCCAGGGGGCGGCGGAGCAGCCTCATTGATGGTCTTTCTGGACGCCAACCCGGTCATCTACCTGATCGAGCAGCCCGCCAACCTCGGCTCCAAGGTCACGGCGCGGGTCTCCGATCTGCTGGCGAGTGGTGAGCGCCTGGCAGTAAGCGATCTGGTCCGCATGGAATGCCAGGTGGGCCCGTTGAAGGCGAACGACGCCGTGCTGCTGGCCAGGTACGCCACCTTCTTCTCATCGCCCGACCTGGACGTGCTGCCCGTATCTCCAGCCGTGTGCGATCGAGCCGCTCGGATTCGGGCGCAATACGGGTTCAAACCTCTGGACTCCTTGCACCTGGCCGCCGCCGTCGAGCATGGCTGCACGCGCTTTCTGAGCAACGACGCTCAGTTGAAGAGGTTCCCCGACATCCTTGTGGAAATTCTCTCGTGAGCCTGGCCCCTGACGGCGCGGTCGATGCCGCGGAGTTCGGGCGGATCGCACACGAGCGGATTCCCCGGGAAGGCTGACTCCCCGTGGTTTGTAGACGATGGCCAAGCCCACGCAGAAGACGGTCGTGACGGGTCAGAACGATGGTCCGGTCGAAATCCGAGGTCATCGGTCACCGCGATGGCTGCGATCACAGCTCCTCTCTCAAGCCGCGAACCGAGGCAGATCGTAGCCTTGAGGCGCCAGCCCCAGGTCACCGCGATGGGACAATCCAATCCCCTGCCTCGTACCCTACACGGGCAAGGGAGCGTCCGTCGTCAGAGGTTCGGTGTCGTCCCGCCGGGGCTCGGAAGAGTCGGGGACGAATGCTCTTTTCTGGCCTGGGGCCTGCGCCACCAAGCTCCAACATGCCGCCCCATTCGGGTCTTGGCCGAACGGAGGGAGATAACGCTCCACGCCTCACGCTCCACGCCTAGCCTCGATTTCCACGACTACTTTTTACGCTAACGTTATCGTGCCCCATGGGTTCAGAATCGCCCTGATTCTCTGGCTTTCGCGTTCGGTCGCATTAGTACAGCGCGGTACTGATACGACTGTGTATTCAGCCCCCATCCCAAAGCACCTATCTTAACAAAGACTGAGTATACCCTAATCCATTCGTCAACTTTCCCTGGTTTTTCCTTGAGTTCCAGACTATAATCCCATCTCTCATCAACTGATCCAAGAACTCCTTTGCCATGGATGGTACCCGCCAATGACTGCAATCAGTACCAAGTCTGTGCTAACGGCCCCCCGCGATTCCTCCTTCTTCCTCGCCCCTGAATCGCGTCTCCAGCGGCAGTACGAAGCCTTGCGTGCCTTCTTCGTCGAGGAACTTCCCTCGGTTGAGGTCGCCCGCCGATTCGGTTATACCCCAGGTTCGTTCCGCGTCCTCTGCCATCAGTTTCGCCACGATCCCGACTTTCGCACCCGGTTCTTCTCTCGCATCCCCCAAGAGCCAGTTCTGGCTCCGGTCCGTGATCCTCTCCGAGACTTGGTGGTCGCGATGCGGAAACGCAACCTCTCCGTCTATGACATCCAACGGGAGCTGGCCGGAGCCGGGCAAACCGTCAGTATCAATACTCTGACCCTCCTGCTTCGGCAGGAAGGCTTTGCCCGCCTTCCCCGGCGGCTCGACGAGGAACGTCCCCAAGCCCTTCGGCCCGAACCCGCGGCCGTCGCCGATGTCCGAACCCTCAGCTTGGCCCCTCGATCCTTCCGCACTCGTGCCGGGGGCCTGTTCCTGTTCCTCCCCGTGATGCAGGACATCCGACTGGGCGAGGTCGTACGACAGGTAGGACTGCCCGGTTCGGCCATGATTCCCGCCGAGCAAGCGGTGCGAAGCCTGCTGGCCCTCAAGCTCTTGGGCACCGAACGCAAGAGTCATGTCATGAACCTGGTCTGCGATGAAGGCATCGCCCTCTTCGCAGGTCTCAACGCGGTCCCCAAGCGCTCTTATCTGGCCGCCTACAGTTCGCGCGTCGATCACCGGCTCTGTCTCCGCTTGCTCGAGGCTTGGTCGAACGAGGTTCATCGAGCAGGCCTGCCATGGGGTTCTTCGTTCGACCTGGATTTCCATACTGTTCCCGCCAATACCCAGGAAGAACCGCTGGAAAAGCATTACATCTCCCGACGGAGCCGCAGCCAGCAAGGCGTTCTGACCTTCTTGGCCCGCGATGCCATCCACCGTGTCCTCTGCTACGCCCATGCCGGTATACCCAAGGCCGATCAAGCCGACGAGGTTTTGCGGTTTGTCGAGTTCTGGCACAAGCAGACGGGAAAGAATCCGGTCGAGTTGGTGTTCGACTCGCAACTGACGACCTACGCCAATCTGAGTTGGTTGAACCAGCGGGACATCCATTTCTTGACACTCCGCCGCCGGTCCCGACGCATGTTGGGCCAGATCTTCAGCCGTCCTGCTTCGGCCTGGCGGCGGATCACCTTGCCCTCGTTGACCCGAACGTTTCGCACTCCGCGGGTCCTGGACGAAAAAGTTCATCTGAAGGATTACGAGGGGCCGCTGCGTCAGATCACGATCATCGACCTGGGGCACGAGGAACCGACCATTCTGCTGACCAACAACTTCAAAAGCGGCTGTCCGACGTTGGTGACGCGCTATGCCCAGCGGATGCTGATCGAGAACGGGATCTCCGAGGCGATTCAGTTCTTCCATCTGGATGCCTTGTCCTCGATGGTGGGCCTGAAGATCGATTTCGATCTGCAGATCACCTTGATGGCCAGTTCACTCTACCGTCTCTTGGCCGCTCGAGTTGGGCGGGAGTACGGAAAGGCTGAGGCCAAGACGATCTTCAGTAATTTGCTGGAGGTTTCTGCGCCGGTCCAGATCGACGAAAACGAGGTTATCGTGAGCCTCGACAAGCGGGCTCACAACCCTTACCTGGTGGCATCGCAATTGACCGACCAGACCGTTCCCATGCCCTGGCTTGGAAATCGACGATTGTTGATACGATTCGCATAATTATTTAGGCGATACCCCCAAAATGTTAGTCCTGCTTGTTGCCGTGGAAATCGAGGCTAGACCTCGCCAAGCCGCCTGACTTCGCGAAAACCGGAACCGGCCATGACCCCGCCAAGCCGCCATGCTGTGCCGTCCGCCCACTTATCCCTTCAAAGCTACCTTGTAAGGAGTTCGTGAACAACGGTGGCAGGATTGACCGCCTTGGCCAAATCGACCACGTGTCGGTGATGGGTGAACAGTAACACTTGTGTCTTGGCCGCCAACTCCCCTAGGCACTTCAAAGTGGTGCGGGCGCGGGCGTCGTCGAAACTTACGAGTACGTCGTCGATAATCAACGGGACCGGCTCACGATTCTGAAAATGCTGCTCAATCCCTGCGAGACGGAGGGCCAGGAAGAGTTGATCGCGGGTGCCGTCGGAGAGTCCGCCGACCGGAACGCGCGGGTTCGAATGTCCGGGGGCGCGGACCGCCGTCAGCACATCCGCGCCTTCGTCGTTGTCGATGTCGAGCCCCGCGAACGCCTGATCGGTTAGCGTTTTGAAGTATTCGCCGGCTCGATCGAGTAAAGAGTCTTGACGGCGGGCGCGATACCGCTCCTTGGCTCGATCGAGCGCGACGCGGGCCAGATGCAAGGCAGCGTATTCGATGACGTGTTCTTCTAACCGACCGACGATCAACTCGGCCTGTTGCCGCGCCTCGGCGGCCGAATCGGAGGCTTGCTGATACGCGTTTAGGACTTCTTCCGCGCGGAGTGCCTCGGCCTCGGCGGCGGTGATGTCCGGATCGAGTTGTTGGGCGCGGCGGTCGAGCGAGTCGATGTCCTGATCGAGCCGGTCGCTGTGCACGAGTGCGGCGGCGACGAATGCCTCCAGTGGCTGACCCCGGGTGTTTTGCGCCAGCGCCTTCTCCTGCTCTTCGACCTGTCGCGCGGCCAGTACGCGTTCGTTGGCTCTTTGCACGGCCGGCGCAATATGCTCAATCTCCACAACTCCGGCTTGGGCAGCCAGGGAAGTGAGAGAGGCTTCGGCTTCGCGCAGGGCGTCAGTGGTTGTGGCGAGGTCAGACCTGACCTTCTTGAGACGCTTGGCAAGTTCGTCGTGCTGAGTGCGGCGAATGCGGGCCGCCGATACGGCGGCATCCACTTCGTGAAAGTCGGCGTCGAGGGTGTCCGCCGTTGTGGGCCGGGTGGCCGAATCCAGGCGCTGCCGCAATGCGGTGAGGCGCTGCAACAGTAGAGCTCGCTCTTCGTCGATTTCTCTTACACGGGCCGCCTTGATCCGCATGTCGGTGAGATGTTGTTGCATTTCCGCGATGCGTTTCAGATAATCCTGCGCCGTCTTAACGGATACGCTGGGCTCGCGGAGCCTGAGCACGCCAATGGCGGCGGACCATTGTTCTGTCCATGTGTCACGCCGCTTTTGGGCCCGCACCGATTCCGCTTCATCGGTCGCCAGTGCGGCTTGCAATCGAAGGACTTCGTCGTTGAGTTTCTGAGCAGCCGTTTGACCGCTTTTCGCGTCGCTGATGGCTTGGCGCGCCAAGGCCAACCCTTCGGCGAGGGTCTTCGCTGTTCGAGTGATCGGGCACGCATCGACCAACTGTGCTCTCAAGGTGGTGATCCGTTGCTCGTCTTCTTGACACTTCAACCGAATGCCTTTCCAAACGGTGACTTGCTCGGTAAACCGCTGCCACTGGATTAACCAGGCCTGCATAACTTCCGGCGCGTCTGGCGCAACACCGGCGGGGTGCCATGCGGCTTGCCAAGCCTGTTCGATTCCGGCAAGCGTGTCTTTCGCCGCGGCGTGTTCGTCTACGACCTCGTTGCGGCGGTCTTGCAGCAATGCCAATTTCTGATGGAGCGTCTGCCAAGCGGCGATGCGTTCAGCTTCATGTCGCAGCCGATCGGCCAGCCCGTCGCACTGGCGAACTGTGGCTTCGGCCGCATCGATCAGTGGACGACCCGGCGCATGGCGGGCGGTGAATTCCGCTTCGGTTAACACGTCGGCTTGGTCAGCCAAGCGGCGACGGATCAGGTGCAGACCGCCATCGCGATCGCGACGCGCGTCGGACAAATCGTTCACCGTCGGCACCGGCTCGGCACCCGCCGTATCGACAAGCTGCCCGCGCAAGGTCTCCATGTCGCGATCTATCTGTTCGCGCTCGCCATTGGCTTTGGCAATCGCCCGCCGGGCCTCATCGAACTCGTTCCGGAACCGTGTCACGGCTTCGGGTGAGGGAATCCGCAGTGTTGGCGCATCGGTCCAGACTCCAGGCGCGGGAGGTTGAAACCGCGCGAAATCGCCGGCGAGCCGAAGTTCTTGGGCCGCGGCCTCGCCATGGCGGGTTTGGGCTTGTTCTTCAACCGGCCCCAGCGCCGCGATGGACTCCACAGCGGCTAGCCACGGTGCCGGATCCGTTGGTGCGGCGGTTCCGGCTTGCTTGCCCTCGGCGACTTTCAGCTCCTCGCGGGCGCGTCGAACCGCGCTGTCGCAGCGGGTCACATCTTGCAAGACGGCTGCCTGCTCATTGGCAAGTTCTGTGATCCGCTGCTCATCGTCGCGTCGAGGCTTCGTGCCGGGCATTTGATCCCAGGCGGTCGTGCCCGTCAGCTCACGGAAAATGTCCCGAGCTTTGCCTTCCTCCTCGCTGCGGCGGGTGTCAGCCTTAATCGCCTCGCTCTTAAGATTCGCGTAGGCACCGACGAGCTTCTTGAGTGCGTCGATCTCTCCTTCCTCGGCCAACACAGTTTCCGGAGGCGGCTCGTCGCGGAGTTGCTGTTCAAGACCGTCCCGATCCGCTGTCAAGTCGATTAGCTTGTTATGGGCAATCTCTCGTTTTTGGCGCGCATCGTACAACTTGGCCTCGAAATCGGTGGCCAACACCGGCGCGTCAGCGACCGGCTCCAGGCGAAGCCGCGCGCGCTGGAACAGCTCGATCGTTGGCAGGGCGTTCTGGTAGCGTTGCAGCAATCCCAGTTGGGAGCGGACCTCGGTCCGTTCGCGACGCAGTGCCTCCGCCTTTTCTTGCGCCTCGCGCGCGGCGGTGGCGGCAGCCGCATACTTATCCGGGGGCAAGGTATTTTCGCGAACCGCAGCGACCTGCTTCTCGTGATCGCTGAGAGCTTTGTTAATCGATTGAGTCTGCCCGCGAAACTTGTACAACGCGAGTCGACGTTCTTCGAGGGTTCGAGCCAAGGCGCGGAGTCCGGCCAGGCCGGCGCCTGCGGCAAAGAGCGCCTCGCCAAGATCGCCTCGGCCGTCGGTGATGTCGCGACCGCCTTCGACGAGTCGTTTGGAATCCAACCCGAAGAGTTGCTCGAATTGCAGTTGCTGCAAGCCGCCGAGAAACCGGGTCAGAGATGCCTCAGGGATTTCGGTCTTTTCGTCGGCTGTCAGCAGCGTGGCTTTCTTACCCTTGCGGCGGATGCACTCCAACGTTGTGCCGGCGGAATCCACCAATGAGGCGTGAATGCGGAATTGCGTGTATTTGAAACGGAAGTCGTCGCCAGATTGAACGGGAAACCCAAAGAGCAACGCGTGCAAACCGCGCAGTGCGGAACTCTTGCCGGCTTCGTTGGGTCCGAAAACGACATGGAACCCACTGGGACCGGAGAGGTCGAGCGGCTGCTCCTCGAAGGGGCCGAAGCATCGGAAAGTGACGCGGACGAACTTCATGGGGCGGACTCCAAGGGCCTCGCTTGCAGCAAAGCCAACGTGCGGGCGAACACGTCATCCCAGGACTGCTCGAAAGCGGCGCGCAGGTCGGGCGGTAACCGTTTCACGAGCTTGCCGCAATCACCGGTGGCAAAGACAGCCCGGGCGTCGTCCGGGTGGCTGCGCAGTTCGTCGAGCACGGCCCGTAATTCGGACGCGGCGTCTTCGCTTAATGTCGGCTCTTCAGCTTGGGCCGTGCGTGTAGGCGCGACCTTGATCTTCTCGATCCACACGTCGCCGCCGGCCTGCCCGCGAAGATCGGCGCGAAACTGTTCCGGGTCGGACGCCAGGCAAAGGCTCACGGACTCGGAGCAGGAAATGACGACGCGGGCCGCGAGTGGCCGTCCGTCCGCGCGGTCGCGTGCATCGGACAGCTCGGCCCGTGCCGATTCGAGCACGTCGGCAACCGACTCGGCGGCCGCGGCGTTGACGGCGACAGTTTCCCAACGAAAAACGTCAAGTGGGCGAAATTCGGGAACGGCCTGCGCGTCGCCATCCACGGTGACCAACAAACAACCCTTGGCCCCGGACTCGCGCACGTGCCGGCCTTGCAGGTTGCCAGGGAATTCGATGCGCGGATGTCGGATGCCGTTGACCGATTCACGTTTGTGAATGTGCCCCAGTGCCCAATAGTCGTAGCCGCGGCCCACCAATTCGTCGACCGTGCAGGGCGCATAGGGGGCGTGACCCTCTCGACCATCCAGTGCGGTGTGCAGGACACCGACGTTGAAAAAGCCGGCAACGGGTGCGGGGTATCCGACTGCCAAGTTGCGTGTCTCGGCGTGCCGGGCGTACCCTTGTCCGTGCACGGCGACACGCAAGTGATCGAACCGTATGGTTCCTGGCTCCGCCGTTGGCAAAGCATGAACATTAGCCGGGAGAGTCAGCCGGGCGGTGATGCGGCTAGCGGCGTCGTGGTTGCCGGAAAGTAACACGACGGGAATGCCGGAACGGACCAGCTCCCGGACACTGTTGACGAAAAACAGGCCAGTGTTGAAATCGGGCCAGTCGCCGTCATAGAGGTCGCCGGCGAGGATGACGAAATCGACGCGCTCGGCCAACGCGAGCTGGACCAGTGCGGCAAATGCCCTGCGCGTGGCCCCACGTAGCGCTTGGACCGGTGCGCCCTCGTATTCATCAAGCCCGCACAGCGGGCTATCCAGGTGAACGTCTGCGGCGTGCAAGAAACGCATGGCGATGGCCCCAACGCGACATGCTCTGGCCATGGTAATAAGTTGGAGTTATATCCCTTTAGCCTTGCGCACTCTCATCGGAAACACGGTCAGAGATTATTGGTGTCGGTTCTTTTTTCAACGAAAACAAGAACCGACACCAATAACGCTATTACTTCCAGGCCCTTTGGGCCGAACGACGGTGACCACGACTCAGCATTGCGGTTCCCCGGCTTTTTATCTCATGCCCTTCTGGTTCCAGGGTCCGAAACTGAGCAATCCCGAGCGATAAGTTGACGAGCCCCGTGCAGGTCGATTCGCTCGCGAGCGAAGAGCCGGGCAGTGAGTTCATCGGACAGGTAAACCTCGTATTTCTCCCGAACGCAGATCGGAAACCTTTCGGCCAGCGTTTCGGCACTAGGGCCACTCATCAGGAGTTCACTGTACGCTTCCCTCACTTTCGAGATCGTGGTCTTCTCGAAAACCAACGCTGTTCCCTCATCCGACACGTCAAACCCGCCGAAGTAGCTTCCAAGGCCGTAGAGTGTCCTCTGGATCTTGGTTCCGGTCCATGTGAACCAGACAGCTCGCGGACCATCCTGAAGGAATGACGTTTGCCGGAGATTAGCTTCCCGAGCAGTCGACCGGGCTTGGTGCAGCATTTCGCGAGCTTTCGAATCGAGGTAGGTAGGCAGGTCGGCCCGCTCTAATAAACTCTTCATCATTTGGCGGACGCGAGGATGTATCTCCTGCCCACCGTCAGGCTCAAACCGAGGCACCCTGCCGGCGGGAGAAGGTTGCACCGCGATCGCCTTCCGCTCGTGATCGAGGTCGAGAATCCTCCATCGACGTCCGGCGAGGATAAGAAACCCGTCAACTTTGAACTCCGGACTCACCGCGATGTTACCGACGTGGTGGCCTCCGTGGCTCACTCTGTATTCTTCGTGCACTGTAAAGGCCACGTAAAAGTCGTGGCCTCGAACAATCTTCTCTCCCAGCAAGCCCGTAATGAGCAATCCTTCCGGCGTCTGCTCAATCAGGTCGGCCGAACCCATACACCTTAGCGTATCAGTGAAGCTACGTTGGTCCACGTTCGTAAACCCGCCCTTGGCAATCAGGGTCTCGAAAAGTTCGTCGGCCAGCGCTCCTCCGCGCTCGGCGATCACGCTTAACACTTGCTGAACAAGAGTTGAGAGGTGAAGTCGATCGATTTCCGGAGGTTCGCACCACTTCTCCATTAGCAATTCAGTCATGGCCACCGCTTGAAGTAAATGCGGGAAGAGGCGATCAAACAGGGATGTGTGCTGGTCCGGTAGGTCCTCCTCAATAAAGATTCGAATCACTGATGGCTCGTCTTCTTTCCGCCCGCTCCTTCCCATGCGTTGGACCAACGAGTTTACTGACCAAGGAGGGCCGATCTGACCAACTATTCCCACGTTACCCACGTCAATTCCCAATTCCAGTGTGCTGGAACAGAACGTGGCCGTGGGATGGGATGACTTGAGTGCTTCCTCAGTGTCCTCCCGTTCTTCTTTTGATAGAGAACCATGGTGGACGCGAAATAAGGCAGGCGGCAACCCTCGTCGCTCTGCCTCTCTGCGTGCGAAGTCCGCAAAGGCCTCGATGAAAGACTTCTTGTTGGCAAAGACGAGGGCCGTCCTCCCCTTGAACGCCTCGAATACATCGGTCTCAAGCTCTCCCGCAGGGATATCGTCGGACTGTTCGTCTTCTGGGGCCCGGGGGTATCCAGCGGAGCGAGGCAATCGGAAGTATCCATTAATCTTCAACTTGATGCATTTCTTCCCGGCGTCCGGGATGACGCACACGCCTTCGGGCTCCGCAGGCCGCAGCCAACGACAGGCCGCTCCTTTCTCAGAGCCGAGAGTCGCGGAGAGGCCCAAGAGGCGTACCTCACCGCGAGCCTTGGAGACCAGACGGCAGATAAGGCTCCTGAGATGGGCGCCGCGCTCGGTGCCGATGAACGAATGCAACTCATCGATCACGATGTAATCGAGGTTCGCAAAAAGCTTGGTGAGCTCGTGGGGGTGATTTACGAACAGAGACTCTATGGATTCCGGAGTGATTAATAACACGCCCGCAGGCCCTTCGAGCAACTTCTTCTTGGCGGATCGGGAGACATCCCCGTGCCACTTGTGGACGGGGATTTCGGCCTCCTTGCAGAGCAATTCGAGCCGGGAGAATTGGTCGTTGATAAGGGCCTTCAGTGGCCCAACATAAATCACGCGGATACCGCGAGCCGGTCTTTCAACGATCTGTGAGAAGATGGGGAGAAAGGCCGCCTCGGTTTTCCCCGCAGCGGTTTTGGCGGCGATTATCAAGTCCTTGCTGCTATCGAAAACTTCATGGATAGCGTCAACCTGTATGGGACGGAGTTTCGTCCACCGCATTCGATAGAGCGCTTCCTGGAGCGTTGCGTGCAGGCGATCGAATGCTGTCCGAGGTCTTTCCGGCACCGTTTGCCCTCCGGTCAATGAAGCCTGAAGGAGGTCAGATCCGCGTCGGGGCCGGCGGCACCTCCGGTCGTGTTTTTCTCAACGTCGTCGGGAACGGGACTCTCAGCCTCGGGGTCGTCCGAACGGTCGATGACGGTTTGAGAGAGTAGTGACTGCCATCGGGCTTCGGGATTCTGCTCCATCACCGACAGGAGCCCGACAAAAGCTTTAACCGAGTCCCGAGGCGTGAGGTAAAAGTCCGCCCCGAGAGTCGAGCCGCAATGATTCATGAATTGCTTCATACCGTCTTCGTCGATCAGATACCTGGCCGGGTCCCCAAGCGCGAGGACGTTGCGAATGTTGTGGAGCAGCACGAAGAGGTCTTCCGGCGAGAGGTTCTGAAGGCGAATGACGGGGCCGGAGTAGTCCTTGAGCCCTGTCGCGGCGAAGACATTGTCTGCGAGCCGGGTCGCCAGCGCCTCGTAGCTGAAGAGGCCCCGCCGGCGATCTTCGAGGAACGTATTCGTGCCGCCAAACAGGAATCCAATACCCGAGACATTTCCCTGCAGACAATCGTTAAGAATCCGCAATAGCACTTCGTAATTGGAGTTTCGGGCCTGTGAGCTGTTCAGACGATGGGAGAGCACACCCATTTCATCAATATTCACGAGCAACCCAGCATAGCCGGCAAGGCGTGTGAATGCCGCGAACAGCTTCAAGTAATCGTAGAACTGTACGTCATCCACGATGGAGCGCACACCAAGATCCTGCCGCGCCTCGGTCTTGGTGCGGTACTGCGCGCGCAACCAGCGCACGGCCGCTCCCATCAGTTCGTCGTTATTGGTCTGGAAACCTTCGACATAGCGTGCCACCACCGTCGAAAAATCAAACCCACTGACGAGCTCTTGTAGCGGCTTGAGTTGATTGTGGATTTCCTTTAGGACATCCGAATCTGTCCCACCCGACGTGCGAAGCCGGTGATCCAGTTCCGAGACCCAACGCTCCACAATATTTGCAAGGGCTCCGCCCTCCGGTTTCGCCTTGGTGGCCAAGTTCTTCATCAACTCCGCGTAAAGACTCCGAGCTTGGCCCCCTGAACCGTGCAAGCGACTCTCCAGGGTGACGTCCGCCTGCGCGACAACGAACTTCCGCTCGAGAGCCACCATCCGGGCCAAGTTGAGAAAAAAGCTCTTCCCGGCTCCAAAGCGTCCGATAATGAAACGGATGCTGGCGCCCCCTCGTTCGATACGATTCAAGTCTTCCAAGACCGCCGCGACCTCGTCACGGCGCCCAACCTGAAGGTGACGCAGCCCGGTCCGGGGTACGACTCCGGCGCGTAAAGATTGAAAGATTGCGTCTCGCTCTCGCGGCTTGATCGGAGCATTCATGGCTTGATCTCGAGGAGTTGAGACTGAATTGCGTAGTCCTCGCCCTGCTCAAGGATGAGCTGGTCAGAAAAAAGATCGTCTGCCCATTCGTTGATAGCATCGCATGTACTACTGTTCATAAGTCGGTGGCGGCGCACAAGCGAATCGAAGTCCGTCCGTGTCCAGAGAGGGCGAGTAAGCAACTCAGTCAAAATCGCATGAAACCGGCCGTCCAAGCCAGAGAGCCTGGGATCTTCAACGCTTGAAAACTTGGCACATTCAACCGCCTCGACCGGCTTGACCGGTTCAACCTCCGGATCGCCATCCAGAACCTCTCCAAGCATAGCCGCCCTTAGCATATTTCCCACTTCCTGCGTGTCACGCATGATCTGCCCCACCAGGTTTTCATCAAGTCGGAATCCTACAGTCCTCGGGCCTTGGGGCCGGGCTGGAATGCGTTCTCCTCTCTCTGATGTTTCATCGCCACGCTGAATTTCGACCGGTTCTTGCGAAGCAAGACGGAACTCTTCCAGCGATCGATTGAGGTGCTCAAGATCAATGTCGAGGGCTTTATAGGCGTTGCGGAGGGCAGTGACTTCACTGCGTGCGATGATGCCGTTCGCAGCCGCAATCCCCGTAAGAAAACTGCCCAGAGATTCGCGCTGATCGCGGTTCAAGACCTTCTGTAGACGTTTGCCAAGCCCTGTAATGGAAGGTGCTCGCCTCAGAAAAACTCTTTTTAGCGCCTGCAAGCGGCGGGCATCCGGCGGGTCAAGGCGAAACTGAGACTCAAGGAAGCGAGCTATCTGATCTACCTCCTGATCCTCGCCTTGGCCATCCGAGGCCGCGATGTACATGCCGAGTTCGAGCATCAACGAAGCTCCGTGATAACGTGAGTCGGCAGGGAGGCTCGGCTTGTCCTCTGTGCGTAACAGGGAGACCAAGTCCTTGCAGCTATAGGGGCGATTTGTGATCCTGGCATCAGGCTCGATAACCAAGCCAACATACTGGGCCGTTTGAGCCAGGGACTGACTTTGTTTGGCAGTAAGCTTCGCCCTTTCTCCAAAGCCGTGAATTGACGCAAGCTTTGTCACCTCGACAATCGAACAACCGTCCTCGTCAGCGTGTTCAGCCACCTCGCGATCCCAGGCGGCCTTGTCCGGATGCTCCACCTCGGCTTTCAGCTCGTCCGGAAGGGACTCGAAAGCATCCCGCGTGTGAATCTGCGTCCCCTTGGCCACTATTCGGCTCAGCGGGCGCAGCTCGTCTATACAGGAAGTCCAGAGTTCCACGAGCGGGGAGAACTGGCTCTGGATCCCCATGACGTTTGGGATCTTGATCGATTCTATCGATGATCCGGACCAGTCCGACCCCAAAAGGGAGGAACTGGCGGGGCGATAGCTTATCGTTCGATCCCGTTTGGCTGCCCTGAGGATCAACCCTTCCCCAAATTGCTCTCGATATCGCTTCTCGAATAGCAAGTTGAATTGCTCGGGCAGGCGGTCAATGACGACGCTTCTCGGTGAGCGGGGATCTTGCCGAACGATCCGGTGCGCCCACGATACCGGCAAGGGAGCATTGCGTCTGAGAAACCACGCCAAGGCAACGGCCAGAAAATCCTCATCCCGCCGCAAGCGCGACTGCCCGAAGACCGCATGAAACCACTTGTCCTTCAGGGTCTCGATACCCGCTCGGGCTAGAACAAAGGCCATGAACCGGCTCAGGTACCCATCGAACGACCCCGAGATCGGATACGTTTCAAGGAGTCGGACAACTTCCTTGATGATTGGACTGAGATCCTGCTTTTCGATGAGGAGGCGCCGTTCCAACCCATAGAAGAAAAGGAACGCATACCCGATGTCATCCAGATGCTCTCTGCGACCCCGCGCGAGCCAACTCAGGTAGTTTGCCCGCTGGTTCGGGCTGAGCCTTGAATAACTGGGGTAGTAACCCAAGCCGCCGGCCGATTCCTTGACCGGATCACCGACTGGGAGGGTCAAGTCAATGCAAGAGGCTTCCTCCTGGCAAGGCGGGCCATCAGAGACGTACACCATGGGGTCTGTCAATCGGAAAGATCCGATCATGACGGAGTCCCCTTTGCCATACCACCGGAACTCTCGCGCCTTCCCCCTCGAGGATTCGTGTTGCCCTGTGAGAGGAATCGCTGCGAGTTCGTCCCAGTGGCCAAGTTGCTTAGGCTGCTCCCAATCGAGGGGAGGGATGCACTCGGATCCCCGGATCCTCTTTTCCCGGGTTCGAGTGGGCTCTTCTTCCATGAGCTCTTTAGTCCACCCATCCATCCCGTCAAAGAGACTTGGAGGTGGTCCTGACAAGGGAACCGATACCTTGGGCTCACCGCCAATCACCCCGTCGGGTTTTCCTTTCGCCGGTCTTGGCAGTCGCTCGGCCACCGGGGCGATACCCTCTACCCATTCTGATGTCTGGAGTTTCGGCTCATCGGGGGCCTTATCAGGTGGTCTATCCACATTTCCCGAGCGCAAAGCCCAAGTGAAAACTCCGACGATCGTTGCGATGGCGAGGAGAATACCCAGTAATTCGATGGGACTGATGCTTATTCCAGCCGAAGCCCAAACAGCCGCGTGAAGGGGTAGGAAGGAGAGGGCGGAAATGCCAGCTCTGAACTTACCGTAATCAAAGTTACGTGCTGACATGGCTGGAGTTTCTCATTGGATGGCTGGAACTAGTCGCCCTTTCATTCTCGCATCATCCAAGCCGGGATCAATACGGATGGGTAATACTTTTCAAAACGTCCTAAACGCATCGACGAAGTCGTGTAGAAATCCTGTAGACATCAGGGTCGAAATGGCCAGACACTTAGTTCGTCCACGCTTGCACGAAGTTAAACACGTTCAATGCCTTGCCCGCAAGCGGGGCAGAAACGGGGATGCAGCTAGTTACTGGTTCTAGCTGCATCCCCGTTTCTGCGCCTGAATGCACTCGCCGCCGGTCCTGGCCTTGACCACCACCTTGCCTTTGCTCACCTCGCACTGCCGGTTGAAGATCGCGACCAGGGCCTTATAGGTCGAGCGGCCTATCATGTCGGCACAATTGGCGAAGCGTTCGATGATCCACGGCAGGTCCTCGGCCGCCTGCTGCCGCGAGCGTTGCTGGGAATTTGGGAGCCACTCACGTTTCCAGGGTGCCAGAAAGGCCGGGTCGCCTCCCGGAGGCCGCTCCCCCGGGAAAGGAAAGGGGGCAGGCCTTGCGGCTGATGGCCGTCCGCCAGACACGCCTGTGAGGTGGCGTCGCTCAAGAATTCGGTCCGCCCTGCGCGGGCCTGGCGCAAGAAGAATCTGGAGATCGCGATGAACGACCAAATCCTGGGGCATACTGACGAATAGAAGGGACAGGCCTCGCTGGGGACAAAGAGAGAACAGGGACTGCGGCTGATGGCCATCCGGCAAGAACGCCTCGAGCTACTGGCGTTCAGCGCCTCCGGCCACGAGAGAATGGTCTTCGAACCGGGTCCGGCATCACGGAAGCACGGCCCCACCCCCGAGCGTTGCCCCCGCCAACAAGAACCACTTGGGCGAAATGGACCATCCGCGTTTACTTTGTGCCACAGAGCAAGTGGCCTGTTCCGCGCTCCCTTCGCGCTTCCGAGCCAGTGGATCCAAGGGAGAGAGGTGGAAATGACGGTGCAGTGTCAGAACAGAGCCAATTGTGCGGGTGTTTATCATTGACAGATTAGAACTTATGACGAAGAAATGCGGGAGTCCAACGGAGGCATTGACGGCTGATAAAACTTCAGAAAGTCTACTTGAACGAAACCGCTTCGCGGTGGGAAAATCACAGTCACTCGGCGAGCCTGCGTCCGACTTCCTTTGCACTCGCTTCGCGTCAGCAGCCGCCTGCCCAAACCGCCCCTCTTGCCCGCGCGACCAATCTAGGTATTAAAGCAAACCGCGTGCCGTTCCCCGCGGCTTCGTTCAAGAGCCTGTACCCGAAAGGCCGCAACGGCTTGCGGTGAGGCCATCGTCTGCGCAGGCCCTTCGGGTACAGGCTTCTTCCTTTTTTTTAACTACCAAACGCCTGTTCAGTTCTAGTGAAACCTATCGTGCCACCTTCGGCGGCCCCCTCGCGTCCCGTGAACTCTGGTTTGGGAGATCTGGTTCTGATCGCTGCTTGTCTCTACTCTGGTGTCTGGTGACGCGTGTCAGTGGCCGTACTCCCTCTGGTGCTTTTTGCCCGAAGTGAAGCTTGGCCCGAGAGGCTTCGACCTTGTCATTGGCGACTTGCCTGCCGGGTTTTCCCGGCGTGGTATTGATCCCGTTGGGGAGACTTTCAACGTCCCCGATACCCCTCTTGGCTCGCGTC